>JAKORJ010000165.1 GCA_029777885.1 Bacillota bacterium | reverse complement strand
GCTTGAGCGGATATACCAGAAAGCCTTTCTAAACCGCGAGCAAGGCAACAATGTTATCCTGACTATCGATATGGCGCTTCAAAGGCATGCTGATGAGGCACTGGGAGATAAATCGGGCAGCATAGTGATCATGAACCCAAAAAACGGCGAAATCCTTGCTATGGTAAGCCATCCGGATTTCGATCCTTCCAATCCGGACGGGGATATAAAGGATGAAAGCCTGGTCAACAAGGCAGTATACGGCAAATATCCCCCGGGGTCGATCATGAAGCTAATAACAGCAGCTGCTGCCATCAGTCATTTGGAAGGAGCAGAAGGGCTTACACTTGAGTGCAGGGGCAGAACGTATATAGACGGCATAATAATAACCTGCTACGGAGAGCAGGCCCATGGCTTTGTCGACATGAACAAGGCCATGGAGGTATCATGCAATGCATATTTTGCAAAGTTGGCAATCAGCCTGGGGTGGAAAGACCTGAGGGAAACAGCTGAGCAGTTTGGTTTCAACCGTGATTTCATTTTTGAAGAAGTCATTACTACAAAAAGCATGTTCCCGACTGGCAGGTCCAAAACCACAGAAGAGCTGGCATGGACAGGAGTCGGCCAGGATGAGGTACTGGTTTCACCCCTTCATATGACCTTGATAGCCTCTACCATCGCCAATGACGGAAAAATGCCCGAGCCGAGGCTGATCCACGGGATACAGAGGCGCAACGGAAGTATCATATATAAGTCCGGTTCGAAGACTGCACTGAAGCCAATATCGCCCGAAATTGCCCATGCTCTCAAAGACATGATGATAAATGCAGTCGAGAAAGGGACGGGTAGGAGGGCAAACAGACAAGGACTCAAAATCGCGGGTAAAACAGGCACGGCGGAGGTGAGCAAGAGTTCTCTACCCCATGCCTGGTTTGTTGGCTTTGCACCTGCAGACGATCCATCCATCGCCATTGCAGTTATTATTGAGAAGGGAGGCAGTGGCGGCAGTGAAGCGGCACCCATCGCCGGGGACCTTATAGCCCAGGCGGTCCGGCTTGGTTATTAGGCATATATCCTTGCTGCTGTATAGGTTTTTCTATAAAATAATAATAGCGGCACTGAGCCTTATGATAAGGAAGTGATATGTTGAACAAGGTGATCGAAACCAAGCTAGGCAATCTGCCGGACAGTCCCGGCGTTTATATAATGAAGGACAAAAACGACCAGATCATATATGTCGGCAAGGCTATCTCATTGAAAAACAGGGTACGGCAATATTTCAAAGCTTCCGGGCATACTGGCAAGGTCGGTGCCATGGTAGCCAACATCGAGGACTTTGAGTACATCCTGACTGATAACGAAGTCGAAGCCCTGATCCTCGAGTGCAACCTGATAAAAAAGCACAGGCCGAAATATAATATACTGCTCAAAGATGACAAGCACTATCCTTATATCATGCTGACCACTGAAGAGGATTTTCCAAGGATAGTGATGACCAGGAAAATCAACAAGGACAACAACAAGTACTTTGGGCCCTATACCAGTGCAAGGGCGGTGCGGGAGACTATAGAGGTCATAACCAGGATATTCCCTATAAGGACCTGCAGCAGGGATGTGCGGGAAGGCAAAAAAGACAGGCCATGCTTGTATTATCATATTGGTCAGTGTCCCGGCCCCTGCCTCGGGAATGTAAAAAAAGAGGATTACAGGTCGACCATCAGGGATGTATGCAGATTCCTGGAAGGCCGGCATGATGAGATCATCAGGGAATTGCGGTCAAGGATGGAGCAGGCGGCTGAAAACCTCCGGTTTGAATTAGCCGCGGTCCTGCGCGACAAGCTCAATGCCGTGGAAAGGATAATGGAGAATCAAAAAGTGATATCGACTGCCATGGAGGATCAGGACGTTATAGCTTTTGCTAAGGCTGATCCTGATAATTTGACTGCAGCCCAGGTATTCTTCATAAGGAACGGAAAGCTTATTTCAGCCAAGCACTTTATCCTGGAAGGGGCATCCGAAAGCAGCCTGGAAGACATCGCTTCATCATTTCTGAAACAGTTTTACAGCCTTTCCGCTTTCATACCAAGGGAGATCCTGCTTCAAACCGATATCGAAGACAGGGGAGCAATCGAGCAGTGGCTCATGCAGCTCAAGGGTGGCAGGGTCTATATCAAGAGCCCTAAAAAAGGCGAAAAGCGCAAGCTTGTGGAGCTGGCTAGGCGGAATGCAGCTGAGGTATTGCAAGCCCATACCCAGAAGGCGGAAAGGGAGAAGGCCAGGACCGAAGGGGCTGTTATTGAGCTGGCAAGTCGCCTTGGATTGCCATACCCGCCATATCGCATGGAATGCTACGACATATCCAATATTCAGGGCGTTCAGAAGGTAGCTTCCATGGTAGTGTTTGAAAACGGTATGCCGGCAAAGAAGGAATACCGCAGGTATAAGATCAAGACCGTAGAAGGCGCCAATGATTTTGCAAGCATGGCAGAAGTGATATCAAGAAGATTCGAGCATGGGTTGGAAGAACGCAGGAAGCTGGAGGCCCAGGGCCAGGATCATTCAATGGGCAAGTTTTCAAAATTTCCCGACCTGGTCATAGTAGACGGCGGCAAGGGACAACTGAACGCAGCCCTGGAGGCGATGAGCCGGCTTGGGGTGGACCATATCCCCATTATCGGGCTTGCCAAGGAATTTGAAGAAATATACACGAAAGACAGCAGCGATCCTATAGTGCTGCCTAGGAACTCCAATGCCCTCCACCTGATGCAAAGGATCAGGGACGAAGCGCACCGGTTTGCTATCACCTATCACAGGAGCTTGAGGGACAAGGGCAGCCTCCATTCTGCTTTATTAGATATACCAGGCATTGGCCCGAAGCGGATGAGGGAACTGATCAAGGCCTTCGGATCGATCGAGGCAATAAAACGTGCTGACTTCGATGAACTGGTCAAGGTAAAGGGGATGGATAAAAGAAGCGCTGCCGCTATAGCTGCTTACCTTAAGGATTAGCTGTTTTCCGGTACTGGACATTATATGATGGACGGTATATACTTGGAAAGAGAAACGTGTTAGTTTATACGATGCAATAATAATATAGATGCAGGGGTGATCATATGCAAAAAAGGCTTTATCGTTCAGATACTAATGTTATGATTTGTGGTGTTTGCGGAGGGATAGGTGAATACTTCGACATAGATCCCACGATCGTCAGATTGATCTGGGTCGTTGTAATTTTAAGTTCATGCGGGGCCGGGTTGCTGGCCTATCTGGCTGCAAGCCTGATTATCCCGAAAAGGTAAACTTGTTGCACAAAGGGTGAAGATATTGGCTTACAAGCTTATAGCAGTAGACCTTGATGATTCGCTTCTGGGAACTGACCTTAAGATAAGCGATCGGAACAAAAAAGCGTTATCCAAGGCAGCTGAAAAAGGCGTCAAGATCACTATAGCGACAGGCAGGATGTACAAGTCCGCGCTTCCCTACATAAAGGAGCTTGGCATAGAAGTGCCGGTGCTGGCATATCAAGGCGCATATATAAAGGAACCGGGCACTGGCAGGACCTTAGTCAGGAAGGAAGTACCCAGGGAATACGTGCTGTCGTTGATCGAAGACTGCAAAAAGGACAACCTGCATCTTCAGATATATACGGAGGACACCTATTATTTTGCCCAGGACAATGAGTACAGCAGGTTTTATGAAAACCAATCCGGTGTCAAAGGGATGGAAGTCGGTGACCTGATGCAGGTCGCGGACTGTGAACCGATCAAGCTGCTGATCATCGACAGGCCTGAAACGATATCAGCTCTTTATAGTAAATATAATGAAGCTTTCTCAGGCAGGCTGCAAACGGTCGTTTCGAGGCCGATCTACCTGGAGTTCACCCATATTGAAGCTACAAAGGGGAGAGCCCTGGAGCAGCTTGCTACGATGCTGGGTATAGAAAGGGAGGCTGTAATAGCAATTGGTGACAGTTACAACGATATATCCATGATCGAATATGCCGGGCTGGGCGTGGCAATGGGCAATTCTCCGGAGGATGTCAAGGAGAAGGCCGATTATGTGACCTCCACCAATGCCGAAGACGGTGTGGCTGAGATTATTGAAAAATTTGTGCTGGGAGATGTGATAGGAAAGTGAGCCTTATACCTATTGAAGACATGGCAAGGGCGCTGGAGTTGGAAATAATCTATGACGGTGACAGGAAGGCGATAGACCTGCAAACCAGCGATATAAACAGGCCTGGGCTCCATTTCGCAGGCTTTTTTGATTACTTTGCCAAGGAGCGCGTCCAGGTCCTGGGCAAGGGCGAGATGACCTATTTGTACCAGTTGGATCCGGTCATCAGAGAGGAACGGCTCGAAAAGTTTTTCGGATCCGGACTGCCTTGCGTTCTGGTGGCCAGGAACCTTGAGACACCGCAGTATCTGATCGACAGCGCCAAAAAATACAAGTGTCCCTTGTTGTTGTCAAGAAAAGTGACTTCGATCATTATCCATGATCTCATCAACTATCTGGATTCCGAATTGGCTCCCCGTATCACACGTCATGGCGTCCTTGTAGATGTCTATGGAGTCGGCATATTGCTAACAGGCGAGAGCGGGATAGGCAAAAGCGAGACAGCGCTTGAACTGGTAAAACGCGGGCATAGGCTGGTTGCGGACGATGCCGTGGAAATCAAAAAGGTCGCAGAAAACAGGCTGATCGGGGATTCACCCGAGCTTATACGTCACTTCATGGAGGTCAGGGGGATCGGGATAATCGACATAAAAGCGATGTATGGAGTGGGGGCTGTAATAAACACCAAGGCCATCGACATGGTCATGCATATGGAGTTCTGGGACAGCAACAAGGAATATGACAGGCTGGGACTGGTGGAGGAATACACAGAAATACTTGGTGTCAAGCTTCCGAAGGTTGATCTTCCCGTCAGGCCTGGGAGGAACCTGGCGATAATTGTGGAAGTCGCAGCAATGAACTGGAGATTGAAGCACATGGGCTATCATGCGGCAAAGGAGCTCGATCGCAGGCTGAATGCCCTGATCCAGAGCAGCTGCGAGGACTGACCGGCTTATTTATAAGGTGGAGCTTAGGCTGACCTATAATGGCATACTCTCATAAGCTCGTCAATATAATTGGATTAAGCAGTGAGTTTAGGGGGATATGCATGAAAAGCCTCAACTTCAAGCCCACCTTCTTCGTAGCTCTTTGCATTTCGATCATGTTTCTGGTCACCGCTCCGTTGTTTCTACCCAGTAAGCTGGCTGACAGGGGACTGCTCGTTCCAGACGATGCTGAAAATGAGAGTTGGACAGGTATAATCTCTTTTTGGTATGTGCCTGCCCTGGACACGGGAAGGGGAAGCCAGGTCCAGTGGATGAACAGGTGTATAAGGTCCTTTGAAAAGCAGCACCCCGGTGTGTTCATCGATATGAGGATAATGACGGCCGAGAGGCTGGCAATGTATTTCAGCGGTGACCCAGATCCGGATCTGCTACCAGAACTGATCAGCCTGGGGACCTATGACCAGTATGTGCCATATGACTTGCTACTAGATCTCAAACCATACTTTCAAGACGACGAGCTGTCTGCCCTGCGCAAACCGGCACTCAACAGCGTCATGCTGGAAAGCCGGATGCTGGGAGTCCCGTGGATGATGGGAGTTTACGGGCTGTATGTCAGCAATTCCCTAAAGGCTGAACTGGATCTGCCACCCGAGGGTGATCTTAAGGACCTGGACGCATTGAATGAGATGGCAAATGCCATGTCCCTTGAAAAGAAAACAGGGCGCAAGACCATTCGGTATTACGGCTTTTGCACCTATTCCACGCCTTCAAGCCGGCCGCTGCTGAGTATTATTTACGGCAATGAAGGTAAAATTATTAACAACAAGGGATATAGCCTGATTGAGGGTTGGCTTAAGGGCAATATATGCCCTCCTAACATGTCAGGCCTGACGTACCAGCAGGCATTCGGGCTTTTTGCTGTTGAAAAGCGGGCTGGTGTCATGCTTGGTTCCACCAGGGTGCTGTATGACCTGAGAAAACTCGCAGAATCTGGTAAGGGGATCGATTATTCCGTGTACCCTGTACCGACAGATGACCTGGGCGGTATGTACCTGGACCAGATAGCCGCCATTGGCATACTGGAAAAGACACCTGATGAGGTAAGGATGCCCTGCATGGAATTCCTGAAGGGTCTTTTAGATATAAAGCACCAGCAGACCCTGGACCAATTGGGTATGTTTTCTGTGCTTCATTCGTTGTACCTTTACGGCGATGATCCAGATATGGATGCCCTGGAGAGCTCACTCGACAAGGTGACCGTTGCGCCTGCAGCAACCAACAGGGAATATATCAATAAATTCTGGGGTGACTTCCAAGGCATGCTGAAGGCCGGCCAATGAGCATTATCAACTATATAACAGGAGCCTCATATGAATATCGATAAAGCATTAGAAGAATTGAAACAGGTGATCCCGCCTGAGCTAATCAAGATAAATGAAAGCATGAAAAATCATACTTCTTTTAAGATAGGCGGGCCTGCGGACATATTGATATTGCCCTCCGAATCAAGCCAGGTACTGAGCGCGGTAGAAATATCCAAGCGCTGCTCGGTGCCTTACACGGTCATGGGCAACGGTTCCAACCTCCTGGTAAGGGATGGGGGAATCCGGGGCATTGTCATAAAACTGGCTGAAAAATTCAGCAGGGTGGAAATCACGGGCAATATTGTAAAAACACAAGCAGGGACCCTTCTGGCGGTCCTGGCAAATAAAGCGGTGAGAGCCAGTCTGGCTGGGCTTGAGTTCGCAAGCGGCATCCCGGGTACGATCGGTGGTGCTGTAGTAATGAATGCAGGGGCTTACGGGGGCGAAATGAAAGATGTGGTACAGAAAGTGACAGTGCTTGAAGAAAGCGGTTCTGTCATTTCCCTGGACAAGGAAGCGATGGCCTTCGGTTATAGGACGAGTGCTATACAGGGCAGCTCAAAGATCGTGCTGGAGGTCGAGCTATTGCTGGAGCCTGGCGACTACGAGGAATCCAAGGCCAAGATTGCAGAGCTTGCCAGAAGACGTAGGGAAAAGCAGCCCTTGGAATATCCAAGCGCGGGGAGCGCTTTTAAACGGCCTGTAGGATATTATGCCGGCAAGCTTATCGAGGATTCGGGCTTAAAGGGCATGCGGGTCGGTGACGCCCAAATCTCGGAAAAGCATTCGGGCTTCATTATAAATCTAGGCAACGCAACAGCCAGGGATGTCATTGAGCTTATAGAGAAAGTCAAACAGCGGGTAAAGGAACGGTTTGGGGTCGATTTACAGCCTGAGCTTAAAATAGTCGGCGAGGACTAAAAACTGATCGCGATCTACCAAGGAGGCATTTTTGTACAACATAGTAGCTGATTATCACACCCATACCATATACAGTCATGGCAAAGGAACGATCCTGGACAACGTTGAAGCAGCCAGAAAAAAACGGCTTAAAAAAATAGCGATCACCGACCACGGATTCAGCCACATCGGCTTTGGCCTGGCCAGAGGCAACCTACCAAAAATAAAAGATGAGATCAAGCGGCTGAACGACAGGTTTGGAGATATGGAGATACTGCTTGGCATTGAATCCAACCTTGTCGGCATGGACGGTGAAATCGACATACCAGAGGATATGCTGGACTCCTTCGATATAATTTTGATGGGCTTTCATAAAGCCGTATGGCCCCACTCCCTGAAAGATGGCTGGGACCTATTGGCAAGAAACGCCCTGGCTGCAATAATGCCGGGAATGTCCGAACAATTGAGGCATCAAAACACCATGGCTATCATAAGGGCGATCGAGCGATATCCAATCGATATCATCACACATCCCGGCGCCAAGATCGACATTGACACAAAAGAACTGGCCAGGGCGGCTGTCAAAAAGAACGTTGCTCTGGAGATCAACGCAAGCCACGGATTCATGACCGTCGAGTATGCTAAAATTGCCTTGAATGAAGGAGCGCTTATAGTTATAAGCAGTGATGCCCACACTCCTGACAGAGTGGGGGTCATGGATAAAGGCTTTGAGGTCGCCAAAGCAGCAGGCATACCCCCTGAGCGTATAATCAATACCAAGGAATACGATCAGCTTGAGAAGAATTGGAAGTGATCATTTGCGGTTCGTTATAGTAACTGGTTTGTCCGGTGCCGGAAAGACGCTGGCCATAAGGTACCTGGAGGATATGGGCTTTTTTTGCATTGATAACCTGCCGCCGATGCTGATGCCTAAATTTGCAGAGCTCTGTTATCAATCACAGGGGAAGATCGAAAAAATCGCAATAGTAATAGACGTTAGGGGAAGGGGCTTTTTTGACGAGCTTTTTGAAAGCCTGGATAAAATGCGCGAAGCCGGGTTTACATATGAAATAATATTCCTCGACGCGGACGACAAGGTCTTGATTAGCAGGTATAAGGAGAGCAGGAGGATACACCCTCTGGTCAAGGAAGGCACGATATTGCAGGGCATCAGGGAGGAACGGGAAAAACTAAAAAAGCTCAAGGACTGTGCCACCCACATCATAGATACGAGCAACCTGCACCCCAAGCAGCTGCGGGAAGTGCTGGAGAGCCTGGTCAGCGAGGATAATATAAAGGAAGGCCTGATAATATCGATCATATCATTCGGCTTCAAGCATGGCACTCTGCTTGACGCTGATCTGCTTTTCGATGTTCGCTTTCTGCCGAATCCCTTTTATATCGAAGAGTTAAAGCATCATTCAGGGAAAGAGCCTGTCATCAAGGAGTACCTGTTCATGTTCCCTGAAACCCAGATCTTCCTTGCCAAGCTTAGCGATATGCTGGAGTTCCTTATACCCTATTATATCAGAGAAGGCAAGAAGCAATTGGTTATCGGGATAGGATGCACAGGAGGCATGCACCGGTCGGTCACTATAGCAGATGCTGTGTATGCCATGCTCCGCAAGCAAGGGCACCACGTGATATTAGAGCACCGGGATATCAATTTGAAAGATGAGTGATCTGATGGAAATCATGTATGATCGCCCAACACAATACAGGATAGCAGCCATAGGCGGCGGTACCGGACTTTCAACGCTGCTTAGAGGGCTTAAGAACTACAGCGAGAACCTGACTGCGATCGTCACGGTTGCGGATGACGGGGGCGGTTCCGGGAAAATAAGGGAAGACTTTGGAATATTGCCTCCAGGTGATATCAGAAACTGCATCCTGGCTTTGGCCAACGCAGAACCCGTAATGCAGCAGGTATTGCAATACCGTTTCAAAGAGGGTTATCTCAAGGGGCAAAGCTTCGGCAACCTGCTGATAGCAGCCATGACCGACCTTTGCGGTGGGTTTTTGCTGGGTGTGAAGCAAATCAGCAATGTATTGGCTGTTACAGGAAAGGTGCTGCCTGTCAGCCTGGACAATATATCCCTGTGTGCAAGGCTTAAGAATGGCACCATAGTAGAAGGGGAGTCCAGGATTCCAAAGGTCCAGCAAGAGGAAAACAGCCCGATCGACGAAGTTTTTATCAAGCCTACGGATGCCAAGGCCCTGCCTGAAGCCATCGATGCCATAAACAACGCCCAGTGCATAGTCATGGGTCCGGGCAGCCTGTATACCAGCATCCTTCCGAACCTGATGCTGGAGGAAATCAGGAATACCGTGCTGAACTCAAAGGCACTTAAAATATATATAGCCAATGTAATGACCCAGCCGGGTGAAACCACAGGCTATACACTGAAAGACCATGTCGATGCTCTTGTAAGGCATGGCGGCGGAGCGAAGCTGATAGATGCTGTCATTGTCAACAACCGTGTGCCGCCTGAGTCTTTGCTTGACAGGTACCTTGGTGAAAACTCCGTACCTGTCCTGTACAGCAGGGATAGCGAAAATATAGGATATGCAGTGTTTGAGGATGACCTGCTTGATTATTCATCAGGCTACATTAGGCATAATCCCAGTAAACTGGCTGCAAAGGTCGTGGAACTGATAGAGTCAGGCTTAAAATAAGAACATTCACTGGGGGAATGAGCATGTCTTTTTCATCTAAAGCCAAAGGCGAAATCTGCAGGACCTCTCCCGGCAAAAGCTGCTGCAAGCTGTCCGAGCTTGCTGCCTTGATACATACAAGCGGAACCATACACCTCGAAGGCAAAGGGCAGGTAAATTTAAAGATTACAACTGAGAACTCCTTTATAGCCAGGCGTTTATTCATGATTATCAAGGACCTGTATCATGCTTCTGCAGAAATATTGATCAGAAAGAACAGCAGATTGAGAAAGAACAACAGCTATATACTCCATATAGCAAAGCCGGGATTATCATCGCAGATCCTGCGAGATACCTATATCCTTTATAATGACAGCAACGACAACACCAGGATAAATTCTGACATATCCAGTGAGTTGATCAAAAAAAAGTGCTGCAAGAAAGCATATCTCCGAGGGGCATTTCTTGGCGGTGGTTCCGTCAGTGACCCCGAAAAGGCCTATCATATGGAGTTCATAGCCCACTCTGAGAAATATGGCGAGTCTTTGTGCAGCCTGCTCAAGGAACTCGAACTGAACGCAAAGCTTATCGAAAGGAAGAACAACTTTGTAGTTTATATTAAAGAAGGAGAGCACATTGTGAGGCTGCTTAGCATGATAGGTGCCCATACTGCCCTGCTCAACCTGGAGAACATTCGTATATACAAGGATATGCGAAACAATATCAATCGCATAGTCAACTGCGAGACCGCCAACCTAAGCAAAACGGTGAATGCCGCAGTAAAACAGATAGAGAATATAGAGTATATAAAAAACAATATAGGGCTGTCGGCCTTGCCGGCTTCACTTAGGGAGATTGCAGAGCTTAGGCTGAGATATCCTGATGCAAGCCTGAAGGAGCTGGGCGACATGACCAAGCCGGCTGTGGGGAAGTCGGGTGTGAACCACCGCTTGCGAAAGCTGGAGCGTATCGTGGAGGCGCATAAAAAGGAACGCCGGGGTAGTTAATGCCTCATTAGTCATGGAATAATAAAGGGAATGTAGAAAATATTGATAGAATATGATATACTGTTGAATCAGAAAGGTTTGTGGAGGGCAGTGGTTTTATGAACAAGGATTTCCGGGAAACCATTAAGTTCAAACTGGAAAAAGAGCCTACTGACACCCCTAAGGATATTTTCAGAAAGGTATTCAAAGCCCTTGAGGAAAAAGGCTATGATCCTATCAACCAGCTTGTAGGCTATTTTATATCCGGTGACCCAACCTACATAACCAGCCACCAGAATGCACGGGCTATCATACGAAGGCTGGAAAGAGACGAGCTGCTTGAAGAGCTTGTAAGGTTCTACATGGAGAATAACGACTTGAACGGATGATACTGCTTGAGATACTTTATACTGGGAAGGACAGGCATACTTGTTTCACAGATATGCTTTGGGACTCTGACTATCAGTCCGCTGCAAAGGAACCTATCCCTAAGGGACGGCCTGAATGTGTTGGATGCAGCCATAGACAGGGGTATAAATTTCATTGATACGGCTGATCTATATGATACCTACCATTTTATCAAGGCTGTGCTCAAGAAAAACAAGGACCTTGTTATAGCGACCAAATCCTATGCATACGACAAGACAACAGCCCAGGGCACATTGGAGCGAGTGCTAAGAGAAATAGGCAGAGATTATGTTGACATATTTCTTTTGCATGAACAGGAAAGCCCCCTCACGCTTAAGGGTCATGAGGAGGCTCTTCAATTTTATGTCAGGCAGAAGGAAAAAGGTTATGTCCGCAGCGTCGGCATATCTACGCATTTTGTTAAAGCTGTCCATGCGGCAGCGGATATGAAAGAGATCGATGTCATACACCCGATACTCAACCTGAAAGGCATAGGGATAGTCGACGGGACCAGGGCGGATATGGAGCGGGCCATTTCGTCAGCCTACCTGAACGGAAAAGGGATATATATCATGAAGGCCCTGGGCGGGGGGCATTTGCTGAAGGATATGAAAGCGGCCTATGACTATATCCTCGATTTCCCTTACAAGCATTCAGTAGCGATCGGGATGCAGCGGCCAGAGGAGGTATTTGCAAACATATCCTACTTTACAACAGGAAAAGTGCCGGATAATTTAAAGGAAAAGCTTAATAATTTTAAAAGAGAGCTCATCGTCCAGGACTGGTGCCGGGGATGCGGTAGCTGCGCCTTGAGATGCAGGCAGGGAGCCTTGACCATAATAAGCGGGAAAGCGGTAGTTGACAGCAGCAAATGCGTCCTATGCGGATATTGTGCATCTGCTTGCAAGGAACTGGCAATTAAGGTAATATAGCTTTGGCGAACCCTGCAGGTGTGATATAAGATATAAGGGGAGGTATGTGATTTTTGCGGATATTGTCCATGGACGTCGGGGACAGGCGTATAGGCATGGCTGTAAGCGATGCACTGGGGTGGACTGCCCAGGGTATCGCCACCCTTGAAAGACAGGGAGACAAGCAAGACTTCGAAAAATTGACCAAGCTGCTTGAATACCATAAACCCGACCGAATAGTGATCGGACTGCCCAAAAACATGAACGGGACCACAGGCTCGCAAAGCCAGAAGGTTCAAGAATTCGGCGAGAAGCTGAAAAAATTGACCAACGCTGAAGTGATTTACTGGGATGAGCGCCTGACTACAGTGGAAGCCCATAAAGCCATGATCAGCGCGGATGTGAGCAGGAAAAAACGAAAACATAAGGTGGACCAGATAGCTGCAATACTGATATTGCAGTCATATTTGGATTTTATCAACAGAAAGCAGGTTTGAAAAATGGACGAATTTATGTATGAGACCGTTGAATTGCTCGATGAAAACAATAATCCTGTGACATTTAGATATGTCATGTCATTGACATTGGATAATAGGGATTCGGAATACATAGTTCTGTCTACCCTGGACAGCGAAAACCGGGGCCCTGAGGAGGATGAACTAGTCATCTTAAGGGTGGAGCAGGATGAAAACGGTGATGATGTATATGTGGGCATCGAAGACGAGGACGAGTTGAACGAAGTCTTTGAAGCAGTGACAGAGCTGTATGATGAACTATACCCAGGCAGTTGATTGAAGGAATAAATAAAGATTTGTCGAATAATTAGTTATACCTTGGCATAGTCTATCGCATATGAATGTGGGGGTATGAGGGCATATGTCTAAAAAGATAATGATCGTTGATGATGCACTTTTCATGCGGATGATGATTAGAAACATCCTGACCAAAAACGGTTATGACGTCATAGCGGAAGCAGAAAATGGCGCAGTAGCAGTGGAAAAATATAAAAATACCAATCCAGATCTGGTCATTATGGATATCACTATGCCTGAAGTCAACGGTATAGAAGCCGTGCGCATGATCAAAAAAATCAACAAAAACGCAAAAATCATCATGTGCTCTGCCATGGGCCAGCGTGAGATGGTATTCGAATCGCTCCAGGCAGGAGCTAAAGACTTTATTTTAAAGCCCTTTCAGGCCGAAAGAGTGCTTGACGCAGTTAAAAAAGCAACAAGCTATTGATAAGCTTAGGCCAATAGTCATATAGGGGGAGCTGCAATGGATACCAGCGGATACATGTCACTGTTTCTCGAGGAAAGCAGGGAGCATCTGGACAATATTAACAACAAGCTGCTTTTACTGGAAAAGGACAATCAGGATTCCGGAATAATCGATGATATATTCAGGTCAGCCCATACACTTAAGGGTATGGCCGGCACCATGGGCTTCAACTCGGTCGCTTCGCTGACTCACAGCATGGAAAGCGTACTCGATGAGGTCCGAAAAAACCAGCTGTTTTTATCACCTTCAGTTATAGATCTCCTGTTTCAGTGCTATGACTTCCTTGAATTATGCTTAAAGGATATCGAGCTGGTTGGTGATGACAGCCAGCGTGATCCCAAAGCACTTGAAGACAGCCTCAGGCAGCTTGTTGCAAAGAAGCCTGACAATGATATCAGCCCTGCAGAACCGGTACAGCAGCATACCAAAGGTGCAAGCCCCAAAGCATCCACCATGGAGCTGGATGAGTATCAAAAGGACATTATAAAACAGAGTGAAATGCAAGGCTACAATACCTTTGAGATCAAGATCGTCCTGGTATCCGACTGTCTGCTAAAATCAGCCAGGGCTTACATAGTTTTCAGAGAGCTGGAGACATTAGGCGAGATCATTGCCTCAAACCCGAGCGCAGAAGATTTGGAGGATGAGCTGTTTGGTAATTCCTTCAGCCTGATCCTTGTTACATCATCTGATATAAACGCTGTAAGGCGTGTCCTGGACCAGATCACTGAGCTGGAATCGATCGAGATCAACCAGATAGAGTCGGGAAGCTCAGTCCATACTGACCAGGACACTGATACCACGGCCAATGCCGCAGCTGCTGACAGTTCATCCAAGCGCAAGCTCGGCCAAAGCATAAGGGTCGATATTGAACGGCTGGATCTGCTGATGAATCTCGTCAGCGAGCTTATCATCGTTAAGAACAGGATCCAGAATGAAAACTACTACAGGCAGGACAAAAACATTTCTGAATCCGTGGAATACCTGGGTAGGGTAACGACTGACCTTCATGATGCAGTCATGAAAGTCAGGATGGTGCCTGTAGAAATAGTCTTCAACCGTTTCCCCAGGATTGTCAGGAACCTGGCCAGGGAAACCAACAAATCGGTAGAGCTTATCACCAGGGGCGCGAACACCGAGGTCGACAGGACTATAATCGATGAGTTGAGCGAGCCGCTCATACATTTGATCAGGAATGCGGTAGACCATGGGCTGGAAACACGCGAAGAACGCATCGCGAGCGGCAAACCGGAGACCGGGGTAATTATCCTGAACGCTTATCATGAAGGCAACAATGTTGTAATAGAAGTTACTGACGACGGCAGGGGCATAGACCTTTCCAAAATACGCGAGCAGATCATAATGAAAGGCCTTGCTTCAGAGGAAGCTGCGATGGAAATGGATGAAGCCCGGCTAATAACATATATTTTCAACACCGGTTTCACCACATCGGAAAACGTATCCAATATATCAGGCCGCGGAGTCGGGCTGGACGTGGTCAAGACAAGCATCGAGTCACTGGGCGGGGTTGTTGAGGTCAGCACGGCTGCGGGCAAGGGTACGAGCTTCCATATCAGGCTGCCGATCACCCTGTCTATAATCAAAGCCCTCCTTGTCAAGGTAGCCGATGAAAAATATGCATTACCCTTCGGCAATGTCATAGAGCTTATGGAAGCCCGCCAATCACAGATCACAAGGCTTAAAAAACAGGAATTGATCAGGTTCAGATCGCACCTTATCCCGGTCATCAGGTTGGACAGGCTCCTAGAATGCCCCAGAAAGAGAAAGAGCGATTCCGACCGGATGATAATGGTGGTCGTCAAGAAAGGTGACAAAACCTATGCGCTTGTTGTGGATGATTTGATAGGACAGCAGGAAATAGTAATCAAATCTCTCGGAAAGTACCTGTCCGATGTACAGATAGTATCAGGCGCAACGATCCTGGGAGACGGCAGCATAGCCCTTATACTTGACATAAACCATGTAGCATAGGAGGGACTTGCAATGGGAGTAGGGACCGTTTATAACGCTCAAAGGCAGTATGTCATTTTCAAGCTAAACGAAGAATACTATGCTGCAAATGTAAACCACATCGTGTCGATAGAGAAATATATGCAGGTCACCAGGGTGCCTAAGGCAAGGAAATCGACAATGGGCATCATCAATCTCAGGGGTGAAGTGATAACAGTTGTCGATGTCAAGAGCATGCTGGGCATTCCGAATACGCAGACTAACGGAGCCAGAATAATGATCACAGAGATTTCGGGAAATAAAATAGGCATTGTGGTGGACACTGTTGTGGAGGTAGCCGAGATCAACAACAGCATGATGCAGGAAAACGTCAAGGTATTTCAGGGCAAAAACAGGGAAGCTATAACCGGCGTGGCAAACGTGAATGACAAATACGTCATGGTACTTGATATGGAATCCTTGCTTTGGGGAGATGTTAAAGAATGTCCTTTGACGTAGAAAAGCTTTCCGTGTTTGACCTGGACAAATTCAAGGAAATAGGCAATATAGGCGCAGGAAATGCCGCAACATCTCTGTCCAAGCTACTCAACAAGCGCATAAACATGAACGTGCCGGAGGTCAAGCTTATAGACCTCGAAAATGCCGTGGACATGATCGGCGGCGCTGAGACGCTTGTTGCGGGAGTGTACGTTGATTTCCAAGGCGATATACAGGGTACCATCCTGTTAATTTTAGACAGCGCTTCATTGAGCAAGCTTCTGGAGCTGCTGATTGATAAAGAGGCGGCTAGTCCGATCTCGGACCTGAATGACATAGAAGCTTCAGCGATCATAGAAGTGGCCAATATCATGTCGGGCTCATATCTCATGGCCTTATCTTCTTTTACCGGCCTGAAGGCGATCCATTCGGTGCCCAACCTTTCAATCGATATGGCCGGAGCGATATTATCAGTACCCGTCGTAGAATATGGCGCTCATGGAGATAAAACCTTGTTTATAGAATCACAACTGACAGATGGATCAGAGCAGATCAACAATTATTTCTTCTTGATTCCAGGAATAACCACCTGCTCTGTATTATTGAAGGCCTTAGAGGTAGGTAAATGAACGATTCGATCCGTGTAGGAATGGCAGAGCTTAAAATAGTAAAAAAAAATGAGGTCCTTGTATCCTTGGGCATAGGCTCATGTGTCGTCGTTGCCCTATATGATGCCGTTGAGAAAATAGCGGGTCTTGTGCATATTATGCTGCCATACTGCAATAAAATAAAAAATAATGCAAACCCATTGAAATTTGCCGATACGGGCATTGCAGAGCTGATCAGGCGGATGGTGGACGCCGGGGCAGACAGGAAGCGTCTGGTTGCCAAAATAGCAGGAGGCGCGCAGATGTTTTCAAGCCTAAGCAGCTTCAACAAGGAGATCCTTACGATAGGGGATCGCAACGTGGAGGCCGTCATAAGAACACTGGGCGACAACGGGATCAGGATAATAGCCCAGGAAACGGGCGGGAATTATGGAAGATCTATTGAATTCCATTCTGATTCAGGTATGATGGTGATCCGTTCCATCGGCCATGGGAGCAAGGAATTATAGCATATTGACTGGAATAAATCAGCATCCTTATTGATAAATAAAAATGATTATGTTATACTACTTGTCGTGATTACACACTTCTTGCGGACTGCCCTGCTGGTGCCTGTTACAGGTCGCAGGACAGGTTGATGCAGAAGGAGGAACAACTCAAGGAGGTGAATAAGTTATGGCTGTAGTTTCGATGAAGCAGCTTCTGGAAGCAGGCGTCCACTTTGGTCACCAGACCCGCAGATGGAACCCCAAGATGGCTCCTTACATCTTCACTGACCGCAACGGTATTTACATCATTGACCTGCAGAAAACCGTCAAGAAGGTCGAAGAAGCATACAACTTTGTTAGGGACCTTGTTGCAAACGGCGGGGACATCCTGTTTGTCGGCACAAAAAAGCAGGCTCAGGAATCGATTGAAACAGAGGCAAAGCGTTGCGAAATGTATTATGTCAACCAGAGATGGCTGGGTGGCATGCTGACCAATTTCAAGACCATCCGTCAGCGCATAGACCGCCTGAATGAATTGAATGACATGGAAACCAACGGAGCTTTTGATGTCCTTCCCAAGAAGGAAGTAATAAAGCTTAAGCTGGAACGTGAGAAGCTGGAGAAGAACCTGGGCGGTATCAAGAACATGAAAAAGCTGCCCGGTGCCTTGTTCGTGGTTGATCCGAGAAAGGAACGCATTGCGATTTCTGAAGCACGGAATCTGGGTATCCCTGTAGTAGCTATCGTTGACACCAACTGTGATCCCGATGAGGTAGACTACGTTATTCCCGGAAATGACGATGCGATCAGGGCTATCAAGCTTTTTGCATCCAAAATCGCCGATGCTGTTCTGGAAGGCAAGCAAGGCGAGCAAATGAGCGAGGAATGATCAACAGGCAGGGGAAGAAGGGGGATAGTCCCCGTCTTCCCTTTTCAATTTATTCATGGAAAAGGAGGAGTACATATGATATCTGCAAATACGGTCAAAGAGTTGAGAACGATAACCGGAGCAGGCTTTATGGACTGCAAAAAAGCCCTGGAAGAGGCTAACGGCGATATGGAGAGAGCTATAGAGCTGCTGAGGGAAAAAGGATTGGCTGCTGCCGCCAAGAAAGCCGGAAGAATCGCAGCCGAAGGCATTGTAGAGTCATACATCCATTTAGGCGGCAAGATAGGTGTACTGGTCGAAGTCAACTGTGAGACCGACTTTGTGGCCAAGACCCAGGAATTCAAGACCTTTGTCAGAGATATAGCAATGCATATTGCAGCATCTAAACCGCTTTACATGTCCAGAGAGGACGTGCCGGAAGAGGTAATTGCCAAGGAAAAGGAAATTTTGAGGGTCCAGGCGCTTAACGAAGGCAAACCGGAAAAAATTGTTGATAGGATGGTAGAAGGCAGGATCGAGAAGTTCTTCCAGGAATTCTGCCTGATGGAGCAGCCCTTTGTGAAGGATCCAGACAAGACAATCAAGGATCTGGTGAATGAAAAGATCGCTACCATCGGAGAGAACATCAATATCAGAAGATTCGTAAGATATGAAATGGGAGAAGGGCTTCAGAAAAAACAGGATGACTTCGTGAAGGAAGTTATGGATCAGATGAAGGGTTGAAAAAAAGAAGGGGAACACAATTGTGTTTCTCTTTTTTTAAAACAAAGAAGGAGATTTTTCGCCGGCGTAGAAAAAATACTAGAGAACGGAGGTTTCCGAATGGAAGAAAAACCGGTATACAGCAGAGTAGTACTAAAGTTGAGCGGTGAAGCACTGGCCGGTAAGCAAGGACATGGCTTTGATCCCGATGTATTGAACCAGATAGCGGATGAAGTGATCGAGATCTGCAATCTGGGTGTTCAGGTAGCCATAGTAGTGGGAGGTGGCAATATCTGGCGGGGCCGCAGCGGCATAGGCATGGACAGGACTACAGCGGACCACATGGGCATGCTGGCCACTGTTATCAACGCACTGGCGCTTCAGGATGCTCTGGAAAGCAAAGGCATGCAGACCCGGGTTCAGACAGCCATTGAGATGAGGCAAATAGCAGAGCCATACATCAGAAGACGGGCTATCAGGCATCTTGAAAAGGGAAGGGTAGTAATTTTTGCCAGCGGCACCGGCAACCCATATTTCTCCACTGATACGACAGCAGCGTTGCGCGCAGCGGAAATAGAAGCCGAGGTGATATTGCTGGCTAAAAACATCGACGCTGTGTATGATGATGATCCCAGGAAAAACCCCAATGCCAAGAAACTCAGCAAATTGACCTATATCGACGTGCTCAACAAAGGCCTGGCCGTTATGGACTCCACAGCCATTACATTATGCATGGACAACAGGATACCGATCCATGTATTCGGCCTGGAAAGTAGAAGCAATATAAAGGCGGCTGTTTTAGGCAAGGAAATAGGTACTATTATCAAGGAGGGTTAACATGATACAGGAAGTTTATAATGAAGCACGCAATAAAATGGGCAAGACGATTGAAGTGCTTAAATCGGAGCTGGCCCGCATAAGAGCCGGACGTGCCAATCCCCATATACTGGACAAAATAACTGTGGATTATTATGGGGTGCAGACTCCGATAAACCAGATCGGCAACATCACCTCGCCAGAGCCGAGGCTGCTGGTGATTTCATTGTGGGAGCCCAAAATGATACCTGCAGTGGAAAAAGAGATCATGAAGTCAGATATCGGGATCACTCCGGTAAATGACGGGAAGGTGATCCGGCTTGTGTTTCCTGAGTTGACCGAAGAAAGAAGAAAAGAACTGGTCAAGGTCGTCAACAAAATCGGCGAGGAATCAAAAATAGCAATACGTTCGATCAGAAGAGACGCCAATGATACATATAAAAAGATGAGAAAGCAATCGGAAATAACAGAAGACGAGCAAAAGATCGCTGAAAGCGACATCCAGGAGTTGACCGATGAATTCATCGACAAGATCGAAGCCCTGGTCAAGGAGAAGGAAAAGGAGATCATGGAGTTTTAATGGATGCTCCTCATTTATTGGGCCTGACACTTGAAGAAGCCAGGTCTGCTTTGCAGGCCGGACATCCTGATATAAAACTAAAAATCGTTTATTATTCCTCCCCAGTCATAAAAAAAAGCCTTGCTTTCTGCGACCGTGTTTACAGGGTGGTCAGACAGAAGGCGCTTGGATCCAATGAAATCGAACTGACAGTTTCATTGTTCAGAGCAGGTCCTGAAAAAAACCATTGAGCATGCAAGTCCGGGCTTTTTGCTGTATAACAGGTTATCCTCAAAATAGCTGGTGCCGTATCAGCCCTAAAGGAATAAAGCAGCGTTTTGCTGCTTTTTCATAGTATAGGTGTCATTTATATATGAACCGGGTTAAACTTGTGTTTGACAAGGGGCACTTTACGGGTAAAATAGGATAGGATGCAATATATGGGCTATTCTATGTCAGGGTGGAATTTATGATAAAAACGTATGATGATTTATATACTATTGTTAAATCCAAGCCTATACCGGTTCATGTTGCTATAATAATGGATGGCAATGGAAGATGGGCAAAAAAGCACAAGCTTCCCAGGATAGCTGGGCACAGGCAGGGAGTGGAGGCCTTGAGGTCGATCATATCCACTTCTTCCGAGCTTGGCATCAAATATCTGACTCTCTATGCGTTTTCCACCGAAAACTGGAAAAGGCCTAAGGATGAGGTCAATGCGCTGATGTCACTGCTGGTTGAATTCCTGAGGAAGGAAGTTGCAGAGCTCCACAGGAACAATGTAAGGATACATGTGCTGGGCGATATCGAAGGGCTGCCTGAAGCAGCAAGGACCGAGGTCCGTCGTGCCATGGACCTAACCAACGGCAACTGCGGACTTCAGGTCAATATCGCCTTGAATTATGGCAGCAGGGCTGAAATACTAAATGCTGTCAAATCGATCGTTCATGATGTTCAGTCAAAGCGAATAAGCATAGATGAAATCACTGAGCAAACCATATCGCAGTATCTCGATACCCGGGACATACCGGATCCGGACATGCTCATCAGGACCAGCGGTGAGTTCAGGATAAGCAATTTTTTACTGTACCAGATTGCATATACTGAGCTGGTATTCACAGATAAAAATATATACTGGCCTGATTTCACCAGGGAGAGATACCTGGAAGCTATAATCGAGTATCAGGGCAGAGTACGCAGATACGGCGGTTTAGATACCGGAGAGGATGACTAAGGTGTTGAAGGAAAGAATGATATACGGTGCCATCGGTGTGTGCGGCCTGGCACTTGTTTTGTACATAGGCGGATGGCTGTTCAATGTAGCTGTGCTTGTTTTTGTATTGATAGGAATGCATGAGATTTATTCTGCCTTTCAAAAAAAAGGACACAGGCCCGTTCAATGGGCAGGATATACAGCCGTAGCCATCTTCTACGCCCAGCACCTATACTTCAGTATGATTGCGAGACATGTAAATGCCAGTATACATGGCGGGCCATACGACTTCTTGTTTCTACTGGCCGCCATTTTGGTTTTTTTAGCCATGCCGGTATTTGCAAGGGATGTAAAGCCTATCGATTCAGCTTTGACGATAATGGGGTTTGTATACCCGGGTCTCACTTTTATATTTGCACTTTTGTTAAAACACCAGACTATGCCTGGCAATTATTTACTGATTATTACCCTGTTCGCAACCTTTTCAACCGATACCTTTGCATATTTTACAGGCAGGCTGCTGGGACACAGTAAGCTGTGTCCGGAGATAAGCCCTAACAAGACGGTAGAAGGAGCGGTCGGCGGGGTCCTGGGAAGCATGGTCGTTACGTCTATTGTCGGCCTTGTACTTAACACCATATACAAGGTCGATGTTGGTCTATATCACTTTGTGGTCATCGGCCTGCTATGCGGGGTCTTGTCACAGATAGGCGACCTGTCTGTATCAGCTGTCAAGAGATATTGCGGCATAAAAGACTTCGGGCGGATGCTGCCCGGCCATGGCGGCATAATGGATCGTTGTGACAGCCTGCTCTTTACCATGCCCGTTTGCTATATGTACTATATGGTTTTTCTCGCTTAAAGGAGATCTCTATGAAAAATATCGTGATATTAGGCTCAACCGGGTCGATAGGTACCCAAGCCCTGGATATAATCAGAAGAAACAAAGCATATTTTAAAGTATCTGCGCTTACAGCCTATAATAATATAGAGTTGCTGAAGGATCAGATCGAAGAGTTCAGACCTGAGAAGGTCGGCGTCGTAGATGCCGAAAAGGCAGAAATACTTAAGAAAACGATCCCGCAGGATATAGAGGTATTAACCGGTCATGCTGCGCTGAAAGACCTTGCCTCACAGCCGGGCATAGATATGGTGCTGGTGGCTGTTGTCGGCATAGCAGGATTGGAAGCTACTTTGGCCGCACTTGAGTCCGGTAACTATGTGGCCCTAGCCAACAAGGAGACCCTGGTCACTGGTGGGCAACTGGTCATCGATGCGGCTACGCGAACCGGCAGCAGGATCATTCCGGTTGACAGCGAGCACTCAGCGATTTTTCAGTGCTTGCAGGGAGCCGACCGCCAGGATGTCAGCAAAATAATCCTCACTGCTTCAGGAGGACCATTCAGGGGACTCAAACGGGACAGACTGGAGAATGTTAGGCCGGAGGATGCACTGAATCATCCGAACTGGAGCATGGGGAAAAAGGTTACCATAGACAGCGCTACGTTAATGAACAAAGGCCTTGAGATAATCGAAGCTAAATGGCTTTTTGACTTGAGCATTGATCAAATACAGGTCATCGTGCACCCGCAGAGCATAATCCACTCCATGGTCGAGTTCAAAGACGGTTCAGTGCTGGCGCAGTTAGGGATGCCTGATATGAGGATCCCGATACTGTATGCCTTCAGCTATCCCCGGAGAATGAAGTCTCCGGTACAGGCAGTCGATTTTACCAGAATAGGCAGGCTTACCTTTGAAGAGCCTGATATGGAATCCTTCCCGTGCCTTACCTTGGCAATAAGGGCGGCAAAGATCGGCGGAACAATGCCTGTGGTCCTTAATGCGGCAAATGAAATTGCTGTGGAGCGTTTTATAAACGGTGATATAAAGTTTATGGACATACCGGATATTGTTGAAAAAGCCATGGATACGCATCAGGTGATACCCAGGCCTTCGCTTGCGGATATCCTGCAGGTCGATAAGGAAACCAGGGAATTGCTTTCATAAAGGACGGTGTTTACTACGAATATTCTTATAGCCTTGATTTTTTTAAGCATAATCGTCATGATCCATGAGCTGGGGCACTTTCTGGTGGCCAAAGCCGTAGGGATATATGCCGAAGAATTTTCGATCGGAATGGGTCCACGTCTGTTGAAGCTGCAGGGTAAGGAAACTGAGTATTCATTGAGGCTGCTTCCGGTCGGAGGCTATGTGAAGTTCATGGGCGAAGATGAAGAAAGCAGCGATCCGAGGGCCTTTAGAAACGCGAAGGTTTGGAAGCGGGTTGCTGTTATCTCTGCGGGACCGATAATGAACTTCCTGCTGGCAGTCTTATTGTTCGCGATAATGCTGACTGCCTGGGGATATGTAGTTCCGGAAATCGGTGAGGTGATCCCAGACTCTCCGGCAGAGCAGGCAGGGCTACAACCGGGTGACAGGTTTGTAAGGTTAGAAGGCACAGACCTGTCTTCACTCAGCAGCGGTGCAGCAGTCAATACTATCAGGAGCAAAATCTTAAGCAGTGAAGGCCGACCAATCGAAGTGGTCGTCGACAGAAACGGCTCTTTGCATACCCTGACGGTCACACCCAGGCTGGTAGAAGAGGATGGGCAGAAGTACTACCAGATAGGGTTTGTATTTGCTACCGGTAAGCCGCACTTGTTCAGCGCGATCGGCATGTCAGTTACAAGCACCGCAAATATGCTGGTAAAAATGATAGAACTGTTGGGCGGCCTGTTTTTCAAAGGCCAGGGGATCGGCGATATAACGGGACCCGTAGGCATAGTCAAGGAAGTAGGCCGTGCTGCCCAGGAAGGGATAGACCAGATCATCACCCTTGGGATCGTAATAACAGCAAATTTAGGCTTGATAAACCTGATTCCCTTCCCGGCACTGGATGGGGGCCGGTTGGTGCTTTTGCTTATAGAAGGGCTAAGGGGTAAACCGATTGATGCCCGCAAGGAGGGTTATATTCACCTGGTAGGCTTTGTCCTGCTGATCCTCCTTATGCTGGTGGTTACTTATAAGGATATATTCGGTTTCTAATTGCTAAAGGTCTTGTACATGAAAGGGAGCAAAAATAGAGGAGTGATTTTATGGGAGTGTCGATCGTTATCCCGGCTTACAATGAAGAGAGCAATATTCATCCGGTACTTGGTACTGTTTGTGACTTGCCGGGCATCGATGAGGTTTTGGTAGTGAATGATGGTTCCAGTGACGGTACTTCAGCGGTTGCGGGCTCGTACGGGGTCAGGGTCCTGGACCTGCCTGTGAACAAAGGCAAAGGTAACGCGATGTATCAAGGCCTTTTGAACACTAGCGGTGAAATAGTGGTTTTTCTTGATGCAGACCTAATCGGAATCACGAAGGAGCAGGTGATAGATCTATACAAACCCATAGCGGATGACATGGCCGACATGACGCTAGGAATATTCAGCGCTGGCAGAGGCGCGACTGACCTGGCACAAAAGCTGACACCTTTCCTAAGCGGGCAAAGGGCAGTTAAGCGCAAATACCTTCATATGTTGGGTGAAGAGGAATGGACCTCTGGCTATGGGATCGAAGTCGCCTTGAGCAGGTTTGCAAAGAAGCATGGCCTCAGGGTGATTAATGTTCCACTGATCAATGTCACACATCCGATGAAGGAGGAAAAGCTTGGCTTTTTCAAAGGCGCTGCAGCCCGTATGAAAATGTACTGGGAAATAGCCAAGGTGATAGTGCGAACATAAATAATATTCAAATGTGTTACAATACCTGGGGGTAACGGGATGCCAGACAAAAAAGACAAGACTTTGAACAGGCTGTTTGAGGAATGTCTCAGACAACTGTGCCCTGAGCTTACTGAAATCAGGTTGATCAAGACCAGGGTTTTCACAAAAAGCAGGCATTGGGAGATAATCTTAGGCAGCGATAAATACATAACACATGAAAACATCAAAGCTCTTGAAGAAAAACTCAATAGCAAATTCACCGAAATCCCTACAATAAAATTTAGATTCATTTATAGCATAGATCCGGAATCCCTTGTGCATGGCTTCGATCACATCTGGAATGACTTGATCGAGGATATAAAGGCCGAAATGCCTGCCGTATCCACTATCCTTAATCTGTGCCGTTACAGTTGGGATAAAAACGAGCTCATTATAACTACAGAACGGGCTTCGGATCAGGAAATACTGTATGGCAGATCAGTGCATAAACATATAGAAAAATGGATTTCCAATACCTTCAACCTTTCTGCAAGAGTCCGTTTTCAAGGCGATAACTCATACAGTACCGGTAACGGCGATGAGTACCTTGTCAAGAAGCAAAAGGAGGATCTGGAGCTTGCTAGACAGGTCGTATACAGCACCCAGCAGGCAAACGGCAAAGAGGAGAAGACAGGCAGGAACAGTGCAGGCAGTAGCGGCATTATTTACGGAAAATCAATAAAGGACAAGCCCGAGTCGATCGGAAGCCTGACGGTTGAAAGCGGAAAGGTCACAATCGAAGGCAAATTGTTCGGCCTTGAATTCAGAGACCTGAAAAAAAACGGCAAGAAGCTTGGCCTTCTTGATATTACCGATTATACAGGGTCAATAACCGCCAAGCTGTTTCTTGAAAGTGGCAAGACCGAATCAATCAAAGAAAGGCTGACTCTTGACCGCTGGTATAAAATAAGGGGAAAAAGCCAGTACGACCCTTATCAGCGTGAAATAGTCCTGTCGATAGACGATATAAACAGTGCGCCTGACAGATTGAGGCTTGACAATGCTCCTGAAAAAAGGGTGGAACTGCACCTGCATACTCAGATGAGCGCTATGGATGGGGTGTCCTCGGCAAAGCAGTTGATTGACAGGGCTGCCATGTGGGGGCATGAAGCTATTGCAATAACTGATCACGGTGTGGTACAGGCTTATCCCGAAGCCTATGCCGAAGGCAAGAAAAAGGGGATCAAGATAATCCTGGGAGTTGAAGCCTATTTGATCAACGATTATGTTCCAATAGTGCAAAACAGCCGGGATATAGATTTTAACCAGACCTATGTCGCATTTGATATAGAGACAACGGGTTTAAGCCCAAAAAAGAATGAGATAATTGAGATAGGTGCCGTTAAGATAAGGAACAGAAGCATAGTGGCAACCTTTTCGTCATTCATAAAGCCGGAAAAGCCTATTCCTCAGAATATCACGAAACTGACAGGCATAAGCAACGATATGGTATTGGATGCACCTAAGGTGGATACTATACTTCCTGATTTTCTAGATTTTTGCGGTGACGCTGTGCTGGTTGCCCATAATGCTTCCTTTGACCTCGGCTTTATCAAGGAGTATGCCCAAAGACAAGGGATCACCATTGATAATCCGGTCCTGGATACCCTTTCATTATCACGAGAGCTGCTGAAAGAGCTTAAGAAGCATAAACTGGATATAGTGGCAGACCATTTAAAAATCAAGCTGGAAAATCACCATAGGGCTTTGGATGACGCGGCGACTGCCGGGGAGATCCTACTTAAACTGATGGACAAGCTGGAAAAAATGGGTATTACAAGCCTGAATGAAATCAATGATGCCTTGAGCCGGAGGACGAACCTTAACGGCCTTACCAGCTATCATGCTGTCATACTCGTCAGGAACGAGCAGGGCCTTAAAAACCTGTACAAGCTCGTATCCAAATCACACTTGGAGTATTATTACAGGAAGCCTCGCATACCCAAAAGCCTGCTTGCGTCCCACAGGGAAGGCCTGATAATTGGTTCCGCCTGCGAGGCCGGCGAATTGTACCGGGCTGTCCTTGACGGACTGCCGGATAAGGACCTGAGTGAAATAGTTAATTTTTACGATTATCTGGAAATCCAGCCACTATGCAATAACGAGCACCTGGTCCGGAGCGGACAGGTGGCCGGCATGGGGGCTCTTAAGGACATCAACAGAAAAATACTTGAGCTCGGTGAGAGCCATGGCAAGCGGGTAGTCGCCACAGGCGATGTTCACTTCCTGGATCCTGAGGATGAATACTTCAGAAGGATCCTTATGAGCGGGCAGAACTATGACGATGCTGATACTCAGGCTCCCCTCTATTTCAAAACCACCGAAGAAATGCTGGAGGAGTTTTCCTACCTGGGTGAGTCAGTTGCCTATGAGGTCGTAGTCAAGGCACCGCGAAGCATTGCGGCTGATATACAAGAGATCAAGCCTGTTCCGGACAAGCTCTATCCTCCTGAGATACCGGGCGCTGAGGAAGAAATAAGAAGCATGGCTATAACAACTGCCAAGGAGATATACGGCGATCCTTTGCCTGAGATCGTTGAAAAAAGGCTCAACAAAGAGCTTGATTCCATAATCGGAAACGGCTATGCAGTTTTGTACCTGATCGCCCACAAGCTCGTCAAAAAATCCCTAAACGATGGATATCTGGTTGGGTCAAGGGGATCGGTAGGCTCTTCCTTTGTCGCAACCATGACCGGCATCACGGAGGTCAATCCGCTGCCACCCCACTATATCTGCCCGAAATGCAAGCACTCTGACTTCGACATCGATACGGGAATGTATGCCTGTGGAGCCGACCTGCCTGATAAGTCCTGCCCTAAGTGTGGGGAAGCATACAACAAGGCCGGATACGATATCCCCTTTGAGGTATTCCTGGGATTCAAAGGAGATAAGGTCCCCGACATAGACTTAAACTTCTCTGGCGAATATCAGCCGACAGCGCACAAGTATACAGAAGAGCTGTTCGGGGAAGGGCATGTCTTCAGGGCAGGCACGATCGGCACGATTGCCGAGAAAACAGCTTACGGCTTCGTGAAAAAATACCTTGAAGACAAGCAGTTGGTGGTCACTAATGCTGAGATTAAAAGGCTGGTTGCCGGTTGCACCGGGGTAAAACGGACTACAGGGCAGCATCCGGGCGGGATACTGGTAGTGCCTAAAAGCATGGAAATATACGATTTTACCCCGATCCAGTATCCTGCTGACGACAAGGAATCAGGCACCATCACATCACATTTTGATTTCCACTCGATCCATGATACCCTGGTAAAACTGGACATTCTGGGGCATGATGATCCAACAGTCATCAGGATGCTTGAAGACCTGACAGGAATTGATGCAAGGTCCATCCCAATAGGTGAGAAAACTACCATGAAACTGTTTTCCAGTACTGATCCCCTGGATGTCAGCCCAGAGGAGATCGGTAGCGTGGTCGGGACCTTCGGCATACCCGAGTTCGGTACAAAGTTTGTAAGGCAGATGCTGGAAGATACCAGACCGACGACATTTGCCGAGCTTATAAGGATTAGCGGACTTTCCCATGGAACAGACGTATGGCTGAATAACGCCCAGGACCTGATACGAAGCAACACTGCCACCCTGGCGGAGGTCATATCGACCAGAGATGATATCATGCTCTACTTGATGTATCAAGGGATGGAGCCTACGCTTGCATTCAAGATAATGGAGAACGTGCGCAAGGGCAAAGGGCTGACTCCGGAAATGGAGGAAGTCATGGTCAGCAATAATGTTCCCAAATGGTATATAGATTCTTGTAAAAAGATAAAATACATGTTTCCCAAAGCTCATGCCGTTGCGTATGTAATCATGGCCTTCAGGATCGCTTACTTTAAGGTATATTATCCAAAGGCTTTCTATGCTGCTTATTTTACCGTAAGGGGCGATGATTTCGACGCAGAGCTTATCCTGCAGGGTAGGGACGCCATCAAGGAGAAAATAAGGTACCTTGATAGCCGGGGCAACGACCTGTCAGCAAAAGAGAAGAACCTGCTCACGATACTTGAAGTGGCGCTTGAAATGTACGCCAGGGGCTTTAATTTTGAACCCATAGACCTGTATAGATCCGATGCTGTCAGCTTCCTGGTGACTGAGAAAGGCTTGCGGCCCCCGTTGAAAGCGCTCCAGGGAGTAGGAGAAAACGCCGCTAAAAGCATAGCAGAAGCCAGGAGCAAGGGTGAGTTTGTCTCGATAGAGGATTTCAGGGAAAGGACCAAGGTGACTAAAACCGTAATAGAAGTAATGAAATCAAATAATATACTCAAAAATATCCCTGAAACCAGCCAATTATCATTATTTTAGCTTGCAACGGCAAGCAAACGGTGGTAAAATATATTTGTGTGGATATTTTACGCTTAAATAGAGTGGGGACCCCCACTCTTTAATGTTGTAGACGATAATCAATCAAATGTAAGGATATAATATCAGTTAAGCCAATAATTGTTTGGAGGGACCAACTTGTCTGGAAACAGGGTTGAAAAGCTAACAGAAGAGTTGATGCTGCCGGTTGTCAACGAACTCAATATTGAACTGGTAGATATAGAGTACAAAAAAGAAGGAAGCCATTGGTATCTGCGTATATACATAGATAAACCCGGCGGCGTTACGATAGATGACTGCCAGGCCGTCAGCGAACGGGTCAGCGATTTACTGGACCAGGCCGATCCTATACCTCACAGCTATATCCTGGAAGTATCATCGCCAGGCCTTGACCGGGTACTGAAAAAGGACTCAGACTTTGAACGGTATAAAGGCTCAAAGATAGATGTGAGCCTGTACCGCCCTGTTAATGGCAAGAAAAAGTATACGGGAGAGCTGTTGGAGTTGGCAGAAGACAAGCTGTATATCAGGGACAAGGACAAGGTATTATCCTTTGATCGCTCTGATATAGCTGTGGTCAGACTTGCTGTTGAATTTTGATGGCGGCTTAAGGAGGAGTTAGCAGTGACAGGAGAATTTATAAATGCAATGGAGCAGATATGCCAGGAAAAAGGCATAGATAAGGAAATACTCTTGGAGGCTATAGAAGCCGCACTGGTTTCTGCATATAAAAAGAATTTTGGTGCTGCTCCGAATGTCAAGGTAAATATAAACCGTGAAACCGGTGAAGTAAAGGTCTTTGCCTTGAAAAAGGTCGTAGAAAACGTGCAGGATCCCCTGCAGGAAATCGAGCAATTCGAAGCAAAAAACATATCACCCGGTTGCCAACTTGGAGATGTTGTGGAAGTTGAGGTGACTCCCAGGAATTTTGGGAGGATCGCAGCACAGAACGCGAAGCAGGTGGTAGTCCAGCGTATACGCGAGGCAGAACGGGGACTTATATATGAAAGATTCCTCGAAAAAGAGAATGAGATCGTTACCGGCATCGTGCAGCGCGTTGAAAAGAAAATGGTGTTTATCGATCTGGATAAGACCGAAGCGATACTGCCCCCCAATGAACAGATGCCAGGAGAGACATACGAGGTCAACGACCGCATCAAGGTATACATCGCAGAAGTCAAGAAAACTACAAAAGGCCCTCAGATCCTGGTTTCAAGGACCCATCCCGGCCTGGTGAAACGTTTGTTTGAGATGGAGGTCCCGGAGATCGCCAGGGGTGAGGTGATCATAAAAAACATATCCAGGGAGGCTGGTTCGCGGACCAAGATATCAGTGTATGCCGAGGATGAAAATATCGATCCCGTAGGTTCCTGTGTAGGGCAAAAGGGGATACGGGTTCAGCAGATAGTCGAGGAACTGAAAGGCGAGAAAATAGATATTATAAAATGGAGCGATGAGCCCAGTGAGTATATTGCAAGTGCCTTAAGTCCCGCAAAGGTTTTGCATGTTGAGGTCAGTGCCGGCGAGAAATCAGCCAGGGTAATCGTACCAGACAACCAGCTTTCGCTGGCTATAGGCAAGGAAGGGCAGAATGCGAGGCTGGCTGCTAAGCTTACAGGTTGGAAAATTGACATAAAGAGTGAGTCACAGTCACTAGGTGACTTATCCTTATAGCATTATTTCACTAAAAAGGTGATGCTGGTGAAAAAGCGCAGAATTCCAATGAGAATGTGCATTGGATGCCGGGAAATGAAACCTAAAAAAGAGCTGATAAGGGTCGTGAGGGATCCCGAAGGCAATATAGATATAGACCTGAAAGGAAAAGCGCCGGGACGGGGCGCGTATGTATGCCCCCTGCCGGCATGCATAGACAAGGCTGCCAAAACCAAGCTGCTGGAAAAAACCTTTGAACAGAAAATCAGTGAGGAAGTTTACGAAAAGCTGAAAGGCCAGTTGAATGAAGGTGACGCGTATAGCGGGTAAATTCTTTTCACTGCTGGGATTATGCCAAAAGGCCGGTAAACTGGTATCTGGCAGCATGCTATGCGAAAAAGCGATCAGAAACAAGAAGGCGCAGCTGGTTATAGTAGCCGGTGATGCATCTGAGGACACAAAGAAAAAATTTAAAAGACTGAGCTGTAATTACGATGTGCCGTTGCTTATAACCAGCGATAAGGAACAGCTCGGTCATTCACTGGGAAAGGTGAGTAGGACAATCATCGTGGTAACGGACAAAGGATTCAAGGATATGCTGCTTGTTAACTTGGAACAAAACAAATCCGACACGGGGGTGATTACCAATGGCGAAAATTAATGTAGTTAAAACGACCAAGGATCTAAGCGACAAGGCGAAGCAGCTGGCTGGCAGGATGGATGAGCTTAAGTCGGAAATCAGTTCCTATTTAAAAGCAATAAATGAAACGAAAGCCAGGCTGGAACAGGAAGCCAGGGAGCAGGAAGAGAAGCGAAGGCAGGAAGAGCTTGCCCGCCAGCGGGAGGAAGAGGCAAGAAGGCAGCGGGAAGAGGAGCTTTTGAAGGAGCAGAAGGCCAAGGAAGAACAGCAAAAATCAGTCAAGCCAAAGCAAACGCCAAAGAAGCCTGCTGAGGACGAAAAAATACCTGCACAGCCACCAAAAGGCGCTGAAGCAAAATCCGGTAATCAAACCCAGGATCGGACTTCCGTAGTTGAACTGAAGCCTGTTGTGGACAGTAGAGGCAAAAAGAAAACCGGAAAGGCTTCAACTGATATAGTCGGCAAATTCCTGGCACAACCCCCCGTATACAACGAAAAGGAAAGAACGGATAGCAGTAAAGGCAAAGATACGAGATACAGCAGCGATCAGAGCAGGGATAAGAAGCGGAAGAGCAAGAAGGATTACTGGGAGGATACTGATCCTGCTATACTGGAGAAGGTCAGAAAAAACAAGAAGGCCAAGGAAACCAAGACCCAGCCCGCAGCACCTCCGCCAGAGAGGAAAAAGGCTATCACTATGGGTGAAATCATAACCGTAAAAGAACTGTCGGAAAAAATAGGTATACAGGTTTCTGAGATCATCAAGAAACTTCTGAACCTGGGTGTTATAGCTACGATAAACAAGGAAATCGATTATGACACCGCAAGCCTGATAGCGGCGGAATTCGATATCGAACTGGAAAAGAAGGCTACAAAGACTTTTGAGCAGATCCTTTCGGACGTGGATGAGATAGAAGATAATCCCAAGGACTTGAGAGAAAGGCCACCGGTAGTGACTGTCATGGGCCATGTTGACCATGGCAAGACCTCCTTGCTGGACGCCATCCGTAATTCCCATGTTACGGAGCAGGAGGCAGGCGGTATTACCCAGCACATTGGTGCCTATACGGTTAACTACAACAATAAAACGATATGCTTCCTGGATACACCCGGCCATGAAGCCTTTACCTCGATGCGGGCCAGGGGTGCCCAGGTAACGGATATCGCTGTACTGGTAGTGGCTGCCGACGACGGCGTCATGCCCCAGACCATAGAAGCGATCAACCATGCAAAGGCAGCAAAGGTTCCGATTATAGTAGCCATAAACAAGATGGATAAACCTGATGCCAACCCGGACCGGATCAAGCAGCAGCTGACCGAGCACGGTTTGCTGGTCGAGGAGTGGGGCGGCGATACAATAGCTGTACCTGTATCTGCCCTGAAAAAGGAAGGTATCGATAACCTGCTTGAAATGATACTGCTCGTTGCAGAGATGCAGGGTATCAAGGCAAATCCATCCAGGCTTGCCAAGGGAACCATCATCGAAGCCCAGCTCGACAAGGGCAGGGGCCCTGTAGCAACTATCCTGGTGCAGAACGGCACTCTCAGGGTCGGGGATTCAATAGTAGCGGGCACAACATATGGCAGGGTGCGCGCCATGATCGACGATAAAGGCAGACGTGTAAGTCAAGCAGGTCCCTCAACACCGGTCGAGGTCCTGGGTTTGTCTGATGTACCCGAAGCCGGTGACATCATGTATGCCGTTGAGGATGACAGGCTGGCCAAGCAGGTCAGTGACGAGCGTAGGAACAAGCTCAAGGAGGAGCAGGCCAAAACGACCTCCAAGGCTTCGCTTGATGAACTGTTCAGCCAGATAAAAGAAGGCGAGGTTAAGGACCTCAATCTGATCATCAAAGCCGATGTACATGGCTCTGTGGAGGCTGTCAAGCAAGCCCTGGAGCGGCTTTCTAACGAACAGGTCAGGGTCAGGTGCATACATGGTGCCGTAGGCGCTATCACTGAATCCGATGTCATGCTGGCAACGGCTTCTAATGCTATCATAATCGGTTTCAACGTAAGACCGACTGCCAACGCTCAAGAACTGGCAGACCGAGAAAACATAGATATCAGGACCTACAGGGTGATATACAATGCTATAGATGACGTAGAAGCAGCCATGAAGGGTATGCTTGCTCCTGAGTATCAGGAAGTAGTGATAGGTCACGCAGTGGTCAGAGCAACCTTCAGGGTATCAGGGGCAGGGACGGTTGCAGGCTCTTATGTTACCGACGGTAAGATCACGAGGAGTGCCCAGGTCCGGCTGGTGCGTGATGGTGTTGTAGTGTTTGAAGGCAAAATAGCTTCCCTCAAGCGTTTCAAGGATGATGTCAGGGAAGTGGCAGCTAACTACGAATGTGGCATCGGGCTCGAAAACTTCAACGACATCAAGGAAGGGGACGTTATAGAAGCCTATATCCAACAGGAAATAAAAAAATAGCAGGTGGATTGATATGGCAAGACACAGGATCGACAGGATCAATGAGGAAATTCGTAAGGATGTAATTGAAATAATCAGGGATCACGTGAAAGATCCCAGGATCTCAGAGATGTCCACCGTGACGAAGGTTGAAACGACAAAGGATCTCAGGTACGCCAAGGTTTATGTAAGTGTCCTGGGTTCAGAAGAAGAAAGGACCAATACGATTGAAGGACTTAAAAGTGCTACGGGCTTTATCAGGAAAGAACTGGGAAGCAGGCTGGAAATAAGATATACTCCGGAGCTCCAGTTCGTGTTGGATGATTCCATTGCGTACAGCGTAGAAATATCCAGGAAGCTGAATGAGCTTCGTGTGGAACAGGAGAAGCAAGATGACGATTAGGCATGTTGCAGATGCTATAAAGAGCTCCGGTTCAGTTGCGCTCATAGCCCATATAATGCCCGATGGAGACACTTTAGGCTCCTGCCTGGCCATGTATCATGCCCTGAACGGCCTGGGGATAAGAGCGGATCTGTTTTGTCAGGATCCTGCTCCGGAAGTCTATATGTTCCTGTGTGAGATCGACAAGTTCGACAGGGTACCGACTGGAGCTGGTTCCTATGATATGTGCATCGCTTTAGACTGCAGTGATCTGGACAGGCTCGGATCTTTGATACCGGTCTTCAAAAGCAGCAGGAAGACGCTGAACATAGACCACCACAAAAGCAACACCACCTATGCCGACCTGAACCTGGTTGATGAAACTGCAGCAGCGACAGGCGAGCTGATATACAAAGTGCTAGATGAAATGGGTGTCCCAATCAGTCCCGATATTGCGATTGCCTTGTATACGGCCATAAGTACCGATACGGGCAATTTTTCTTACAGCAACACAACACCGGCATCGATGCGCATAGCAGCCGGTTTGATAGAGGCGGGGGTGAAAGTCGATGAGCTCACGACCAGACTTTACAGGACCCACTCCCTGCACAGGATAAAGCTTCTTTCCAGGGTGCTCGACTCACTGGAGCTGTTTGAAAACAACAGGATAGCCTTCCTCACGATCACCATGAAAGACCTGGAGGACACGGGCGCACAGGCTTCGGACATGGAGAACATGGTCAATTATGCCAAAGAGATATCAGGGATTGAGCTTGCCGTCTTATTCAAAGAAACCACAGACGGAGGGACTAAGGTAAGTATCCGCACCAGTGACAAGCTGGATGCTACCAAGTTAGCCCTGCAATTTGGGGGCGGAGGTCATATGAAGGCTGCAGGCGCAAACCTGGACATGGGGATAAAAGACGCAAAAACAGCAGTTCTGGCGGCATCCCGCTCTATGCTCGAGGAGTTGAGCTGAAGCCGTGAACGGTGTGATCAATGTATTAAAGCCTCCCGGCATGACTTCCAGTGATATCGTTGTGTTTCTCAGAAGGCACTTAAAAATAAATAAGGCAGGCCATACCGGGACCCTTGATCCTGATGCGGCCGGAGTCCTGCCTGTTTGCCTTGGCAAAGCGACAAAAATATCAGATTTTATCCAACAGGGACGTAAAACCTACATATGCGAGCTGAGGCTGGGTATCGCGACCGATACTTCGGACCTGTCGGGTGAAGTCGTTTACAGGGACAAGAATATACCTGACCTTGACGCCATTGCCAGCGCCTTAAGCAGATTCATGGGCGAGATCGAACAGGTCCCACCGATGCATTCAGCCATAAAGCTCGGTGGGAAACAACTTTACAAATACGCCCGTCAAGGCATCAAGGTCGATATACCGCCTCGGAAGGTATATATATATGACATCGGGCTGATCTCCTGCAAGGCTCCGGATTCAATAATGTTCCGGGTCGAATGTTCGAAAGGCACATACATACGTTCATTATGCCGTGATCTGGGAGAACACCTGGGCTGCGGGGGAGTAATGGCCTTTCTGCTTCGTGAGAGGACCGGGAACTTCAGCATAACTGATTCCTATACCCTGGATGAGATCCTTGACGCGTTTCGTCATAATACTCTTAAAAACATCATTATACCAACGGAAGAAGTCCTGGCTCAGGCCATGCCTGCAATAATTGTAAAACCGGAGTGCCTGGAAAGGCTTAAAAACGGCAACAGGGTAAAAGCAGATAATATAATGAAAGGCAGCAGCGTCGGGCCAGGAGAAGGGTGCAGGATATACTGCGGCGATATCTTTGTGGGCATAGGAAGCTGGTATACAGAAAATAATTATGGTTACGTAAGAATAAAAACACTTTTACTATGAGGACAGACATGCAGGTTATTTTCAACATAGACGGAAAACACAGTTTAAATACGAAATCAGCCATTGCCCTGGGGACCTTTGACGGCATCCACCTAGGCCACAGGGAGCTGATTAGGCAGCTCAACGAGCAAAAAACGTCAGGCCTTACCACTATGGTCTATACCTTTTTATCCCACCCGATGAGTCGGTTAGCGCCGGAAAGCGTTCCTGACCAGATAATGCTTCTGAAGGAGAAGATAATAACCTTTTCAAGGCTTGGCATTGACACTCTTGTACTGAATCCATTCAGCGATGAATTTTTGCGCCAGACCCATGAGGAGTTTTTACTCAGCCTCCTAGGCAGCTATAATGTTAAAACCCTGATCGTAGGGTTCAACTTCAGGTTTGGATATAAAGGCAGGGGCGATGCAGAATATCTTGAACAAGCCTCAAAAAGGTATGGTTTTGATTTGATATGCGTGCCCCCGGTCAAACTGGATGACAGAATAGTGAGCAGCACCCTGGTTCGCAGCCTGATCACAGAAGGGCAGGTCGAGGAAGCAAGTCGCGCCCTCGGTATGCCGTATTCAATTGCAGGCATAGTAGTGAAAGGCTTAGGCAGGGGGACTTTGCTTGGTTTCCCAACGGCCAATATGGTACTACCGAGTAGAAAAGTAATGCCTAAACCCGGGGTCTATGCTGTCTTATGCAAGGTGGGAGGCAATTATTACAAGGGCGCAGCCAGTATAGGCTTCAACCCTACCTTTGATGGGGACAGCCTGAGCTTTGAGACACACCTGCTGGATTTCAGGGGCAGCCTATACGGCAAGCGAATAAGGGTATATTTTATCAAAAGGATCAGGGATGAAGTGAGATTCAGCAGCACGGAAGAGCTTAAGGAGCAAATAAAAACAGATGTTGCTATGGTTAACAACCTGATTTACAAAACTGATCTGCTATGATAAAATGATTACCATGAAATTGTAGATAACCGTTTTCCCGGTCTTACGACCATCTCCGACGTATCACTGGGATAATGGGGTTAGTTAATGAGGAGGTGAATCACATGGACCAGGCCAGAAAGAACGAAATCATCAATGCCTACAAGCTGCATGACAATGATACCGGTTCTGCAGAAGTTCAGATAGCGCTTCTGACTGAAAGGATCAATCATCTGAATGAGCATTTGAAGGTTCACAAGAAAGACCATCACTCCAGAAGAGGCCTTTTGATGATGGTCGGTCGCAGAAGAGGTCTGTTAAACTATCTTATGAAAAAAGATATTAACAGATACAGAGAGATCGTTGAAAAATTGAATCTCAGAAAATAAGATGGAGCGGATTCCCGCTCCCTTATTTTGTCTAGCCTGACTGTAATTATATACCATCCGCCGAAAGAGTCAGGCGAAATTGATTACAGGATTTGTGGGATAATATAATCTATGAATCAGATCATAAGCTCAAACCGTGAGTCAGGTTTGAAAGGAGGTAATACATCAGTGGAACACAAAATCTACACTATGGAACTAGCAGGAAACACATTAACCATAGAAATAGGCAAGCTGGCAGAACAGGCAAACGGCGCCTGCACTGTCCGTTACGGTGATACTGTCGTTTTTGTGGCAGCTACTGCATCTGAGCAGCCCCGCGAGGGGATTGACTTCTTTCCATTGAACGTGGATTTCGAAGAAAAGCTATATGCAGTGGGAAGGATACCCGGTGGATTTATTAAAAGGGAAGGCAGACCGACGGAGAAGGCCATACTTACATCAAGGCTGATAGACAGGCCTATCCGGCCGCTGTTTCCCAAGGGCTACAGGAATGATGTGAACATCTATGCTTCAGCCCTGTCCATAGATCCCGAGTATCCGCCCGAAGTCTTTGCCATGATAGGCTCATCGGTAGCTCTGGGGATTTCAGATATACCCTTTTCCGGACCTACCGGATCAGTTGCTGTAGGTCTGGTTGAAGGCGAGTTTGTTATAAACCCCAACAGCAAGCAAAGGGAGAAAGGCCTATTAAACCTTATAGTATCCGGTACGAAGGATGCAATCATGATGGTGGAGGCCGGAGCCAAGGAAGTCACTGAGGACCAGATGCTGGAAGCTATTATGCTTGCACATGAGTACATCAAGGACATAGTAGCCCTGCAGGAGACGATCATAGCTGAAGTTGGAATACCCAAGCATGAATATGTATCATTCCTGCCGGAAGAGGAACTGGAGAAACAGGTCAGGGAGTATGCATATGAGAAAGTGGCAGAGGCTGCTTCAGAGTTTGACAGGGAGTTACGGAATGAAAAGCTGAAGCATGTTACAGAAGATGTCCAGAGCTATTTTGCAGAAGCTTTCCCCGAAAGGAGCGCCGAGATAGAAAATGTCCTGTACAATATCCTCAAGGAAGTCGTCCGAAGCAGGATCCTTAATGAGGGGATCCGTCCCGATGGCCGCAGCATGACCGAGATCAGGCCCCTGTCTTCCGAAGTCGGCATACTGCCCAGGACCCATGGGTCAGGCTTGTTCAAGCGCGGACAGACCCAGGTATTGACCGTATGCACGCTGGGCGCCCTTGGTGATGTTCAGATTTTGGACGGGCTGTGGGAAGATGAGTTCAAGCGCTACATCCACCATTACAATTTCCCCGCCTTCAGTGTAGGCGAAGCAAGACCTGCCAGAGGGCCGGGAAGGCGCGAGATAGGGCACGGCTTTCTGGCTGAACGGGCACTTGAGCCGATGATACCCAGCGAGGCTGAGTTCCCGTATACAATCAGGCTGGTGTCTGAAGTAATGAGCTCCAACGGCTCTACATCCCAGGCTAGCGTATGCGGCAGCACCCTTGCCCTAATGGATGCGGGTGTTCCAATCAAAGCGCCGGTAGCTGGCATAGCGATGGGCCTTATAAAGGACGAGGAGACCGGCAGGGTCGCCATCCTCTCTGACATACAAGGCCTGGAGGACTTCCTGGGAGACATGGACTTCAAGGTTGCAGGTACCAGGAACGGCATAACAGCCATTCAAATGGACATTAAGATCAAGGGCATTGACAGGGCCATTCTTGAGAAGGCTTTGGCCCAGGCCAGGGAAGGCAGATTGTTTATACTCAACAGCATGCTAGAAGTGATACCGGAGCCGAGAAAGTCATTGTCGCCCTATGCTCCGAAGATAATGCAGACAGTGATCAATCCGGACAAGATCCGTGATGTCATAGGCCCTGGTGGCAAGATAATCAACAAGATAATAGATGAGACCGGTGTAAAGATCGATATAGAGGATGACGGCAGGGTATTCATCTACTCACCCGATGAAGAGGCTAACAGGAAAGCCCTGCGCATAATTGAAGGCATCGCAAAGGAAGTGGAAGTAGGCGAGGTATATACAGGAAAAGTCGTAAGGATAGTCAACTTCGGAGCCTTTGTAGAGTTCCTGCCTGGCAAGGAGGGGCTGGTCCACATATCCAAGCTGGCGCACAACAGGGTGGAGAAGGTCGAAGATGTCGTGAACATCGGTGATGAGATCACGGTCAAAGTAGTAGAGATAGACAGCCAGGGCAGGATCAACCTGTCCCACAAGGATACGCTCCCGCCGCCACCGAAGCAGGACAACGACCACAGCGAGCATAAGCGGCGGAAAAAAGGCAACAGGCCATCATAGAAACCGATTACGAAAACATAAACTATACAGTTTATGTTTCCTTTTTATTCATATCTCTTAGTCTGTTGAATAACAATAGACTAGGAGGATATGAGGAGATGGTGGCCGGTGAAGATCATTTTCTTGCCATATAAAAAAAGCATATTAATAAACATAATCGTCATTGGAGTGATTTTAGCCGCACTTATATTGCTCAATGCCGAGGATGCCAAGACCGTGTTTGTCAACAGCGGCGAACCGATCTACAAGGGATATACCGACAAGCCTGTGATCGGGTTCGAATGCAATGTGGTGTGGGGGACGGAGTATGTGCCCCAGATGCTTAAAATTTTCTCCGATGAAGATATAAAAATAACCTTTTTTATAGGCGGGGAATGGGCCGAGGATAATCCGGAGCTATTAAAGCAGATAGCAGACGAAGGACATGAGATAGGTAATCATGGATACAGCCACAAGCACCATAGCAAACTGGACCTCAACGAAAACATAAAGGAGATCCAGAAGACTGAGGATATCATAAAGTCGATAACAGGCCTGAAGACCACCCTTTTTGCGCCTCCGTACGGAGACTACAGCAAAACAACGCTGCAGGCTGCAAACTCGCTGGGCTATAAGACCATCATGTGGAGCATAGATACCATCGATTGGAGGAGAGACGGGGTCGACAAGATAATCGGCCGTGTTATCAAAAACCCCCAAAAGGGTGACCTGGTGCTGATGCACCCAACGGCTGACACGGTCACAGCCCTGCCTTATATAATTAATAAGCTTAAGAATATGGGATTTGAGATCACTACTGTGTCAAATACTATCATCGGCGAATAAATACAGCAGTACAGAAGATAAAGACAGGTGAAGCAATGTATACAAGCTATACTACGAAAAATGGCATAAAAGTCATACTGGAAAAAATTCCTCATTTAAGGTCGGCTTCGATAGGGGTCTGGTTCAGGGCAGGCTCGGTTTACGAAGGCCCTGACGAAAATGGGATCTCTCACTTTATCGAGCATATGCTTTTTAAAGGTACGAAAAACCGCAGTGCCAGGGCAATAGCAGAAGAGATCGATGCAGTAGGCGGCCAGCTCAATGCGTTTACAGCCAAGGAATATACCTGCTTTTACTGCAAGGTCATGGATGAGCACTTTAAGATTGGTATGGATCTCCTTTCTGATATGGTGCTCAATTCAGTATTCGATGAAAAGGAGCTGGAAAAGGAAAAAGGGGTCATCACGGAAGAGATATATATGTATGAAGACTCACCGGAGGACCTGGTGCATGATCTTCTGGCCATAAAGTTCTTTGGTGACCATCCGCTGGCCAACAATATCCTGGGCACTACAAAGCAGATAGAACAGTTCAGCAGGAATCAGGTACAGGATTTCTACTATAGGTACTATACACCTGACAATATGGTCATATCAGTTGCCGGTAATTTCGATGAAGCCTCGCTGGTCGATATGATAGATGAGTACTTTGGAACCTGGAGCAGGCAGGGCAGCCCGGTAGCGATTCATAAAGTCAATAAGGCAAACAGGGCGGTTTGTTTCAGGAAAAAGGAAATAGAACAGATCCACATCTGCCTGGCCTTTCCGGGAATAGAGCTGGGCAGGGATGAGATATATCCTTTGCTGGTACTGAACAATATCTTCGGCGGCGGGATGAGCTCAAGGCTTTTCCAAAAGATCAGAGAGGACAGAGGTCTGACCTATTCGGTATATTCCTATCCCTCCAGCTATTTGAACGGAGGTATGTTTACCATTTATGCAGGGATGAACCCGAATCAATCACCGGAAGTCCTAAGGCTAGTTTTGAATGAAATAGGACTCCTTAAGAAAGAAGGGATCACCCAGAAAGAGTTCGAGATGGCAAGAGAGCAGCTAAAGGGCAACTATATACTCGGCCTGGAAAGCGCCAGCAGCAGAATGACCGCAATGGGAAAAAACAAGCTGCTCCTCGACAGGGTGCTGACTCCGGACGAGATCATCAATAAGATAAACAGGCTGACTTATGACGACGTAATAAGGATTTTAAACATTATATTTGGTCAAGGCTTGCATGCTGCAGCCGCAGTGGGCAATGATGACATAACCTCCTTGCTGGAGGAAGCACTAAAAGAAGGAGTTTAGGTCCTTCTTTTTTTATCGGCATATAGCTTTGCCTGCGAAATTCACTCATATGGCACTGCCTTCATACAATGAAACTATGTGTGACCAGATCCTGGCACAGGTTTCATGAAAGGAGGCAGGCTATGCGGATCATAGTTCAGAAATTCGGCGGCACCTCATTGTCAGACAGGCAAAAACGCATTCTAGCTGCTAAAAGGGCTGTACATGCCAAGAACAGCGGCTTCATGCCTGTTGTCGTTGTGTCCGCTATCGGCAGGAAAGGCGATGCCTATGCTACTGATACCTTTATCGATCTTGCCAACAGTATAAGTGGGAGTACAGAACCACGCGAGTTGGATCTCATCATGTCAGTCGGCGAGATAATATCAGCCGTGGTAATGGCCAATACGCTGAAAAGCATGGGATATGACGCAGTTGCTTTGACCGGCGGCCAGGCCGGGATCATAACGAATGAAAGCTTTGGTATGGCTGACGTGATAGAGGTAAGGCCTGACAATATCAAGGAGTACATAAAGAAAGGCAAAATACCGGTAATAGCAGGATTCCAGGGGGCTTCCAAAAGCGGTGAGATAACCACCCTAGGCCGTGGCGGGAGCGATACGACTTCAGCTATACTGGGGGAAGCGCTGGGAGCAGAAATCATAGAAATATATACAGATGTAGACGGGATCATGACCGCAGATCCACGCATCGTGAAAACTGCCAGTAAACTTGAGTTCCTGACCTACGCCGAGCTTTTACAAATGGCGAACCACGGCGCAAAGGTGATCCATCCCAGTGCTGTGGCTATAGCCATGAGGAGCGGGATCCCGATAGTGATAAAAAACGTGGAGAGTGAGTCTGATGGCACGCTCATACGATCCCGATATGAAATGGGCTTTGCATACAACAACGGGAAACGGGCTGTGACGTCCGTCACTCATATGACCGGAAGGGCTCAGATTGATATGATCTATGATACAAACTGCATGGGCGAAGAAATACTGAGGATAATAGCGGAAAATCGGATCAGCATCGATATGATCAATATATTCCCTGGTAGAATGGTATTTACTATAGATGAGAGAAACTTGAACAGGATCAGGGAAATGCTGGATGATAAGAGCGTTAAGTATACCGCTGCAGACAACTTAAGCAAGGTATCGGTCGTCGGTGAACTGATGCAAGGCACTCCAGGGGTAATGTACAGGATCATTAAAGCGCTGACGGACAGAAGCATCACAGTGTTGCAGACGTCCGACTCCCATATGACCATATCATGTCTGATAAGCGCTGATAAGACAGAAGATGCGGTAACTGCCCTGCATGATGAGTTCAGGCTTGGCATAGAAAGCATATGATAGATTTTTAGTGTAAAGCGCTAAAGCACTCTGACGGGCTGATGCTGTTCAGCCGAGGGAGTGCTTATTTTTACTTTTGCAGGGGAATACTTAAAGGGACGATTTACAGATGGAGGTCATTTGCATGCGTATCCAAGCCCGATTCGAACAAGAGCCGGAACCGGGACAGCCTGATTATGCACCCCAGACCAATACGGCAATAAGCGCTATAAAGGAGTTGGGGGGACAGGCAGTCCCCCAGCCTGTTGTAAGCAACATCCACTGCCTGACGATCATCGGGCAGATAGAAGGTCATATAGTGCTCCCGCCCCACTACAAAACTACCAAGTATGAACACGTTATACCCCAGCTTGTTGCCATAGAGCAAAGCAAGGAAATCGAAGGCCTGTTGCTTATATTGAATACAGTCGGCGGCGATGTGGAAGCAGGTCTGGCCATTGCGGAGATGATAAGCTCAATGTCAAAGCCTTCCGTATCCCTGCTGCTTGGAGGAGGGCACAGTATAGGAGTACCCTTGTCCGTATGTACTGATTACTCATTCATCTCACAGACAGCTACCACGACGATCCATCCCATACGGATGTCCGGCCTGGTGATAGGAGTGCCCCAGACATATGAGTATTTCAACAAGATGCAGGAAAGAGTGGTCAGCTTTATTACAAGCCATTCCAACATCAGCAAGGAAAGTCTGAATGAGCTCCTGTTCAGAACGGGCGAGCTGGCCAATGATGTCGGCACTGTGCTGATAGGCGAAGATGCGGTCAGATACGGGATAATTAACGAGGTAGGCGGTCTAGACAAGGCTATGGACAAGCTGAAGGAGCTTATCAGACAAAGGAAGGAGGAGTAAAAGTTGGTCTTATATACGATCATCGATCCGGAGCTTATAGCATCCCCTCCAGATTTGACTCTCTCCCTTACTGATAAGGAATATAGGGATATACAGGTCATCGACTATGAGGGGGTCAGGCTCGAGGTCGTTCCTGAAATTGATAAATCCTATACTGTCAACAGGATAATAAGCACAGACCCGGCTGATTATCTCAAGCCATGGTTACAGCCCGGATCAAAGATACATCTCACTTATAATATCACGGATCATCGATGATGGTCCGCTTTTTTTGCTCCAATTATGGAATAGATGGTCAGGAAGTGTTATAATGAACTAAATCAGGCGATTTTGCTTGCATGCGCTAATGCTCTGTATTCCGGCACTATTGCCGTTATAACAGCATATAAACTGAATACAGGACGCAAAGGTGGGTCTTAGCTTGAAAAGAAAAAAGAAGAGGAACAGGACACAAAAAAACAAGGCGTTGCATGAGATCATCGGTGTTATCACCACTTCTTTAGGCTTATTCATAGGATTAGCTGTATATTTTCCTGGATATGCTGGGTCAGTGGGGGACTATATATGCAGAGTGATCAAGGGTCTATTCGGCCTGGCGGCATATGTTATGCCTTTAGTGATAATCGTAACAGGGGTACTCGTGATCATTGCATACCATAAAAAAGTCAACAGGAGCAAGCTGATACTGTCAATAATAACGGTGGTCCTAATCCTGGGACTGATACACCTGCTCTTTTTTTTGAGGATAAACGGACAGGAAGTAGGCGGAACCGGATATTGGTCTTTTATTAAGAAATCATTTATAGCAGGGACCCGCAGCCTGGGGACAGGAGCGCTATCCGCCCTGCTGGTGTATCCCACTTACAGCCTCTTTGGCCTGGCCGGGTCGTATATTTTTTTTGTTTCCCTGATAGTGATCGACCTGCTGCTTTTGACCAACTTGTCCCTCAGGCAGTTGTCAAGCAACCTGTATACCCATATGAAGCAGGTCAGAGAGGAACACAACAGGCAAAAAGCCTTGCACCAGGGTGAACAAAGCAGGAAGAAGCTTTTTGTAGGCGAGGTTTCGACTGCTGAAAAGGGCCAGCTCGAACCGGAATACACGCACCTTAAGGATTCGTTTACATCTGCTGAGTTATATAAGGCTGAGCCTGAAATCAAGATCCTTGATTTTCAAAAGGAAGCACACAAGGATAATGAGCCTCAGGGGAGCGGTAATAGATATAAAGAGCCGGATGTCCAAAAAGCTGCTGATGACAAAGAAAAACAGGCCGAGCCATTAGACATCGACCTGAAGGTCAGGCAGGAAAAGCTTCCTTATCTGATACCGCCCATTTCATTGTTGAAGGAACCGGTTCAGAAATCGAGTCAGAGCGCACAGGACAAAACTGTCCTTAAAAATGCCAGGCTGTTGGAGGAGACGCTGCAAAGCTTCGGGGTCGTTGCCAAGGTGATACAGGTCAGCAGAGGGCCTGTTATAACCAGGTATGAACTCCAACCGGCACCAGGGGTCAAGGTCAGCCGGATAGTAAGCCTAGCTGACGATATAGCGCTGAACCTAGCCGCCCAGGGAGTAAGGATAGAAGCGCCTATACCAGGTAAGGCCGCGATCGGCATAGAAGTGCCCAACAGTGATATAGCTCCGGTTTACTTGCGGGAGGTGCTGGAATCAGAATGCTTCACCAAGCATCCTTCGAAGATCGCCTTTGCCCTGGGCAAGGATATAGCAGGCAAGAATATCATCGCTGATATAGATACGATGCCGCATTTGCTGATCGCAGGGGCTACAGGCTCAGGAAAGAGCGTTTGCCTGAATACGATCATAGTCAGCCTTTTATATAAAGCCACGCCCGATGAGGTGAAGCTTATCCTTATCGACCCCAAGGTTGTCGAGTTGAGTGTATACAATGGGATACCACACCTCCTGATACCAGTGGTAACAGATCCCAAGAAGGCGGCAGGTGCTCTGAACTGGGCGGTCCAGGAGATGGTTTCAAGGTATAAGCTGTTTGCCAACAAGGGCGTACGGGATTTCCACAGGTATAATGAGCAGTTGGAAGCAGATGAGTCACCGATCCCCCAGTTAGTGATCATCATAGATGAGTTATCAGACCTCATGATGGTCGCCCCCAATGAAGTGGAAGATGCGATCTGCAGGCTTGCCCAAATGGCGAGGGCAGCGGGGATACACCTTGTCATAGCCACCCAGAGGCCTTCCGTGGATGTCATAACAGGGGTGATAAAAGCCAACATACCTTCAAGGATAGCTTTTGCAGTATCATCCCAGATCGACTCCAGGACAATACTGGACATAGGGGGAGCGGAAAAGCTGCTGGGCCGGGGTGATATGCTGTTTGCGCCTGCTGGTTCCAATAAGCCTTTCAGGGTGCAGGGAGCCTATATAACGGAGAAGGAAGTAGAGGCAGTCGTGAACTGCATCAAAAACCAGAACGAAGGCCCCCAGTATAACACTGAAGTGCTGGAGGAAGTGGCGGTTGATAATGACGGCAGGATGAATGCCGATTATGACGAGCTGTTCCCCGATGCCGTGGAAGTGGTCATCGATGCGGGACAGGCTTCCATCTCCCTGCTGCAAAGGCGCCTGAGGATCGGGTACGCAAGAGCCGCAAGGCTAATTGATGAAATGGAAAACAGGGGGTTGGTTAGCGGTTTCGACGGCAGCAAGCCAAGAAATGTGCTTATAACCAGGGAAGAGTTCGAGCAGCTATTCAAGGAAACCTAATATAGGGAGGAGCAGCTTTAGTTGTTCAGGAACATAGGGATGATATCTTTAGGATGTGCCAAAAACCGTGTAGATGCTGAAGTAATGCTGGGTCTTTTAAGCAACAGCGGTTATGTCATTGTAAGCAATTCCGAAGATGCCGATGTGATCATTGTGAATACCTGCGGTTTCATCGATTCGGCAAAGCAAGAGTCCATAGATGCCATTTTGGAGCAGGCGGAATATAAAAAATCAGGGAGATGCAAGGCTCTGATAGTAACAGGTTGCATGAGCGAGCGCTACAACACCGAGCTTATGAAAGAAATACCTGAGATAGATGCAATACTTGGGACCGGTGATTATGCTGACATCGTTGCTGTTCTGGATGAGGTTAGGGCCGGTAAAAAGGAGTGCAGGTACGGCAATATAGATTTACTGCCGGAGGGAGTCCAGCCGAGGCTCATCAGCACTCAGGAGGTCACAGCATACCTCAAGATCGCCGAAGGCTGCGACAATTGCTGTACCTATTGCGTAATACCTAGCCTGAGGGGCAGGTTCAGGAGCAGGCCTGCCCGGGATATCATACTGGAAGCTGAAAAGCTCGCTGATAACGGGGTCAGGGAGTTGATACTGATCGCACAGGATGTGACCAGGTATGGTCAGGACCTATACGACAAGTATGACCTGGCAACTCTTCTAAAGGACCTGTGCCGGATATCCGGGCTTAAATGGATCAGGCTTTTATACGCTTATCCGGACCGGATAACCGAGGAACTGATCGATGTGATCGCCAGTGAGGATAAGATATGCCATTACCTGGATATCCCGATCCAGCACATAAATAACAACATACTCGGCCGGATGAACCGTATATCAGACAGCTCCACTATCCGAAGCCTGGTGAGCACCTTGAGACGGAGGATACCGGATATTGCGCTTAGAACATCTTTGATCGTTGGCTTTCCCGGGGAAACTGAAGAAGAGTTCAAAGAACTGATGGATTTTGTTGGTGAAGGCTGGTTCAACAATGTTGGCGTATTTGCCTATTCCCGGGAAGAAGGAACCCCGGCAGGAGCCATGCCCATGCAGGTAGAGGATGAGGTAAAGGAAGAGCGCAGGAGCATGCTACTGTCGCTCCAGAGGAGAATCTCAAAAAAGCTCAATAGGACACGGGTCGGACAAACCTGCGAAGTTTTGGTCGAAGGCAGGGAGTCTGATAATATATTCTTTGGGAGATCCTATGCAGAAGCGCCCGAGATAGACGGCCTGGTCTACCTTACATCCGAAAGGGAGCTTAAGCAGGGTGAATTCGTAAAAACAGTCTTAACCAAAGCATACGAATATGATTTACTGGGGGAAGCTAGTACAAATGAATCTGGCGAATAAGATCACCATAATACGCATTTTGATGATACCTGTTTTTCTTATATTACTATATGTTGAATTCCCTTTCCATGAGTTTATAACAGCCGCAGTTTTTATAGCGGCAGCCAGCACAGACAGCCTGGACGGCTACATTGCAAGAAAGCTGAACCAGGTAACCAACTTCGGAAAATTTATGGATCCGTTGGCTGACAAACTATTGGTCACTTCAGCCCTTGTCGTGCTTGTTGAAATGGACAGGGTGCCTGCGCTCGCTGCAATAATCATCATAAGCAGGGAGTTTATAATAACCGGATTCAGAGTACTGGCGGCCTCGGAAGGCTTGGTGCTTGCGGCGAGCAAATGGGGGAAAATCAAGACCGTTACTCAGATAATTGCTATCATAGCCTTGCTGATCAACAATTTTCCCTTCAGGTACATAGGAGTACCCGCTGATAAGATAGCCTTGTATGTTTCCGTGATCACAACGCTGATTTCAGGCTATGATTATATAAGCAAAAACAAGGAGCTTTTGAAGCTCTAGTCAAATCAGCGATTCGGGAGGCAAGAGGATTGAACGCCGAAATAATTAGTGTAGGTAGTGAACTGCTCCTGGGCCAGATAGTCAACACGAATGCCCAGTTCATATCACAGCAGCTGGCCTTGCTTGGCATAGATCAGTATTTTCAGACTGTAGTCGGTGACAATAGGATTCGCTTGCTGCAGGCCCTTGACATTGCTGAAAAAAGAGCGGACATTATTATTGCCACCGGAGGCCTGGGACCTACAGCAGATGACCTTACAAAGGAAACCATCGCTGAATTTTTAGGGCTGGAGCTGGTACTCGACAAGCGGAGCCTTAAGCGCATAGAGGACTACTTTGCGCGGATGAATAGGCAAATGACCGATAACAATCTAAAGCAGGCCATGTTTCCGAAAGAAGCGGTCATACTGCCGAATGACAACGGCACTGCTCCAGGCGCGGTCATTGAAAAAAACAGCAGGATATTTATCATTTTGCCCGGTCCGCCCAATGAATTAAAGCCTATGTTTATGAACTATGCTGTGCCATTCCTTAGAAGCTTCAGTAAAACCGGCATATACTCCAAAATAGTAAAAATCTACGGCATCGGCGAATCCAGTGTGGAGAAGCTGCTCGAGGACATGATCGACTCCCAGACGAACCCAACGATAGCGCCACTGGCCGGGAACGCCGAAGTAAATATCAGGCTCACCGCGAGTGCTCATTCTGAAACTGAAGCTGAAATGATGATCGATCCTGTTCTTGAAGCAATAAAAGAGAGACTGGGTACCAATATTTACGGATATGATGACGACACCCTGGAAGCCGTGGTCTTAAGTCTGCTCAGGGAAAAAGGATATACGTTGTCATTGGCAGAATCGTGTACCGGGGGGCATATCAGCGACCTGCTCACCAATGTCCCGGGAGCATCAGAGGTATTCCTGGAAAGCTGCATTACATACAGCAATCAAGCAAAAATCGAAAGACTGGGCGTACAAAGCGAGACACTTAGTCGTTACGGCGCTGTAAGCTCTCAGACTGCAATTGAAATGGCCGAAGGAGTGCGCAAAGTACTTTGCAGCGACATCGGGATGGCAGTGACAGGCATAGCCGGCCCTGGAGGAGGCTCGGCAGAAAAACCTGTTGGCCTGGTGTATATGGCTATATCTACAGAGGACGCCACGAAAGTCAAAAGATGCCTATTCAACGGAGACAGGCTTAAGATCAAGCACCGCACCGCGTATGAACTCCTAAACTGGCTTCGCTTGATCCTGTTGCAGCAGAAGTAACCATTAAAATTCAAAAACTAACAAAATTAGTTATTTATATTGACTTTTCTGAAAGGATTGTTGTATAATAAAACAGAACAAATGTTCTAATGATGATCGATTTTACATAGCATTGGTCGTATTGAAAATAAGGAAAGGGCAGGTGAAGACCTGATTTTCAGATCAGGGGGTTGAAATGGACAAAAGAAAAGCTTTGGATATGGCGCTGATTCAAATCGAAAAGCAGTTTGGCAAAGGCTCGATCATGAAGCTCGGTGAATCGACACATCTTAACGTCGAAGCCATCCCAACTGGTTCACTGGAATTGGATGTAGCCCTGGGAGTGGGCGGCATACCTCGTGGACGTGTGACGGAGATTTTCGGTCCCGAATCCTCCGGTAAAACTACAGTTGCGCTCCATGTGATCGCAGAAGCCCAAAAGGCAGGAGGTACTGCAGCCTTTATAGATGCAGAGCACGCACTGGATCCCGTATACGCGAAGAATCTTGGTGTAGATATAGACAACCTGCTGGTTTCCCAACCGGATACAGGGGAGCAAGCCTTGGAGATCACCGAAGCCCTGGTCCGCAGCGGCGCGATCGACGTGATAGTCATAGACTCCGTCGCAGCATTGGTTCCCCGGGCTGAGATCGAAGGTGAAATGGGTGATTCCCATGTAGGCCTTCAGGCCAGGCTGATGTCCCAAGCGCTGAGGAAGTTGTCAGGCGCTATCAACAAATCCAGGACGGCTGCTATCTTCATCAACCAGTTGAGAGAAAAGGTAGGCGTGATGTTTGGCAATCCTGAGACTACTCCCGGTGGGCGCGCCCTTAAATTCTATGCATCGGTGAGGCTGGATGTGCGCAGGGTAGAGACCCTCAAGCAGGGTACTGAGATGGTCGGGAGCAGGACAAGGGTCAAGGTCGTGAAGAACAAGGTCGCTCCGCCCTTCAAGCAGGCTGAGTTCGATATCTTGTACGGTGAAGGTATTTCCAAGGAGGGATCGATCCTGGATATAGCCGTAGCAAAGGATATCATTACGAAGAGCGGTGCCTGGTATTCCTATGAAGACAAGCGGATAGGGCAGGGGAGAGAGAATGCGCGCCAGTTCCTTAAGGACAATCCTGAGATAGCCCAGGAAATTGAAAGACAGGTGCGGCAGGAGTTGGTTTCTTTTAAACTGCCTTCAGCAGATATGGATGAGATCCCGGAGGCCGATTTGGAATAATGGTAAAACCCCGCTTGACGGGGTTTCGCTGTTTTCATATTTTTAGTATATTTGGCGATAATCCAACTTGACACTTATGTAAAAAAGATATAAAATGATTATAATCAAATTTTCATAATTTGGTTTAGCTATGGTGTAAAGACTAATAGACTATTACACTAAAACCGAGTTGGGTACTTTACTCGGTTTATATTTTGCAAGCAAGCAAATTGAATAATTGAGGAGGTGTACCTTATTCCACTAGAACTACCATTACAATTGCTAATTGTCCTGGTAGTAGCCATAGGAGGTATAGTCCTCGGATACTATTATCGAAAGCGGGTTGCAGAAGGCAAGATATCAAGTGCAGAAGATGCCGCTAAGAGAATCGTAGAAGATGCTGAAAAGCAAGCCGAGGCGATCAAGCGAGAAACCCTGCTAGAGGCAAAAGAAGAGATTCACAAACTGCGAAGTGAAATTGAAAGAGAGAGCCGCGAAAGGCGCAGCGAATTTCAAAGGATCGAAAGAAGATTACAGCAAAAGGAAGAAAACCTGGATAAGAAATCCCAATCCTTGGATGCCCGTGAAGAGCTGCTGAACAAGAAGCAAAAGGAGATTCAGAAAAGCCAGGAGAAGGTTGAAGCATTGTACAATCAACAGATCAACGAACTGGAAAGGATCTCAGGGCTTACACGGGAGCAAGCCAAAGAGCAGCTGCTAGATAGTGTAGAAAAGGAAATCAGGCATGAAGTAGCGGTAAGATACCGCGAAATAGAAGCTAAGTATAAAGAGGATGCTGAAAAGTACGCCAAGAATACAATAGCTTTGGCAATACAAAAATTTGCGGCTGATCATGTTGCCGAGTCTACAGTATCTGTAGTTACTTTGCCTAATGATGAAATGAAAGGAAGAATCATAGGCCGGGAAGGAAGAAATATACGCACATTGGAAACTGCTACAGGCATCGATCTTATAATAGATGATACCCCTGAAGCAGTGATACTGTCAGGATTTGATCCTATACGGCGTGAGATCGCTCGAATAGCACTCGAAAAATTGATTATCGATGGCAGGATCCATCCTGCTCGTATTGAAGAAATGGTGGAAAAAGCCAAGAAGGAAGTGGAAGCCCACATAAGGGAAGTTGGAGAGCAGGTTGTTTTCGATCTCGGTTTACATGGCGTACATCCCGAGTTGATCAAATTGCTGGGCAGGCTTAAGTACAGGACCAGCTACGGACAGAATGTCCTGAATCATTCCATTGAAGTGGCTCATTTGGCAGGCATTATGGCAGCAGAGCTGGATGCTGACGTAAAGATAGCCAAGCGAGCAGGCCTGCTGCATGACATAGGCAAGGCAGTTGATCATGAAGTCGAAGGATCCCATACCCAAATAGGCGCAGACCTGGCTAAGCGTTACCGTGAAAGCCCGGAGGTCGTGCATGCGATAGCCGCCCATCATGGAGACATAGAGATCACTACGATAGAGGCTATTCTGGTGCAGGCAGCTGATGCAATTTCAGCAGCCAGACCCGGAGCCAGAAGAGAGACCCTGGAAGCCTATATAAAGAGGCTTGAAAAGCTTGAAGAAATCGCAAATTCCTTCGCAGGAGTTGAAAAATCGTATGCCATACAGGCGGGACGTGAAATCCGAATCATGGTAAAACCTGATAAGGTCAGTGATGATGAAACCGTTCTAATGGCTAGAGAAATAGTCAAGACCGTAGAAAGAGAGCTTGACTATCCAGGACAGATCAAAATCAATGTTATAAGAGAAACGAGAGCAATAGACTATGCAAAGTAATAAGATGTGGTATTCCACATCTTATTCTTTTTGGCAAAAAAAAGAGGGATTTTTATTATAATGTAGAATATATCAATGCATAGTAAAGATGGGAGGTAG
>JAKORJ010000164.1 GCA_029777885.1 Bacillota bacterium | reverse complement strand
TTTTGATGCATCATTTTTGGGATACCCCAGATGACATTCCATTTCTGCTTCAAGCATTTCCTGGAGAACATCTTTGAATGATTCCTTAAGAAATGCCAACACCTCACCTGGATTCTGGAAATTATTCTGCTCTATTATTTCCCGTACTAATTCTTTTGGTAATGCCATAGAAAAAACTCCTTTCTGGTTTTATATTGCTAATTCTTGCCCAGAAAGGAGTATTTCAGTATTTCTCATACACAAAATTTTTTACATCCTCAGGCCTATAGTAAACCGTATTGCTTTGAAGCAAAATATTCTTGTATGTGAGGGCTTAGGGCCGATTCTGTCAACACCCCATGGTTTACGATAAGCGGCTTCAGGCTTTTGCTTTATGATGCTGTGTCAACAAATTGTCAACAAGGTCGTCCCGAAAATTTCACTGTCACACTACTTTCGTATGGAAGTATTTCTTATCACTCAGGCAATCCCATATCCGAGGCAATATGGATATACTCCTTTAACCTTCCTCCATCACCTTGGACAACTTCTCTGCATATTTCAGCTGCGCCTTGATCCGGTCCTTCCAATACCCTGACTTCTTATCCCTGACCCTGTCAAGCAGTTTTCTCAGCATATTGTCCCTTCTGTACCGGTTTGCCCGGCAATTATTCGTACCATCCATATTCATGGGCTGTTTCATACATTACAACCACGTTTTCAGTAGGAGAATTGTCCTGCAGCGAATGGGTTGGAGCAAAGCAATAACCTCCCCCTGGCATCATTGTCCTTAAGGTTTCCTTTACAGTCTTCGCTACATCGTCAGTAGTGCCATATGCAACCGGACCGGCAGTAGAGATACAGCCATGGAATGCAAGCTGCGTACCGAAGGTTTTCTTGAGCCAGGCAGGTTCCATGTCCCTGGCTTCAGGCTGCAGCGTATCCACCGCATTGATGCCCATCTCGATGAAATCTCTGAAGGCCCAGCTGCTCGAGCCGCAGGAATGGATCATCACCGGTATGCCAAACTTCTTGGCCAGATCGATAAATTTCTGGTGCCGGGGGCGAATATGCCTCCGGAACAACTCAGGACTTATGAGCGGCCCCCGCTGTGTGCCAAGATCCTCCCCGATCCACATGAAATCGATCCCGCCCTTTGCAGCCTGAAGCGTCCTGCGTGTGACCTCGAGCTGCAGCTCTATGCATCTGTCTATAAAACGCAGGCCTGCCGGATCGTCCGTTGCCAGATCCACCAGCACCTGTTCCATGCCTCTCAGCATGCTGGTCTTGTTGATAATATCCACCAATCCCGGGCCGCCTACATAGACTGCGTACTGCTCATACCTGCTGCAGTCTGTTTTTACGGCGTCATAATCGAAATCATCGGGGGAAGGCAACGGCCAGGCTTCAACTTCGTCCTCTCCGGCATCCCTGAGCGGAAAATCGCAGTAGTCCCAGTATCCGCCGCTTTCATTCTCTATCCATCTCGTGCGGATCCCC
>JAKORJ010000163.1 GCA_029777885.1 Bacillota bacterium | reverse complement strand
GCTACCGCCTCCTGGAGCTGGCTTATGTCCTCTGCCGAGGCGACGGGCTTTAAGTCACCTAGAGGGTTTTCAGCCTGGAACCTGGTTAGAATGTGCATTTCTTCCCGCTTGGTGGGATATCCCATTGTCACCTTGATCATGAACCGGTCCAGCTGGGCTTCCGGCAGGGGGAAGGTGCCTATGTACTCGATGGGGTTCTGGGTGGCGAGCACCATGAAGGGCTGGGGCACCTTATAGGTCGTGCCGTCAACGGTCACCTGGCCTTCCTCCATCACCTCAAGCATGCTGGACTGGGTTTTGGGTGAGGTCCTGTTTATCTCATCCGCCAGGATTATCTGGTTCATGACCATGCCCGGGCGGAATTCCATCTGGCCTGTTTTGAAGTTGTATATGGAAAAGCCGGTGATGTCAGACGGGAGCACATCAGGGGTGAACTGGATCCGCTTGAAGCTTAGGTTCAGCGACTTAGCCAGGGAGGATACCAGCATGGTCTTACCTACCCCGGGCACATCTTCTATGAGGACATGGCCCCGGCTGAGCAGGGCTATCAGTATCAGCCTGATGGGCTCGCTTTTTCCGACTATGACCCGCTCAATGTTTTCCTGGATCTTTTTCAGGAGCAGAACCGCGTTTTCCATGGCAACACTTCCTTCATTGCAGAATTATTTTGGCAAAACCTGTATATACTGAATATGTATCTCTACCTATATATTAATATGTTTCAAAAAACTTGGCAACTTGAACAATATATTTATATCGGGTAAATTATAGTTTTATGTAGAAAAAGTCGCGGCGTTGAAGTATGATGTTTAAGGCAGCCATGCAAATGGCGTGATCATGGACAAGACCAAAGGCAGGGAAGGGGCTGGCATGACTGAGGAAAGCAGGGCAGGGGCCGGTTTAACGGGGCTTGACAGGCAGGCTGTGTCCGGCCTGCTTAGGACCAGGGCATTCGGAAGAAATATAGAGGTGCATGAAACGATCGGCTCTACCAATACAAGGGCCAGGGACCTGGCCATGGCAGGCATTCCCCACGGGACAGTGGTCATCGCTGATGAACAGCGTGAGGGAAGGGGCAGGCGGGGCAGGTCCTGGGTATCACCGAAGGGGGCCGGGATCTGGATGTCAGTCGTTTTACGGCCTGGCTTCAAGGTGGCCTGGGCCTCCAGGATAACGGTAATAGCCGCCTTGAGTGTTTCCGAGGCTGTTTATGAGGCTACGGGGTCCAGGCCGATGATTAAATGGCCCAATGACCTTATAATGGGCAATAAAAAGGTATGCGGCATATTGACGGAGATCAGGGCTTGTGATGCAGATACAGACTTTGTGATAGCCGGCATAGGGCTGAATGTGAACACCCACACGGACCAATTCCCCAGCGACCTTGCCAGGTCTGCCACATCCATATACCAGGAGACCGGTATACATATTGACCGGAACCGGCTTATCGCTGACATACTGAACTCCTTTGAGACCCTGTACGAAAACCTGGCCAAGCCGGATGGATTCGCTCAGTTCAGGATGCGGTACCGGGATCTTTGTATCACCCTGGGCAGGAGGGTACGCGTCTGTGGCGCCAATGAGGAGTTTGAGGGCACTGCCATGGATATCACAGGTGAATGTACGCTTTTAGTCAAGCTGGATGATGGTACTGTAAGAGAAATCCTTTCAGGGGATGTTTCAGTACGCGGGATAGCGGGTTATATATAGACCATTGGCTGGACTGTGCGGGCTTATGGTTATACAATTTATACGTATAAAAAATGCAGCAAATACATATAAATTCGGAAGGTTTGATTGCAGCAGGGATGCATATGCCTATGAAAGCTGATTTTCAGTCAATATGATTGCTAGGAGCCTTTGATTTTATGACAGATGTAAACTAATATATAGAAAACTCCCATGCTTTTTAGTCGAAATCGGGGTACATACCTGCAATACGGAGGTTTATTTTGGATATCATACTTCGCATACTCAAGTATAGCTCGAAACACATAGGCAAGGCTGTGTTTGCAGTTATATGCCTGATGCTTAACATCGGCATCAACCTGATATCGCCACAGATAACCAAGATCATAGTAAACGATGTCATAAAGGGGGGCCTGCGGAACCTGCTGCTTCCGTTGCTGCTCCTGCTTTTGTTTGCAGCCATTTGCAAAGCTGCTGTCATATACCTGCGGAGCCGCTATTTTGAGCAGTTTTCCCAGGACTGCCTGTATGACCTGCGCAATCACATGTACACCCACTTGCAAGGCCTACCCTATTCCTTCTATGACAAGAACCGTGTAGGCGAGCTCATGTCCCGGATGACAGGAGATCTGGAGGGTGTAAGGAGTTTTCTGGCTTACGGGATATCCACTTTACTTGAAAATGCCGTGTATTTCGTAGGCACTACGGCGATCGTGCTCACCATGAATTTCGAGCTGGGCATTGTTACGATGGCGGCGACTCCATTCATAGCCTGGTGTGCATACCGGTTCAACAAGATAGTAAAGCCGGTGTTCAGCGAGATAAGGGAGCAGCAGGCGGTATTGAACACCGTGACCCAGGAGAACATCACAGGGGTCAGGGTGGTCAAAGCCTTTGCCCGCGAAGCCTACGAGATCAAGAAGTTTGAAAAGGAAAACCTGCTGAACCAGGAGAAAAACATAGAAGCGAGCCGTACATGGGCCAAGTATTTCCCCATAATGGACTTTCTGTCAAGCATATGCCTTGTGGCCGTGATCTGGTACGGGGGCAGCATGGTGGCTGCGGGCAGGATTGATCTTGGCACGGTCGTTGCATTCAACGGCTACCTCTGGATGCTGATCATGCCTATGAACATGCTCGGCTGGATGATCAACCTGGCGGCCCAGGCCATAACTTCAGGCCAAAGGGTCTTTGAGATCCTGGATACGGGCTCTCCCATAAAGGAAAAGGAGGACCCTTACAGGCCGGAAGAATGCCGGGGCGAGGTGACCTTCGACCATGTGTCCTTTGCCTACCGTGACCAGAAGATACTAAGCGACATTACCTTCCATGTCCCGGCCGGCGGTACGATAGCCATAATGGGCGCTACAGGCTCGGGCAAGACCTCGATCATAAACCTTATCGGCCGTTTCTATGATGTCACTTCGGGCAGCGTGAAAGTAGACGGGGTCGACGTAAGGGACTGGAGCATGCAAAGCCTGCGGTCCCAGCTGGGCATCATAATGCAGGAGACCTTCCTGTTCTCCGATACGATCGAGGGCAACATCCTCTACGGCAATCCCGGCGCTACCAGGGAGGATGTAGAAAGGGCCGCCAAAATCGCCAATGCCCACGACTTCATCATGGAGATGCCCATGGGCTATGAGACCATAATCGGGGAGAGGGGCATGGGCCTGTCCGGCGGGCAGAAGCAGCGCATAGCTATAGCCAGGGCTATAGTCAGGAATCCCAGGATACTCATCATGGACGACTGCACCTCTGCCGTTGATATGGAGACCGAGCACGAGATACAGGAAGCCTTGAAGGAAGTCATGAAAAACAGGACTACGTTCATAATCGCTCACCGCATATCCTCCGTCAGGAATGCGGACCAGATCATAATCATAGACAACGGGCAGATAATCGAGCATGGCAACCACGAGTCCCTCATGGAAAAGCGAGGAAGGTATTTCGAGATGGTAAAACTGCAGTATAAGGATATCGATAGCCCTGAATTCAAAAGGCAGGTGATATGATGCTCCGCCAGCGACCGACCGACGACGAGATCCTTGAAAAACCATTCAATATGGCCCAGTTCAGGCGCTTGCTGGCATACCTGAGGCCTTACAAAAAGCAGGTCATCGTTACGGTGATCCTGATGTTCGTAGCAGCCCTGGCAGGGTTGTCCGGTCCGAAGCTGCTGCAGGTAGCCATAGATGACTACATGGAGCAGACGAATTACCTGGCCCTCGCGGTCATAGGGGTGCTCTATATCCTAATAAACATCGTAAAGCTCCTGTGCACCAGGCAGAGGGTGTTCACCATGTCAAAGGTCGGACAGCAGGTTTTAAGCACGATCAGGCATGATATGTTCGTCCATATCCAGAAGCTTTCCTTCGCCTATTATGACAGCCGGCCTGCCGGCAAGATCCTAGTCAGGATCATCAACGATGTGAACTCCCTGGGCGACCTGATCACCAACGGCATTATAAATGTGCTGACGGATGTTGCCACCCTGGTGTTTGTGTTCATTTTCCTCTTTACCCTGGATGTCCGGCTGGCCTTGATAACGACAGCTACGATGCCCTTGATGGTGCTGGTCATACTGTCATTGAAGAAGGTCATGCGGCACAGGTGGCAGACCGTGCGCCGCAAGTCCTCCAACATGAATGCATACCTCCACGAGACCCTGGCAGGCATGAGGGTCACCCAGGCCTATACCAGGGAACCGGAAACCGCCGAGATCTATGAGCAGCTCAGCGGTGATCTGCGCAAGGCCTGGATGGATGCTATCAAGATGAATATCCTGATGGGTCCGTCCATAGAAATAATAGCAGCCATCGCTGCATTCCTGGTGTACTATTTCGGCGTGGACATGGTAGGGGACGTAGGCGTCCTGATAGCCTTCGGCGCATATGTCTGGAGGTTCTGGCAGCCCATATCGAACCTGGCCAACTTCTACAACTCCGTCCTGACCGCCATGGCATCAACGGAGAGGATATTTGAGCTCCTGGACACCCCGGTCGACATCTATGACAGGGAGGATGCGGTCGACCTGCCCAAGATCAAGGGCGAGGTCAGGTTTGACAATGTGTCCTTCTATTACGAGCCGGAAAAGCCGGTGCTTAAACATGTAAGCTTCACGGTAAAGCCCGGTGAGACCATTGCCCTGGTCGGGCCGACAGGGGCGGGCAAGAGCACCCTGGTGAACCTGTTGAGCAGGTTCTATGAGCCGGTCGAAGGCAGGATCCTGATCGATGGCTATGACATAAACAAAGTGACCCTTGATTCCCTGAGGACTCAGATGGGCGTCATGATGCAGGATTCCTTCATCTTCTCCGGCACCATCATGGACAATATCCGTTACGGCAGGCTGGACGCCACCGACGAGGAAGTCATGGCTGCAGCCAAAATAGTCCATGCCGACGGCTTCATACAAGAGATGGAGAAGGGCTATTACACCGAGGTGAACGAAAGGGGGTCCCGCCTGTCCCAGGGACAGCGTCAGCTCATATCCTTTGCAAGGGCCTTGCTGGCTGACCCCAGGATCCTGATACTCGACGAGGCGACATCAAGCATCGACACGGAGACCGAGATCCTGGTGCAAAAGGGCTTGGAGCAGCTCCTCAAGGGCCGCACCTCCTTTGTTATAGCCCACAGGCTCTCAACCATACGGAACGCGACCCGCATCATGGTGGTGGACAACGGCACGATCATAGAATGTGGAAACCATGATGAACTTATGGAGCTTAAAGGGGAATACTATGACCTGTATACCGCCCAGTACCGCTTCCTTCAGGCCGTATAGGCGGCATCCGGCTTGTGCGGCATAATGTGATCTATCAGTAAAGTATTAAGATAGGGATAATTCTTCTTAAATACGTAAAGGAATTTAAACTCAGGCGTCGAAAATAGAAATGGTTTAATTCATATAAAACCTATTATGTGAAGTAATAAGGAGGATGTGCTTGATGGGAAATGACAGGAAAGTCAGGGTTGGTATCATCGGCTGCGGTGGTATAGCCAACGGCAAGCATATGCCAAGCTTGTCCAAGCTGAAAAATGTAGAGCTGGTCGCCTTCTGCGACATTATCGAAGAGAGGGCTGTTGCTGCAGCCAAGAAGTTCGGCGTGCCCAACTCAGGGGTTTACGTTGATTACAAGGACCTGCTGAAGGACGAATCTATCGAAGTGGTCCATGTCTGCACCCCCAACAAGTCCCATGCCGACATCACTGTTGCTGCGCTGGAAGCCGGCAAGCATGTCATGTGCGAAAAGCCCATGGCCAAGACTGCTGCCGATGCCCGCAGGATGGTGGAAGCAGCCAAGAGGACCGGCAAGAAGCTGACGATCGGCTATCAGAACAGGCACAGGGCAGACTCCATTTACCTGTACAATGAGTGCAGGGAAGGCACCTTGGGCGAGATCTACTTTGCCAAAGCCCATGCAGTAAGGCGGCGCGGCGTCCCGACCTGGGGAGTTTTCCTGAATGAAGAGGAGCAGGGTGGCGGGCCCCTTATCGATATCGGTACCCATGCCCTTGACCTGACCCTCTGGATGATGGACAACTACAAGCCCAAATATGTCGTAGGCACTGTTTATCACAAGCTCAGCAGCAACAAGAATGCTGCCAACGCCTTCGGTCCCTGGGATCCGGAGAAGTTCACCGTTGAGGATTCCGCCTTTGGCTTTATCGTAATGGAAAACGGAGCGACAATAATCCTCGAGTCGAGCTGGGCCCTGAATACCCTCCAGGAGGGCGAAGCCCGTACGACCCTGTGCGGGACCAAGGCCGGCGCCGATATGATGGATGGTCTCAGGATAAATGGTGAGAAGTTCAGCAAGCTCTATACGACAAAGCCCACCCTTGGCCCCGGCGGCGTAGCCTTCTTTGAGGGTGAATCCGAGAGCGAGGCAGACAGGGAGGCAAGGCTGTGGATAGAGAACATCCTGAATGATACCGAGCCTGTTGTCAAGCCGGAGCAGGCCCTTGTGGTTACTGAGATACTGGAGGCTATATACACCTCCGCCAAGACAGGCAAGCCTGTTTACTTTGACAGGTAATCGGCTCAAGTATACAAAAGCACATTTTGCAAATCAAAATACATAGCGCAGAAGGATGCACCCCAGATGCCGCAAAATAGGCATCTCGGCGGTGCTTCTTCCTTTTAGGGTTTCTTGACTGTTAAAAATGAGAATGATAATATTGACAGGGAACAAGAGCAACTTATGCAGCATGTTTTAATAAAGCGAGGTAGATAAGGTCATGGATTATATGGAAAAGTACAGGCTGTGGTTAAGCAACCCGGTGATCGATGAGGAAACCAAGAATGAGCTGCGCGCCCTGGAGGGCAACAGCAAGGAGATCGAGGACCGGTTTTACAAGGACCTGGAGTTCGGCACGGGAGGCCTGAGAGGGGTCATCGGCGCCGGCTCGAACCGGATGAATGCCTATACCGTCGGAAAAGCCACACAAGGCCTGGCTAATTATATAAAAAAGGCAGGCAGTGAAGCTGTCAGCAGGGGCGTAGTCATAGCATATGACTCCAGAAGGAGATCATCGGAATTTGCCCTCAGGGCAGCCCTGGTACTATGCGCCAACGGCATCAGGGCCTATCTCTTCGAGGAATTGGAGCCGACGCCGGTTTTGTCCTTTGCCGTGAGGGAACTCAGGGCTACGGCGGGCATAGTTATCACGGCCAGCCACAACCCACCCCAATACAACGGGTACAAGGTATACTGGAGTGACGGAGGCCAGGTCACCCCGCCCTATGATGTCGATATCATCAAAGAGGTCAACAAGGTAAATGACTTTGCCGAGATAAAGCTGATCTCAAGGGAAGAGGCCGAAAGCAGCGGGCTGCTTAAGATGATAGGGGAGGACATGCTCTCAAGGTATGTAGACCGCGTAACAGGGCTTTGCTTCGACAAGGACCTTGTGAAAAGGATGGGCAGCAAGCTGAGGATCATATATACGCCCATTCACGGCTCGGGCAACAAGCCAGTCCGCAGGGTCCTGAAGGAAGTAGGGTTCGCCAATGTCACCGTTGTAAAGGAGCAGGAGCTGCCTGACGGCGATTTCCCCACTGTCAGATACCCCAACCCCGAGGAGAAGGAGGTATTTGACCTGGCGATAAAGCTGGCTGCCGCAGAGGGTGCCGACGTCATCATTGGCACCGACCCCGATTGTGACCGGGTAGGTGTAGTCGTAAAGAACAGGAGGGGTGAATATGTCACCCTTACCGGCAATCAGACCGGGGCCTTGCTGGTCCATTACTGCCTGAGCGCCCTTAAGTCCAGGGGAGAGCTGCCGGAGAACGGCTGCATCATAAAGACCATAGTCACCAGCGAGATCGGCCGCAAAATAGCTGAGTCCTTTGGCATAGAGACCCTGGACACCCTGACGGGCTTCAAATATATAG
>JAKORJ010000162.1 GCA_029777885.1 Bacillota bacterium | reverse complement strand
GTCCAAAGCCATATATTCTTGTTCCTGTTCTTGTGCTTATGCATATATAGGTCCTCTCGTCTATAGTCATTCCTGGCCTGCATCCTACCTGATCCGTAGGAGTCTCAATCCTTTGGCCCGCCGGTTTCCACTTTTTCGGCATAATTATAGTCATCCAGGGTTATGAACAGGTCCTTGTACATATAATCGCCGCCCGGTCTTCTGTACCTGATATGGATATACAGGCTGCCGGCAAAATCCAGGGGCTGTGTATACTCATACCAATGGATTTGGTTGAAGCTGTACTCTATATCCGAATATTCGCCGGTCTCATTCAATACCAGCCTCCGTATGCCTCCCGGGTAGTATACATTCGAATCGATGGAGTATATCCGCTCATTTGCGGCTATTTCTCCGTTCTCCCCCGCCCTCTCACCGGTCATCCCCGCCTTATCATCGCCCCTGTAGACCGGCATGGGCGTTTTGAGTTGGTTTTCCGTTTCATCATTGCTTGTTATGCTGCTGAAAACAGGAGGCCTGGCTGTAGCTTGACCTGATGCATGACCATTATCGCTTTCCGAAATTCTACTGCTATCCCCGACCGCAAGCAAAACTGTAAAGACAGCAGCAACTGCCAGGACCATAGCTACAGACCGGACCACGAACCTGATTCCGCCAGGCTCGCCCGCACCATCCGGCCCAAGCCGTTTCCCCTTGGCAACAGCCGGCCCATCCGTCGCCCGGGTATGCCCATACATGTATGAAATCTCCTGCTCCAGTTCGGCGATGCTTTGGTACCTGTATTCAGGGCTGAACATAGTGCACTTTTTGATTATCCTGCAGATGCTGTCAGACAGGTCAGTCCGGTATTTTCTTATATCCTCCAGTCTGAAATCATTGATGGTGGGGACCCTGCCGGTAAGCAGATAATAGAGGGTCGTGCCGATCGTGTATATATCCGTCCTGACATCCGTCTGGCTGAACCCAAACTGCTCCGGTGCGGCATACCCTTCCGTACCCAAAAAAATCGTATCCTTTTTGGAGGCATCCTTATACAGCCTGATCGAATCGAGGTCAAAAAGCTTGATGCTCCCGTCCTGGGTCAGTATTATATTGGCCGGCTTGAGGTCCCGGTATATTATGGGGTTTTTCATCCCATGGAAATACTTAAGGACACCGCAGATCTGCCTCAGGATGCCGACTGCCGCCTCCTCCGAAAAAGGCCCGTTTCCCTCCACATACTTGTCAAGGGTCATGCCGCTGATGAAAGCCTTTATTATATAAATGTACTTTTCAGTAATCCCGGATCCTGCTATCCTGGCTATTCCGGGATGATCGATCATTTTCAGGACATCCAGGTCAACGCTAAAGCTGCTGCGGGCTATAGCCTTCAGCACGTACTTTTCATTGGTTGCCCGTTCCGTGAGCATATACAGGCTGGTCGTATCATTATGACATAGCCTGTTTCCCAAAACAAACCTGCTTAGAAGCTCCGATCCGAACCAGGTATTGCACAGGTCGTGCTCGACGCTGCTGTCAAATGCCCCAGGATTGTTACCTGCCATCATTATTCCTCCGCAAATGTTTCATCCCCCATGTAGCATGCAAATCAAGCATGATTCAATTATATCAAACTTTATACGTATAAACAATTTTTACTTATATGACAAAAGCATACCTCAATATTGTAATAAAATATGGAATACTGTAAGAATTTAAGTTATAATGTAACATATACCTAAGCCACTCACGCAACACGAGTGTATGGAAAGGGGTAAATAATGGGCAATAGAAGTGAGAGTACCGCAGAGCTTGTGAGGCTGCTGTCGAAGACGAATGACATCGGACACTTTCTGGAGGATCATCAGGATAATTTTATAGAGCCTGACTTTACAGCATACATAAACGAGCTGCTCAAGGAAAAGCGCCTGACCATAGCACAGGTCATAGCCAGGTCAGGGATGAGCCAGTCGTACTGCTATCAGGTTTTTAAAGGGATCAGGCTGCCTTCCAGGGACAAGATAATCCAGCTCGGGATAGGCATGGGACTGTCGCTGGCCCAGGTCAACAAGCTGCTGAGAGCAGCCGGGAAGCTTGAGCTGTACTGTAAATATAAACGGGATGCGGTGATAATATTCGCAATTAACAATAGCCTGTCCTACATGGAGCTTGAGGATCTGCTTTACGAAAAAAAACTTGCCACCCTGTCAGGTGGTTGAGCCTGGAAGGACCAGCCTTACAGGTTTCGTTGTTTTTTCTGAAATAATTATTAAGAATATATTACTTTTATATGAATATTCTGATATAATAGATTCATCAACTATATATGCATGATCTATTTGTGTTATTGAGGTCGTATATGAAACTCAAAACAAAGCATAAGCAGCTTAATAACAGGTTTTTCACCATAATAATCGTTCCCAGGGCGTCAAGCAAAACGCGTACCATCAGGATACCGAAATGGATCTTCATACCTGTGCTGGTCCTGATCGCCGCCACCTCCTACACTATGGGCAGGATGCACGACAACATAAACTTGCTCAATAAGGAGCTGGCTGATAAAAATGCCTCCATTTCAGAATATGCAGAATTGCTTGACCTGTCTGCCAGCAACATAGACGAGCTGGAAGGCGATATCGAATCTTACAAGAAAAAGCTCATATCCCTGCTTGCAGTTACGGAAGACCTGGACCGAAGGACGGAAGAAGCCACAGAGATCAATAAAAAGATCATAGAAGAAATAGGAGATCTGATAGGGCTGAAAATAGAGGTCGAAGAGGAGGACAAGCTTTCCTCGCGTGGCGGCCCGAGACCGGATATTAATAGCCTACTGCCCCAGAATGCCACCTTCAATCAGGGCTATGCTACCCTCACAGCCCGGCTCTTGGAGACAGAAAGCAGCCTGAAATCATTGGAAACCTCGACTACCAAGCTTAGTGAGCGATTTGAGGAAATGAAGAATTACCTGAAGGCATACCCATCCATCCTTCCGGTTAAAGGCGAGTTCACTTCCCATTTTGGCTACCGAAAGAATCCCATAACGGGCAAGGGCAAGGAGTTCCACTCCGGGCTCGACATAAGAGCTGAAAGAGGCACCAATGTGAAAGCCACAGGCGCGGGTACAGTGACCTTCTCGGGTTATAGCAGCGGATACGGCTACCTCGTTATCATAGACCATGGCTACGGTTTCGAAACCTACTATGCCCACAATTCCAAGCTGCTGGTCAAACGCGGGCAAAAGGTACAAAGAGGAGATGTCATCGCAAAATCCGGCAACTCCGGCCGAAGCACCGGGCCCCATGTCCACTACGAAGTAAGGGTCAGGGGCGTAGCCAAAAATCCGCTGGATTACATTCTTAACTAAAGGAGAGAGAGTAATGGGCAAAAAAGACAGGAAACCTCAATATGACAAGGTGAGCACAGTAATAGCCGACGATGTCATAATCAAGAACGGTCAACTCCAGGCGGAAAAGACGATCAGGATCGAAGGCCGGATAGTAGGTGAAATAAACACCAGGGGTTCACTCGTTATCGGCGCCAATGGCCATGTTGAAGGCGATATCACCTGCGACAACATCCTGATCTGCGGCCATATAAATGGCAATGTAACAGCCTATGACCAGATCCACATAACAGATTCGGGCGTCATCAACGGCGATATCACATGTCAGAACATCGTGATAGACGAAGGTGCGATCTTTACAGGTAAATGTACTATAAACAAGGAACCGGATAAGAAAGGAAACAACAAGGCAGTGCCAAATAATAAGACTGATGCTCCGGGCAAATAGCCCGTTTTTTTCTTTTGATATATTCCCCCTGAAAGGCTGACATAACAGTTTATGAATAAGCTTACCCTATTTCCTTTATGCCGCGGTGAATATCGCAGCAGCCAGATATATTTCATTTTTGACGGCATACTTATCAACGCTGCTACAACCATCACCAGCGGATTTTTTATGTCCGGATACATGGTGGCGCTTGATGCGCCGGATTTCCTGGTAGGCCTGATCAACAACTGCGGTACCTGGGCCCTCATCATCTCACTGTTTTCATACCTGGTATTCGAAAGGCTTGAAAGAAGAAAGCCCTTGCTCATAGCCATGAATATCACTGCCAGGCTGCTTATCTGCTCGATCGTATACCTGCCTTTTTTCATTAAAAGCAGTAATGCCGTGCTGATACTTACAGCCTGTATGATAATCGCTGGCAACCTTATATGGAGCATATACAGTGTAGGCATCATGGTATGGATGGTCAACCTTCTGTCCAACGATATAAAAAACCGCTATATATATCTGCGGATGCTCTGTCTCAGGGTATCATTCACCCTGTTTACACTGGCCATGGGCCTTGTACTGGATATGTTCAGCAAAAGCCAGGCAGGCTTCATTATAGTGTTTTCAGTGAGCCTGGTGCTTTCCCTGCTTGATGCAATTGTGCTTATGAAAGCCGACGAGCCTTTGAATACAGCCAATAAGGATTTGAGATTTGACGTTAAGTCGCTGCTTGAGCCGCTCAGGAACAGGGAGTTCAGAACGTACCTCCTGTTCATATTCTGCTTCTACTTTAGCCTGAACCTATCCGGCTCCTTTACTCCCCTGTACCAGCTCAGATATCTCAAGCTCGATTATAGCTTTGTGTCAGCCATAAATGTGATATGCTACGTGAACATGATATTCTGGACCCAGTTCTGGAACAGGATCGAGGTCACTAAAGGCCTTAAGGCAGTGCTGTGCATGACAGCCCTGTTCATAATAACTGAATTCCTGCTCTACGGCTTTGTCACTCAAAATACGGTGTTGCTTTTGTTCGTGACTCCGTTTTTTGCAGGCATAGGCAACAGTGGCTTCAACGTAGCCACTGTTACCTACAGATATACCATTATTCCGGAAGGACAAAAAACGATCTACGAAGGCTGGTATGGCGCTGTCTTCGGCCTGAGTGCCCTGCTCGCTCCGGTGGCGGGCAGCTTCATACTCGACCGGTTGCCTAATGTTAACGGAGCCATAATAAGCAACAAGCTTCAGATCATGTATGTGATTTCCTATATACTGAGCCTGACTGCCATAGCAGCCATGTTTTTGAAGCCCAGGCCCGGTCACAGAATAACAGGCTTCTTCAGCCGGCTTTAGTCCGCAACATCAAAGTTGGTTATGATATCCTCTTTGACCGGGGGCTTGGAGTCGCCATGCCTGACATTCAGCATCGTCAGGAGCGACAGGAGCGAAAATACCACCGCATAGGGGAACAGGGTCCTGTATGAAATGGTCTCGAGCAGGTACCCGGAAAAGATCGGGGTGAATATCTTGGCGATCATTGAGAAGGTGTAGTATATGCCCGTATACTTGCCAATGTCAGCGCCCCGGCTCATCTCAACGACCATTGGATAGGAGTTTACATTGATCGATGCCCAGCCTATGCCGGTAATGGCAAAGACCACGTTTATCCATGACGAGTATTTGAAGAACAGGAATCCGCACAGATAGGATACCGTCATCATGATGATGCCGGCTATGATGGTCTTTTTACGTCCGATCCTGCTTGATACGAAGCCTATTGGAATGAAGGCTATGATCGCAGCCCCCATGGCGACCATCAGGGCATTGGCAAAGCTGCCGCCTTTCAAGTCCCATACCTTTTCGGCATATCTGGAGAATGCCGTCGTAACCGCATTGTATGCCGTGAACCAGAAGAAGATCGATGCCAGGAGGAAAACCATGCTGCGGAATACATCCCTGGGCAGCTTCGCGCCCTTTACTGCCTCAGATGCAGCAGCCTCCTCCTCTTCTTCCCTTTGCATTTCCATCTCGTCCGAAAGCTCATCCGCCAGCTCTTTTGACAGCTTTTTCTCCTTGACCGTATTTACAAGGGCCGCTACGGCTACAACCATGAAGAGGGCGACCGCCAGGAACACCAGTATATAATTCGGATTGTCTACCCTGGGAACGAGCAGGCTGATCATCAACAGGGAGAAGATCCCGCCAAAAGCACCCATCAGATTGATTATCGAATTGGCCTGACTTCTTAGTGGCTTGGGTGTCAGGTCCGGCATCAGGGCCACGGCAGGCGAACGGTATGTACTCATGGCGAGCAGGACCATTCCAAGCGCAATGAAGAATAATGGAAAATTCTTCCATTCATTGGCCAGTGGCAGCACCATCATGCTTATAACTGCCACAAACGTGCCAAAGAGTATGAAGGGCGTACGCTTGCCCAGCCTTGTGTCCACCCTGTCTGACAGGGCTCCAAAAAACGGGAGCAGGAATAAGGCCAGTACGTTATCCAGGGCCATGATCACCCCTGTCGCCGTTTCCTTGATGCTGAAGGTCGAATCCAGCATCTTGGGTACCAGACTGTCGTACAACTGCCAGAAAGCGCTGATCGACATAAAGGCAAGGCCTATCATAAATGTGCGCTTGTAGTTCAGTTTCATGCAACAACCCCCTATAAACTATTCACCTATGTATGTATTCGCCAAATACAGACATGAAGGATCGACTTCATTATACCATATTATCGGTTCCATATATACTAAGTTCCGGCCTGCTGTTCATCAGGCTGCCTGACCCATGTAGAGAAATAAATAGGTCTATCGCCCGCAAAAGCCAAGCCCCTTCAGCCAGTTTGCACACAGCATAGTCCATACGGCCAGCTCAGGCATATCTTCAGCCAGTCCCTTCCCATGATGGCCCTTTGGAAATACATGCAGCTCAAAAGGCACCTTGTTGCGAGACAGTGCCTGGGAAAACATGATACTGTTTTCGACCGGCACGCAGTCATCCTCTGCCGTATGCCACAGGAAGGCCGGACAGGTATCGGGAGTGACCTGGTCTTCATTGGACAAAAGGTCTATCAGCTCGGCTGAAGGGTAGTCGCCCAGGAGCCCCTGCCTTGAACCCATGTGGCAGTATCGCTTCATGCTAATTACAGGGTAACACAGCACCATCGCATCGGGCCTGCATCTCATCCGGTCGATCGGGTCCTCAGCGTTTGGATCCCCCGCATCATAATGGGTGGCCGCGGTGGCAGCCAGGTGTCCGCCTGCGGAAAAGCCCAGGATGCCGACCCTGTCAGGGTCAATGTTCCATTCTTCCGCATGATACCTTACCAAGCGGATCGCCCGCTGTGCATCAAGCAGGGGATATGGAAACTTGTAAGGGTGCACCCGGTAGTCAAGCACGAAGGAATGGATGCCCAGGCTGTTGAGCCACCTCGCAACTGGCTCACCCTCATGGCCGGCCTTGATATAATATCCGCCTCCGGGGAATACGATAACTGCGGCCCTCTTTTCACTGCCGGCTAGAAGATAAGGCGTTATGGTAGGTACAAAGTCAGAGATCCCCGCATCGAAGCCGGGTATATCTCCTTTCCATAGCTTCAGCTTTTCCATTGACATACACTCCTGTTTACTAAAATTTCACCGGTGATTACATTATACAATAAACAAACCGTGGCTGCATAAAGGATTCAGGATGAACATGAAGCCTCTTCTGGCCGCTGGAGCGGGACAGCTGGATGATAATAGTGCGGGAAAATGAAGAAAGCCGCATATGGGATCAGGTTATGCGGCAGTCTTTCAATGATTATACTGTCAACGAGCACTTCATCCGGTATTATGCCTATGAACGCTTTATGGCCGATCTTAAGGATTTCATGAACGACCTATGCACCAACCTGGACGCTGAATACAGGGCAAAGGTCCTGAAATCCCTGCAGGATTATCTGCTGGGCTGGCTTTTCCAGGTTTTGATGCGCTACAGGGCATCCTGATAAGGAGAATGCCTGGCTATCGTACCTCGGCTCGTACATTTATACATCGAGGAGTGCCTAGCTCCACAGCAGCCATACCAATAAATAGCCGGTTGTTACTGCAGACAGGGTAAATGGTATGCTGATCTTCATAAAGTCCCATGCGCTGACTTCGTGGCCTTCCCTGCGCAGTATTCCCAGTCCCGTTATATTGGCTGACGCACCGATCGGTGTCAGGTTGCCGCCCAGGGTAGCGCCCACCAAAAGGCCGAAATATAGAAGCGTCGGATCGATCCCCATTACCTTGGCTATACCTGCCGTAACAGGCAGCATTGTAGCGGTATAGGGGATATTGTCGATAAAAGCGGAAACGAGTACTGATGACCAGACTATGAGCGTATATACTAAAAACATGTTGCCCCGGCTGATTTCAGCTAAAAATTTGCCGATAACATCAACTACTCCTGCTTCCTTAATACCGCCGATCACAACAAAAAGCCCCGTCAGCAGTGCTATGGTAAAATAATCGATCTCCTTGAAAGCATCCTTGAAAACGGTTAAGCTTCCTGTTCTGAAATAATCTCTGAGCAAACCGATTATAAAAAGACTTGTGCATATAAGGCCGTTGGTGATCGCAGGCTTCTCAGGCAGGAAGGAAGCCAGGATCAGCAGGATTATCGTACCAACCAAAAGCACTGTGGGAAAATAATCATCAACCCTTGTTTTTTTCTTAGCTGATAGCTTTCTATTCTCGTTTCTGAACAAATAAAGGAGTACAATGGTAGATACAATAGCCCCGGCCTGGACAACCCAGAACAATCCGGTCTTGCCCCTGTAAACAAAGAAGTCAAGAAAGTCCAGTCTGGCATAGGCACCCAGCAGTATAGAGGTTGTGTCTCCTACCAGGGTAGCCGCACCTTGCAGGTTGGATGATATAGATATCGCAATAATGCTCGGTACAGGCGACATCTTCAGCTTCTTTGAAATATCAATAGCAACGGGCGCAACCATCAATACCGTTGCCACATTATCTACAAAGGCAGAAATTATGCCCGCAAACAAAGCCAGGGAAATTATTGCCCATTTGACGTTAGGTGCTTTTGCAATGATCAAGTCCGCCAATAAGGCTGGCATCCTGGATTCGATGAAAAGGTACACAGTACCCATGGTACCCGCGATCATCAATATAACGTTCCAGTCGATATTGCCCAGCATTGCGGGGATGCTCCAGTCCAGGCCGAAATATGCGCTGAACGGCGGTGTGGCAAGGAGCACAAATATGTCGGCGGAGACAAGCGCTATATAAGCTCTTGCCTTGGGAAAAGCCAGCAGCAAGACGTAAGTCAACACAAACAACCCCAATGCAAGTTGCATTTTTAACCCTCTTCTCTAATTAGTTTAAATATTCTTGTAATAAGTAATAATACACTGGCTTAAGTACTGGCAGTAGCAGTATCTACGTTGAGCTGCCTATTATCTGTCTGGTCAACCACAACGCCACAGCCGGCCGGATCAAGCTCTACGAAAGCCTTGGCTCCGGCCTCATTTAAGGCCTTTATGGTCCGCTCGGGCTCCAGCGACAGGGCGATTATCGTACCACCACCGCCGGCGCCGGCCAGCTTGGCGGCCAGGGCTCCATTTTCCCTGGCGACCTTGATCATGTGATTGTTCTGCGCGCCGGAATCCGTTAGGCTGTCCTGGATCCTGTGGTTTTCGTTCATCAGGTAGGCAAGCTCGTCCCAGTTGCCATTGAGCAAGGCCTTCTTGCCCTCCCTGGCAAGCCGGGCTATATCCCTGTAAGCCTTGATCACAGCCTCATCGCCCTCCAGCCACCGCTCCCTCAGCGGCTTGTGGAAGCTGCCTGAATGATGCTTTATACCGGTATGGGCAATGACAAAAGGCAGGTGGTCTACGAAGCCCGCCAGGGGTTCAACGGTTGCATATAGCTCGCTGTCCAGGTCCCTGTAATGCTCCTTGCCCCTGAAATCCATGTAGTTGAGTCCGCCGAAGGTGGTCATATAGGCATCCTGGTATCCGCAGTGGCATTTCATATAGTTAAGCTCAACAGTACGATTTAGCTCAGCCAGGTGATACCTGTTGTACCTGAGCCCGGCATAGGCAGCTATCGCTGATATAAGGGCTGACAAAAGGGCTGTGGAGCCCGCCAGTCCTGCCTGCACCGGGATGGTCGTGGAAACGGTTATCCTGGCCTTCATATCAAACAGCTTGAAGTAGCGAAGTACTGACCGGATCACATCGAAATAGTCGCCCTTATTTTCAAAGTCGTTTCTCCACTTGAGTACTTCCCTGCCCAAGCTGTTTTCAAGTATGAGCTGATCGCTTTCTTCTATTGTGACATATGCCCTGTTTTTGATCGAACACGCGATCATGGAGCCACCATAACCATCGGTGGGATTGCCTATGATGCCGGCCCTGCCGGGCGCTGATGCCCTGATCATATGCCCTTCACCTCCCAGACCTCTCTGGTAACTGTTGTATTTGCTTGATACCTTTAGATTTGCTTGATACCGATAAATCCTACAGGTTCAAGCTCCTTATGATATAATGCTTTAGCTGGTATCCATACTTTTCGTCATTCAACGCAAAATCCACGAAGGCCTCGTAGTAGGACTGGAAATTGCCGATATCGTAGCGCTTTTCCTTTTCAGTCAGGTTCACCGCATAGCCCGTCATGCCCTCTTTCAGCAAGAGACGTATGCCATCTGTGAGCTGTATCTCCCCGCCCTTGCCCGGGCTTGTCCGGCTCAGGCAATCGAATATCCTGCCGGGCATGATATACCTGGCGGCTACTGCCAGGGTCGACGGGGCGTTTTGCATGGAAGGCTTTTCAACTAGGTCCTTGATCTGAGTGATGCCGTCCTTGCTATCTCCCAGTGGCTCTATGATACCATACCTGTGGACTGACTCCAAAGGTACATTTCTGGTACCGATCACGAAGGAGTCTTCATGCTGCTCGTGTACATCAAGCATCCGTCTGAGCAGGATCCTGTTTTCCCTTGAAAATATGATCGAATCGCCCAGGGCTATTATAAAGGGTTCGTCCCCGACAAAATCCCTGGCGCAGCTGATAGCATGCCCAAGCCCTGCGGGAATGCTCTGCCTTGTGTAAAAAAAGGTTATGTCCATATCCTCGAATTTAAGCTCTTCAAGGAGCTCCTTTTGCCCGCTCAAGGACAGGATCCGGCTAAGCTCGTTGTCCTTGTCGAAATGATCCTCTATGGCCCTTTTTTTCTGCCCTGTTATGAATAAGATCTGCTCCACCCCGACGCTCGCCAGCTCTTCGACTATATACTGGATGCAGGGTTTGCGCCCCAGGGGCAGCATTTCCTTGGGCTGGGTCTTGGTAAGGGGCAGCATCCTCGTACCCATGCCCGCAGCGGGGATAACGGCCTTTCTGATCATGTATTTTGCACTCCTGTATACCTTGTCAGGTTTGTTTGCTCTATGCAGTCTGTTGTGGTTTTCTACTTTTTATTATAATACTCTACATACCAGTCTGCAAATTTTTGCAGGCCTTTCTCGATAGATGTCGACGGCTTGAATCCAACCGCCTGCTGCAATCTGTCGGTTGACGCGTATGTGGCCGGCACATCCCCGGGCTTCATGGGTTCGAATATCTTTTCAAAGACTACCTCCCTGCCCAAGGCCTTGCCAAGGGCCTTCTCAAGGGCCGTTATAAAGGTCATCAGCTTTTCCGGGGAGTTGTTGCCTATATTGTATACCCTGTGGGGGGCATCTCCGCCGGACCTTTCGGGAGGGCTGTCAATCAGCCTGACTATTCCTTCGATAATATCATCTATGTAAGTGAAATCCCTGTACAGGTCATGCTCAAAATCGCCGTTGTTGAAGATCCGTATGGGCTCGCCCCTGAAATATCGGTCGGTAAAGCTGAAGTAAGCCATGTCAGGCCGTCCCATTGGCCCATAAACAGTAAAAAACCGCAAGCCTGTAGCCGGTATATTGTACAGGTGGCTGTATGTATACGCCATCAGCTCATTGGACTTCTTAGTGGCAGCATATAATGATACCGGATGGTCCACAAAATCCGTTTCTTCAAAGGGCACCTTTTTATTTGCCCCATAGACAGAGCTTGAGGACGCGTAGACCAGGTGCCTGACGGGATTGTTCCTGCAAGCCTCAAGTATATTGTAAAAGCCGATTATATTGCTTTTTATATATGCATCGGGGTTTTCTATGGAATAGCGCACACCCGCCTGGGCAGCCAGGTTTACTGCCACATCCGGCTTGTAACGGCTGAAGGTGTCCATTACCATATCCTTGTCAGAAATATCGCCCTTTACAAAGGTAAAGCCCTCAAAGGGCGCAAGCTTGTCCAGACGTGCATATTTTAGGCCAGGATCATAATAATCATTTATATTGTCGATACCGATTACCCGGTTGCCTTCCTCCAACAGCCTTTTGGATAGATAATACCCGATAAATCCGGCAGCCCCGGTCACCAGGTATATTCCACTAAAGCTCAATACTATCCCTCCTGCCTGTTTCATACACTACTAATTATATTGTCTAATATATCCTATCGCAAGTAGCTGTATTTTCTTGTCGAATAATCGCCACAGGCAATATACCGCTGTTTTCATCTATATTTGCATAACCCATATATCATATTAAGCCTATATCATACGTTCCCTAGTATGACCCTATTCAAATGCTTCCTGGCGACCTTCTCAGCCTCCCGCATGAACCCGAGGTCGGTCGGCGGACTTTTAAATTTGTATCGTGGAAAGTACCGGCTCAGGTGCAGGGGTATGTCTTTATCGATTGCGCCCAGGTATCGGGCTATGCTTTCGACCTCATCCAGGGTATCGTTCTGCCCGCTGACCAGGAGGGTCGTTATCTCCACATGGCATGACGCCTTTACGGCCGTCTCGATCGTCCGGAGCACAGGCTTTAGCCTCCCGCCGCATAGCCTATGGTAAAAGTCATCGCTGAAGCTTTTCAGATCGATGTTCATGGCATCCACATAGGGCAGGAGCTCCTTCAAAGGCTCCTCGCTAATATATCCGTTGGTCACCAGCACCACGGCGTAATGCCTGTCCGTCTCCTTAAGGAGCCTTGCGCAGTCATAGACATACTCGTACCAGATAGTAGGTTCGTTGTAGGTAAATGCGATCCCGGTATTGTCATCAATATTAAGTATGACCTGAACGAG
>JAKORJ010000161.1 GCA_029777885.1 Bacillota bacterium | reverse complement strand
ATTTCAGGATTCGTCAGGTTGAAGAAGGGCTCAATATACATTTCAGTATCCCAGAAATAGTGGCCTTCATAGCCCTCTCCGGAGAGTCCCTTTGCAGCTATATTGCAGTATTCATCCTTTCCGGCAGACTGGAGCAGCTGATACATGTTGTACCTGACAGCGATGTTCAGTTCTTCATCTCCGTCTATCTCCAGCAAGCAGTTGTCCCAATAGTTCTCAAGATATGACCTCTGATGCTCATAGTGGACATCCAGGGGGACACCCAATGCCTTGTCCATTTCGGCAACGGCGCTCTCCAGACAATCCTGAGCCCTTATGGAATCAGCAAATACCGAGTACTTGACCAGAACTATCTCTTCACCCTGTCCTACCGGTACTTCCATGACCTCTTCTGCGCTGTGCCCGTTTAGCCTGACTTCTGACCCGCAAGGCTTTGACAGGATGTTTTTGACCCCGGTACAAAGTTTGAGCCCCGATCTGGAAGTCCTGGACACCAGGTAAGATGCCCCATCCATAACAACTGCTTTCTCAGGGTGCAGATACTTGACACTTTCCCTTGCAGTGCGCGGGTCGTTGGCATTGGAATAGTTCATGACCTCGCCAAGGTGCCTGGACACGAGCCTGATTTTCCCACTGAAGTTGAGCGCTTTGACCCTGTATTCTATTGTGAACAGAGACAGCTGGCTAAAGGAGGCCATACGCTTTACTGTAAGCTCGATCTCCCTGCCTGAGGGCGACCGCCAGTGGACATACCGGCCGGTTATCCCCTGCTCCATGTCAAGCCAGCGCCTTGAGGAGATGATAGCGCCTTCAAACATGGAAAACCTCTCGTCTTCCAGGTAGAGCAGTATCGTCTGGGTATCTGCCACATTCAGCATCGTCTGCTTTTCCTCAATGAGCCCGCACAGCCTCTCGGCCTGCTTCATTTCGGCTATGTCATAAAACCCGTTTATATAGGTGCCGCGTATGCTGTCGCAGCCGTGAGGATAGCCCTCTTCAAAGCAGGAGCGCACGCCTATATAGCCGTTCGCGTTATGGAAGATGGTTTCATAGAGCATCAAATCATCTGCGTTGAGTGACAAATCATTTATCTCGTATATCAACTTTGATCTTTCCATAGCTGCCTCCATGCAATCAAATATTACATCTTTACATCTTGATAGCGCCTGCCGCTACGCCCTTTACGATGTATTTCTGGGCTGCCACGTAGAAAACGACCACCGGGATGATTGTCAGCATCAGCCCTGCCATGGCCAGATTCCATTCGATCGTAAACACTCCGAAAAAGGTTTGCGTGGACAATGGGATGGTCTTCTTATCAATATTGGACAGGGTAAGTGAAGGAAGCAGGTAGTCGTTCCAGATCCAGATAACATCCAGGATCATGATAGTCACCGTTGTAGGCTTTAGGATGGGGAATACGATCTTCCAGAAGGTCTGGAACCTGTTGCAGCCGTCAATGGTCGCAGCCTCCTCAAGCGATACCGGCACAGACTTTATAAATCCGTGGTACAGGAATACAGCCATGCTTGATCCAAAGCCCAGGTTCATGTATATAAGCCCGCCGTGGGTATCGATCATGGGTATATGCAAGGTATCCCTGATCCAGCCCATGACCTGGAATAGCGGCATCATGATCGTCTGGAAGGGTATGATCATCGTAGCCACATAGGTCATGAAAATGAATCTGCTCAGCTTGTTGTCCCGCCTGGCCAGCATCCAGGCCGTCATGGATGCCAGTACGATAATAAGTGCTATTGAGACAGTCGTCACTAACAGAGAGTTTCCAAAAGACCTGGCGAATCTCATCTTTTCCATGGCTTCGCTATAGAACCTCAGTGAAAAGGTCCCAGGGAATGCCAGGGCATTTTCATATAGCTCCTGCCTGTTTTTAAAGGAGTTGACAAAAACTATGTATATCGGGAACAGGTATAAGAGGCAGAATGCGATCAACAGCAGCTGTATAACCAGCTTTCCTGCTTTTTTCATCATAGCTCCACCTCTCTTTTCTTGGTTTGATATACCTGGATCAGCGTGATCGCTGCGATGACGACAAAGAATATGATGGCCTTGGCTTGCCCGTAGCCATAATTGCTCAGTAAGAATATCTCGCTGTATATGTTCATGGCCATCAATTCTGTGGCATTGTTGGGGCCTCCGCCCGTTAAGGATACATTGACATCGAACATCTTGAAGCAGTTGGACAGGGTCACGAAAAGGCAGACCGTAAAAGCCGGCATGAGCAGCGGTAGTCTGACCCGGAAGAGGGTCTGCCAGAAGCCTGCCCCATCCACCTTTGCTGCCTCGACAACATCATCCGGTATGCTTTGGATGCCGTTTATGTATATTATCATGATATAGCCCGCCAACTGCCAGGTAGTGACCACGATCATCACAACGAGTGCGTACTTCGGATCCAGCAGCCAGTTGAAAAACACCTTTGTCCATCCCGTGAGTTGGCCCAGGTTTTTGAACATGTCAGTGAATATGAACTGCCAGATATAACCCAGGATCAATCCGCCGATCATATAGGGCATGAAGAGCACTGCCCGGACTGCATTACGCACCCTTAACCTGCTGGTGACAATGAGGGCATAGGAAAGGCCGAGCAGGTTTATTATCAGCACCGAGGCTAATGTAAATATGGTCGTGTGCAGGGCTGAGGTCCAGAACCTGCCGTCCGTCAGTATCCTCCTGAAATTGTCGAAGCCGAT
>JAKORJ010000160.1 GCA_029777885.1 Bacillota bacterium | reverse complement strand
ATGAGATGATTTATAATAATATCTATTATCATGCTTAGATGTTATTACATAAACATGCCCCCGTCAACATGTATTACCTGTCCGGTGATGTACCTGTTGTCATCGGACACGAGAAAACCAGCCAGACGGGCTACATCTTCCGGTTCCCCGTATCTGCCCAGGGGGATCTGCGCCAGGATGGCTTTTTTATAATCATCATTCAGTCCACTGGTCATGTCTGTCTCTATAAAGCCCGGGGCAATCACATTGACAAGGATCCCCCTGGAGGCAAATTCCCTGGCGATCGACTTGGAAAACCCGATTATACCGGCTTTTGACGCAGCATAGTTGGCTTGTCCCACATTTCCGGATATGCCTATCACCGATGAAATGTTGACTATCCTGCCATATCTTTTTTTCATCATATGCCTTACCGCAGCCCTGGTAACTAGAAATGCGCCTTTAAGGTTAACGTCGATCACCCTGTCCCAATCCTCATCCTTCATTCGGATCAGGAGGGTGTCCTTTGTGATCCCCGCATTATTGATGAGGATATCAAGGCTGCCAAGGGCTTTTACAGTTTCATCCACCATAAGATCTGCATCCTCTGGATTTGAGACATCAGCCCGGATCGCGACCACCTGTCTCCCCATTCTGGTGATCTCTTCCGCAAGCTCATCAGCATGCTTGCTGCTGCTGGCATAGTTAATGGCTATATCGGCTCCGAGGCTTGCCAGGTGCAGGGCGCAGGCTCTCCCTATACCCCTTGAGGCACCGGTTATTAGCGCTGTTCTACCTGTCAGGTCCATTCCTATTTCACCCCCAGTTCCTTCAATGCTGTATCAAGCGTGCTTAAATCCTCCACATTCATAGTCTTGAGGCTTTTGTCGATCTTCTTTACGAATCCGGTAAGCACTTTCCCGGGTCCCATTTCGATAAAGGTATCCACACCGCTGTCGATCATGTATCTTATAGAGTCTTCCCACAGAACCGGGCTGCTGACCTGCTTGACCAGGAGATCCCTTATTTCAGCAGCGGCTTTGACCGGCCTTGCAGTTACATTGGATATAACAGGTATGACAGGATCCTTGATTTCAACTGATCCAAGCTCAGCTTCCAGGGCCTCGCCTGCAGGCTTGAGCAGGGGCGAATGGAAGGGGCCGCTGACATTCAACAGGATGACTCGCTTGGCTCCAGCCTGGGCTGCTAGTTCACTTGCCTTTTGGACCGCCAGGGTCTCACCGGAAATAACGAGCTGGCCGGGGCAGTTGTAGTTGGCTATCCCTACGATCCCGACTGTCTGGGCATCCTTGCAGCACGATTTTAGGATCTCTTTATCCAGGCCTATCACGGCAGCCATAGCACCCTTTCCCTCGGGTACTGCCTGCTGCATGAACTGTCCCCTTTTCCTCACCAGGGGAAGGGCATCCTCATAGGCGATCGAACCGGTGGCAACAAGGGCACTGTATTCGCCCAGGCTGAGGCCCGCTGTCATGTCGGCCTTTATGCCAAAGGAGCGCATTAGTTCATATATGGCCACTGAAACCATGAGGATCCCGGGCTGGGTATTTTCGGTCCTCTTAAGCTCCTCTTCAGTACCGTTGAAAACAAGGTCTAAAAATTGCTCATTCAGGATCTGGTCTGCCTTGTCAAAAATGCTCCTGACGTTTTCAAAGCTTTCATACAGGTCTTTGCCCATGCCGATATATTGGGCTCCCTGGCCGGGGAAAAGAACAGCAATGCTCATATTTTTGATGTCTCCTTATATTCTGATGAATTAGGTATAATTGCGAAACTCCTAAAAAACCGCACTTTTTCAGGTATCTCTAGGACTCATGAGGCTGCTCCGCATACAATTGGGGTATGATGTCGCTTATGCTGCTGAGCACCTTGTTGTCAAGAAAGAGCTTGCCCTGGCGGATAGCATTTTTAATAGCTTTGGCATTGGAACTGCCGTGAGCTTTGATAATACCGCCGTTGATCCCGAGCAGGAGTGCGCCTCCCGTTTCCGTATAGTCCATTTTCCGCTTGAATCCGGACAAGCCGGGTTTTATAAGCATAGCCCCGATCTTCCTGATGGTTGTCTTTACAAGCTCCTCCTTTATCATGCCAAACAGGTTGACTGCCAGGCCTTCAGTGTACTTGAGCACGATATTGCCCGTGAATCCGTCGCAGACAAGTACATCGACCACGCCGGCAGGTACTTCCCTTGCCTCTACATTGCCGACAAAATTGATGAACTTCTGTTCCTTGAGGATCTGGTATGCAGCCTTGTACACCTCGCTTCCCTTGCTCTCTTCCGTACCTATGTTCAGCAGTCCGACCGTAGGCTGCTTTCTGCCCAGTACATTTTCCATATACACGGAACCCATGATGGCAAACTGGACAAGGTTTTCAGGCTTGACCTCGGTGTTGGCCCCTGCATCGATAAGCAGTGTACCGTTCCCCCTGTTGGGTAAAACAGGCGCTAGGGCGGGACGGTCTATGCCCTTGATCCTACCTACCTTCAGCAGGCTTCCTGCCATGAGAGCCCCGGTATTGCCGGCAGAAATAAATACGCTCTCAGGATCCTCCCTTACGAGCTCAAAGCCCTTGACCATCGAGCTGTCCTTCTTTTTTCTGATCGCAGCTACAGGGCTGTCTTCCATGGTGATGACCTCGGACGCGTGGATTATCTCGAAACGGTCCATCGGAGCGTTCAGGCTCCTGAGTTCTTCTTCCAGCCGGGCTGAATCTCCGGTCAGCGTAATATTTATACCATACTCCAGGACCGCTTCCAGGCTCCCCTTGACGATTTCAGAGGGTGCGTAGTCCCCACCCATGCCGTCTACAATGATTCTCACATCAATTGCCCCTTTCCTTGGAATCAACCGATACCAGTATAAATTTACCTCTGAAGGCTTCTTGCTGCTTCACCTTTATGATAACCCAGACAAAATACTTGTTGCCTCTGACCCTGATCACCTGCGCCTTCGCTACCAGCTTGTCCCCTGCATATATAGGCGTTTTGTATTTTATGTTTGCCACACCGGTGAGCGCTACCTTTGCATCTATCACGGCAATCGCCAGGGATTCGGCCTGGGCGAAGATATAATGGCCTCTTACTATCTTGGTCTTTTCGAATACCATATCGTTTGTCGTCTGCAGGATGGAGATGCCGCTGACGCCGAGTTCCAGGTCAACGATCTCGCCAATCACCTCTTTTGCTTCTATGGTCCTGATCTTGCTGTAGTTTTCCGATGCTACGTTGCGTATCCGCTCTCTCAACTCCGGTATGCCCAACTCCAGCCTGTCAAGGCGTATGGTCTGTATGCTGACATTGAACTCTTCACTTAATTCCTCGTCTGTAATAAAGGGATCTGCTATGAGCCGTTCCATCAACAGGTTCTGCCTTTCTTTCTTGGGAACCGATTTCCTGGCCATATACGTCACCTCAGTTTATGTATTCATATCTAATACTAGTACCAAGTATTAAAAATAGTATATAGGAACCTTGCTTTTTTTGCAAGAAGATATAAAAAAAACTACCCTGCCTAAGGGTAGCCTTTTTTATTACTCGCCTACTTTCAGAACCTGTTTTTTATCGTAGAAACCGCAATGTTTGCAGATACGGTGAGTAAGCTTTGGTTCTCCGCACTGCGGACATTCCACTGTACCCGGAGGCGTTAGCTTCCAGTTTGCTCTTCTTTTATCCCGTCTGGCCTGGGATGTTTTCTTTTTTGGTACTCCCATTTTTACACCTCCTTACTCTGGCCGGTATAATACTCCTTCAGTGCTTCCAAACGCTCATCGATCATAAGATCCGAGTCCTCTGCATCAGTGCACTTGCATGACTGTTCGTTCAGGTTGACACCGCATATTGGACACAGCCCCTTGCAATCTTCCCGACATTGCCTTACGGAGGGTATCTCCAGTATCAGAAACTCCGTCACAATATCGGTCAGATCGATTTGAAATCCCTGGTATGCAAAGTAGTCAGGATCGTCCTGTACAGGGGTGTCCTTCAGCTTCGCTTCAAAGCTGAAATCCAGATCGTATTCGAAGTCTCCCATGCACAGCCTGCATGTTAGAATGGCAGTACCTTTTACCGATGCATTTAAAATCAGCATATCACCGACATTGGTTATCCTGCCTTCTACCTGCAGGGGGCCTGGAAAGCCGACTGTCTCTCCCTGCCACTGGAAATCCTTTATCAAAAGCTCACCATCGAATGAAAGGCTGGATCCTGTGTCCCTTTGAACTTCGGCAATATCGAGCTTCAAGGTCAATCACCTCATTCAAAGCGGAGGATAAGCAGAAAATAAAATCTTCCAGCCGAAACCTCCGAGTTCTAATTATATATAATACGAATACAAGCTGTCAAGTATATCAGCATCTTAACAAAAACTTTAGCATATCAGCTCCAGCGTTTCTCTGGCTATCATTAGCTCTTCATTGGTCGGGATCACAAGCACCTTTACAGGTGAATCGTCCGTCGAAATCAGGCCTTCCATGTTTAAGCGGCCCAGGATCTTATCGTTGCGTTCGGGATCTATCTTAATGCCCAGGAACTCAAGGCCTTTGCAGGCTTCGCTTCGCACGCTGGGGGTGTTCTCCCCTATACCGGCGGTAAATACGACACAGTCCAGGCCGCCCATCGCAGCGGCATACTGGCCGATATACTTTTTCACCTGGTAGTTGAACACGTCAAGGGCCAGTTGGGCCCGCTCGATATTATGGGCTGCGGCGTCCGCCAGATCCCTGAAGTCGCTGCTCACCCCGGAAATGCCCAGGACACCTGACCTTTTATTAAGGTATTCGTTGATTTCTTCGCTTGTCAGGTCTTCCTTTTCAGCCAAAAAGCTTACGATCGCAGGATCTATGCTCCCCGACCGTGTACCCATCGGCAGGCCGTCCAGGGGGGTAAATCCCATGCTTGTATCGATCGACTTGCCGTACTTGACAGCAGCAATGCTCGAACCGTTGCCCAAATGGCAGGTCACCATTTTGAGCTCTTCAACGGGTCTGCCGAGCAACTTTGCAGCTTTCAGAGAGACATACTTGTGCGAGGTCCCATGGAACCCGTAGCGCCTGATTTTATATTTCTCGTAGTATTCGTAGGGGATCGCATAGAGGTAGGCTTCTTTTGGCATCGTTTGATGAAAGGCGGTGTCGAACACCGCTACCATTGGCGTATCCGGCATAATGCGCCTGCATGCCTCTATACCCATGATGTTTGCCGGGTTATGCAGGGGCGCAAGGTCGATATTGGCCTTTATTGCTGCCATGACTTCATCGTTAATGACGACTGACTCTGAAAAGCGTTCTCCGCCATGTACTACCCTGTGACCTACAGCCCCTATCTCGCTCATGTCCTTTATGACCCCGTACTTAGGTGAAACCAGGGTCTCAATGACCATTTTAATGGCATCTGTATGGTTTTTAAAGTCAGCCTTGATCTCGACCTTGTCTCTGCCGGATGAAGTATGGGCCAGCTGGGAATTGGCTATACCGATCCGCTCTGCATTACCCTTGGCCAATACACTTTCACTGTCCATATCGATCAGCTGGTACTTAAGTGATGAACTCCCGGCGTTGATTACTAGAATTTTCACTTAGATCATCTCCCGGTTCATATTTCAGCCTGAACAGCAGTTATAGCAATCGCGTTGACTACGTCCTCGGAGTTGCAGCCCCTTGACAGGTCGTTGACTGGCTTGGCAAGCCCCTGGCAGATCGGGCCTACAGCCTGGGCTCCTGCCAGCCGCTGGGTCAGCTTGTATGCGATGTTGCCTGAATCCAGATCCGGGAAAATGAGCACGTTGGCCCTGCCGGCCACAGGGCTGTCGGGGCATTTCAGCTTGGCTACGCTTTCAACCAATGCCGCGTCTCCCTGCAGCTCTCCGTCGAATAAGAATTGGGGTGCCATTTGCTGTGCCAACTTGGTAGCCTTGATGACCTTGTCCACCCTTGGATGGGTAGCGCTTCCCTTGGTCGAGTAGGATAGGAGCGCCACGATAGGCTCCATGCCTGCTACCTGCTTGGCGGTCATAGCGGTTGAAACTGCAATGGCTGCTAGCTCCTCAGCATCCGGGTCAGGGTTGACGCCGCAGTCTCCGTAAAGCAGGGCACCATTTTTGCCGAACCTGCTGTCAGGCAACTCTATAACGAATATGCTGGACACGACCTTGATGCCAGGCGCGGTTTTGATGATCTGGAGGGCAGGCCTGAGGACATCGGCGGTCGCATTGATCGAACCGGCCACCATGCCGTCAGCGTCACCCAGCTTTACCATCATCGTACCGAAATACAGCGGGTCTTTGAGGGTTTCATAAGCCATTTCCAGGGTCATGCCCTTGTGCTTTCTCAGCTCATATAGCTCCTTGGCATAATGGTCTATTTTGTCCGATTTCAAGTGATCTATAATAGTAACACCAGTAAGATCGACACCCTCTGATTTGCGCTCGATCTCCTGGGGATCACCTAACAGGATTACTTTGGCCACGCCGGCCTGTGTTGCCATGGAAGCAGCCTTTATTATACGCGGCTCTATACCTTCCGGCAATACGATCGTTTTTCCCAGTTTTGAGGCTCTTTCTCGTATTTCCTGCAAAACACCCATAAAAATATCTCCTTTCAAGTGCGAACTCTTATAATAGTACAGCCTAATCATATTCTACAAAAAACACTAAAATCCTTTTACATGGATCAGATCGTTATTATTTTATGACTTTTCCCCTTGTTTATCGGCTTATTTATATATAAAATCAACTAAGGGATCATCATAACATTAAAAGTATTCGATTTGGCTGATAGACCATCCGTCAGAAACAAAGCAAGGAGAACATATGAAGGTACTTGGAATAGTTGCTGAATACAACCCCTTTCACCTGGGTCATTTGTACCACCTAAAAGAGTCCCTGAAACTAATAGAGCCGGATTACTCAATAGCAGTAATGTCCGGCAACTTCACTCAGCGAGGCGAACCTGCCATAATCGACAAATGGCTTCGGGCGGAAGCCGCCTTGCGCTGTGGTATAGACCTTGTCCTGGAACTGCCCGTGGTTTACTCGACCCAGAGCGCTGAATTTTTTGCCTATGGAGGAGTACAGTTACTGAATCACACAGGCCTGGTCACCCATATGAGCTTTGGCAGCGAATCAACTGATCTTGACACCCTTCGGCATCTGGCAGAAATACTGACGTACGAGGATGACAGCTACAAGCTGAAGCTCAAGGATTTCTTACGGCAAGGGCTGTCATTTCCCGTAGCCAGGCAGCATGCCATAAGGGAATATCTGCGGCAGACGGGGAAGCCCCATTCCGAAAGCCACGAGATCAGCAGCCTTATGATCGGCTCCAATACGATACTTGCTGTAGAATACCTGAAGGCATTGAAAAAAACGGACAGCCCCATAATCCCCGTGATCGTAAGGCGGATCGCTTCAGCTTACAACTCCACTGTTTTACAAAAGGGCATAACCAGTGCTGCTTCGATAAGGAGGGAGTTTTACAGGAACGGCCTGACAGAGGGCTTGAAGGAGTCCATGCCCAAGGCCTCGTATGACGTGCTTGCCAACGCGGTCGAGAGCGGCAGGGGCCCGTCTATGGCCGGCAGGCTGGATGATCTGGTACTTGGATTGCTCAGGCGCTCAAGCAGGGAGGAGATCTCCCAATGGATGAACGTAGAGGAAGGGCTGGAAAACAGGATCAAGGAATCAGCCCTGGATGCTTCCAGTACAGAGGACCTGATCGCTGCACTCAAAACCAAGCGCTACGTGCGGACCCGCCTGCACCGCATTATAATCCACGGCCTCCTCAACCTTACCAAGGACAGGTTCAGGGAGCTCAACTCCGGCACAGGGCCAAAGTATATCCGCATACTCGGTTTTTCATCAAAGGCCCTGCCGCTTTTGAAGGAACTGAAAAACAAGGCCAGGGTCCCTGTCCTGACCAAGGCTGCCCATTACAAAAGGTACGATAATGCCCTGCGCGAGATGTTTGAATACGACATACTTGCGACCGATATATACGCACTGACCCTCGGTAGGGATGACCTGCGCAAGGGAGGACGGGACCTTATACAGGGACCTGTAATTCTCTAGTCAGCTCCAAGCGGTTCCGGAGCACTTCCATGGCAGCCCTCCTGCCGGCTTTTATGGTTTCCTCCGCATGATCGAAGCCAAGAGGATTCTGGACATTGAGATCGGGGTATATCATTATGGCGTTGTCAGGGACCGTGTGTTTTATGATCTCTAGCTCCATCACTTCAAAGGACTGTAGTATGATCTCAAGTATGTTGGAAGTCGGGCGATGTTTCCCCCTGAAGCCTACATCGACACCTATCACTATGTCGCTTCCCATTTCACGGACCACATTCACCGGCACCCGTTCCAGTATGCCCCCGTCCACCAGCACCCTGTCGCCGTCATATACAGGCTTGAACACGCCTGGTATGGAAATGCTTGCCCTTACCGCCCGGGCCACATTGCCGGTATTGAGGATGACCCTTTCAGAGGTTATCAGATCGACCGCCGTGACAGCCAGGGGTATGTCCAGCTCTTCGAAATCCTTGTTCCGGGTAAGTATCCTTATCATATTTTCGAGCTTATTGCCCTGTATGAACCCCTTTCGGGGCATACAAATGTCATAGCACAAGCCGGGTTCAAGGTTATATGCTATGCCTTCCATGACTTTAGGCGATACTCCGGCAGCATATAAAGCACCTACTATGGCGCCTATGCTGCTGCCTGATATGTAATCCGGTCTTATGCCCAACTCTTCCATTGCCTGCAAGACTCCGATATGAGCGAATCCCCTGGTCGCTCCCGCTCCCAGCGCCAAACCTATTCTAGGTCTTTCCTTCATAGAACCACTCCCTTTTTAATACATATATTATTGGTTTAGTTCTGCAGTTGAAACACCTATTAATAAATTTTGGCGGTGGAAAGATGAAAAGCCTTATTTTAAAGAGGGCTTACGCCCTGCTTCCTGTATTGCTTGTTTCCTTCCTGCTTTTCTGTATACTGCTGTATCCCCAGGATGCGTACCATGCCGCCCTGTCGGGCCTTGAAATATTCCTGAAATCTGTCTTTCCTGCCCTGCTGCCCTTTTTTATAGTATCCGACCTGATGATAGACCTTGGGATCATCGACTTTGTCTCAGTCTTGCTCAACCCTTTGATGCGCCCCCTGTTTCGCTGCTCCGGTAAAAGCTCGTTCATCTGGATAATGAGCGCCGCATCTGGTTACCCATCGGGAGCCAGGATGGTAGGGTCTTTGATAAGAGAAAACAAGCTTGATGTTGATGAAGGCCAGCGCATCCTCGCCTTTTGCTCAACATCCGGCCCGCTTTTCATGGTAGGGGCTGTGGCGATCGGCATGCTGGGCACTGTGGAGGGGGGCAGGGTAATACTCGTAAGCCATTATCTGGCCGCTATTGCCCTTGGGATCATGTTCAGGTTTTACAGGAGCAAACATGTGCCCAAGGGAACTGATAAGTTCAGCATGCGGGAAGCTTTCGATGCCTTCCGGAAAGCCAGGTCAAAACAGAAAAAGCCCTTTGGAGAGCTTATGGGCAAGGCTGTAAACAGTTCAGTCAGCGTCCTTTTGATAGTGGGCGGATACATAATGCTGTTTTCCGTGATCATAAGGCTTATGCTGAATACCGGCCTGATCAGCCATATATCTAAACTCATATCGGTAATCCTAAAGGGCGTTAATGTCGATCAAGTCCTGTTGAGCGGTATTATAGGCGGTATGTTTGAGATCACAACGGGAAGCAAGATAATAAGCCAGGCTTCTGTATCAATGCAGCAAAAAATCATTACGGTATCTTTCATAATAGGCTGGAGTGGTATGTCGATAAATGCCCAGGCAGCTGCAATGCTTGCGGGCAGCGGGATCAGGACCGGCCTGTACATGATGACAAAATTGCTGCATGGCCTGCTGGCAGCCCTGATATCATATCCAATGACACTTTTGTTGTATCCCGAGGCCGCACAGGTGTTCAGCCCTGCAGTGCCTTCATTGCCCGGCTGGAGGATAAGTCTGCGCCATTCCCTTTATTTAACCATGCTTAGCCTGGGGATCGTATTTACCTTGTCAGCCGCTGTCTACGTAATGAATAAAATCAGAAGCAAGGCAGGCTGAAGAAAGCAGCCTATCTTTTCTTGCTGTTCAGTTCCTGCCTGTTCTCCTGCAGGATATTAAGCTGCTGTGTCAGATATTCGATCACGTCTCCCAGGATGGAATCCGCATATTCTTTCGCACCCAGCCTGATTTCCTTTGCATTGTTCTGAGCATTTTCAATGATCTCTCTGGACTGCTTGTATGCCCTTTGGGTGATCTCATTTTCGTCGATCAGTGCCCTGATTTTTTGCTCAGCTTCCCTGGTTATTGCTTCAGCCTCTTTCTGCGCCTCCACCAATATCCGCTGTCTTTCCTTCTTGATCCATTCAGCCTGCTTGATCTCATCGGGTATGCTGAGCCTGATATCCTTGATGATTTCCAGACACTTTTCCTTATCGATCAGGGATTTGGAGGTAAAGGGAAGGTTCATGCCCTTCTCGAGTTCATCTTCCAAGCTGTCCAGTAATGAAAAAATGTTCATTTTAGCCCCCCATATTCTTATATCTGTATTTATTTATAATGTCAAAAATGATCTCATCCGGCACAAGGCCTTCAATAGAGCCGCCCAGGCTGGCCACTTCTTTGACCATGCTTGAGCTCAGGTATGAATATTTATGGTCTGTCATTATAAACAATGTTTCAATGTCCGGCTTCAGCTTTTTATTCATCAAAGCCATTTGAAATTCATATTCGAAATCCGATACAGCCCTCAAGCCCTTAATGATCACGCCTGCATTTTTGCTTGCGGCATATTCTACTAGCAGGCCTTCAAAATGGTCTACAACGACATTTGGAATGTCGTGCGTGACCTTTTTAATCATATCGATCCGTTCTTCAACTGAAAATGCCGGCTTCTTGCTGTAGTTTTTCGCTACGGCTACTATAAGCAGGTCAAACAGTCCGGCTGAGCGTTTTATGACATCCAGATGGCCGTTGGTTATGGGGTCAAAGCTCCCCGGGTAGACTGCTGCTCTCATCTGAACGATCCTTTCTGTAAAAGCTGATGCTGGTATTGCCGTACCTGCGGGTATCAAACCTGATGAAGACCCCGGTCGTGTCAGACTGGCTGTCGGTCGTCATGTGCTCCACAACGATCAAGCCGTCATCCTTTACTATCCGGAATTCTGACAGAGCCAGGATGACCGGAGCTTCCAAGTCCCTGTTGTAAGGCGGGTCCATGAAGACTATATCAAAGGTATAGCCCTTTTCCCGCAATGACCTGATGGCTTTCATGACATCCATGGGCATTATCAGTGTATTGTCAGTGCAGCCCAGGGCTTTGCAATTGTCCCGGAGCACAGCCAACGCTTTAGGTTCCTTTTCTACGAATACAGCCATAATGCTGCCCCGGCTAATGGCTTCGAGCCCGAGATTGCCTGTGCCTGCGAACAGGTCAAGCACTAAGCTTCCGGGCAGTTTGCCCTGTATGATGTTGAACATGGCTTCTTTAACCCTATCGGCAGTAGGCCGTGTATTGTTGCCACTTAAGGTCTTTAGGCTTCTTCCTTTCAAACTGCCTGATATTATTCGCGGCATATGTTCATGACCCTTCGTTTCCAAGATCAAAATGCTTGTCCTATTGGTATTTTAACACAATTGAACCAGTTGAACAAGAAAACCCAGGAAGAAGTATATTTTGCATCCATCTACAAATAATAAGCCTGAGTCTGGATGTTTCCAACATCCGACAGAGCTCTTCCTTCAATTTCTCCTCTCCCAATCCTGGTGACTTCAAGTCACCAGCTTTTTTTGCAAAAAGGGAACAGGCAATTAAGACCTGCTCCCATTCACTAAAGTTATTTCTGCTGCTTTCTGCTCATCTGCTTCTCAGCCTGCTCTATCATCTTTTTCACCATCTGACCGCCGACTGAGCCAGCTTCCTTAGAGGTCAAATCACCGTTATAGCCTTCCTTGAGATCTACGCCAAGCTGCTCCGCCACTTCGAATTTCATTTCATTGAGAGCCTTTTCGGCTTCCGGGACAGCCTTTTGCCTGTTTTTCCTGCTAGCCATGGATTTCACCTCCGATAACTTTAGTAATGATAATTTAACCGGGGTAAAAAATATTACTCATGTTATGGAAGTGTTTAATCAGGCAAAGCTGCCAGTTTATTATACTTTTCCAGGCAAATCTCAATGATTTTTTTATAATCTGCCTGGTCCGCCCTGTCCAGGACCAGTTTCGCCGCTCCCTGGGCGCAGCCTAGCATATCCTTGTCCATAAGCGGATGGGCGATTGCAAACTGTGGTAGTCCATGCTGCCTGGTACCATAAAGGTCACCGGGCCCCCTGAGAAGCAGGTCCTTTTCTGCAAGCTCAAAACCGTCATTAGATTTTACCAAGGCCATTAGCCTATCTTTGGCCATTTCATCCCTGGCATCAGAGATCAGGATGCAGTAGGAGGGCTTGTCGCCTCTCCCGACTCTGCCCCGGAGCTGGTGCAACTGGGCCAGGCCGAACCGCTCTGCATTTTCTATAGCTATGATAGTGGCATTGGGGACATTGACCCCCACTTCGATAACCGTAGTAGCCACAAGTACCCTTATCCTCCCATTTACAAACGCTTCCATTATCTCTTCTTTTTCTTCCGGCTTCAGCCTGCCATGGATCAGCCCTGTTTCAATGCCCTTCAAATGGGTTTTAACCAGTTCAGCATACAGCTCTTCCGCTGATTTTATACCATCGCTTCCGTTTTCTATCTGCTGGCACACGATATAGGCCTGTTCACCTGCCAGCGCCCTGTTCCTGATGAAGTTGTACAGTCGGTCCCTGAGGCTTGAGGTTATGAGATGGGTTTTTACGGGCACCCGGCCGGGAGGCTTGCCATCTAATATGGACACATCAAGGTCTCCGTGCATGATCTGCGCCAGCGTCCTTGGTATAGGCGTAGCTGACATGACCAAAAAATGGGGCATCGTATTTTCGCTCTTGCTGCGGAGCAGCATTCGTTGCATCACCCCAAACCTATGCTGCTCATCTGTTATCACCAGCGCCAGATCCTTAAAAACAACATCCCGCTGTAAAATCGCATGGGTACCTATGACTATGTTCGTTGTGCCCTCTGCGATCGATCTCTTGACCAAAGCCTTATCAGCATTGCTCATCCTCCCTGTCAGCAGTGACAGTCTGATATCAGTCTTATCAAACATCCGGCTCATGGTTCTCATATGCTGCCTGGCAAGTATCTCTGTAGGGACCATCATAGCGCTCTGATGACCGGATGCGGCAGCGGCGCACATCGCTGCAGCGGCTATGACTGTTTTCCCGGATCCTACATCACCCTGGATCAGTCGGTTCATGATCTTGCCACCGGATAGGTCAGCAAATATGTCAGCCAACGCTTTTTGCTGGGACACAGTAAGCTTGAAAGGCAGACCATTAAGAAAATCAGCGACAAGGCTATGATCAGCGGAGATCCGCTTGCCTATGAAACCAGACCGAATGACCTTCCTCTGATAGCCTATCGAAACCAGCATGGCAAAAAACTCATCGAAAATGAGCCGTTTTCTAGCCATGTGAACCGAGTTTATGCTGTCCGGAAAATGTATGAGCTTGTATGCGTTTGCCTTGGAGATAAGACCATACTCTTCCACTGCCAGTTTGTCAAAGGGGTCGCTGTATCCGCTTTCGACCGAACTAAGTATCCCATGGACCAGGTTGCGCAGGTCGTTCTGTGTAAGCCCCCGGGTCAGGGGATAAACCGGAAGGAGCCTGTCCAACTTGTGTATCTTAGGGTCAAATGCTTCTATTGACGGGTTCTGTAATTGAAGGCTTTTACCCTTGCGCACGGCTTTGCCCCTTATAAAATAGGGAACATCCGGCTTGTACAGCGAAGCCCTGTAAGGCTGATTGAACCAAACGCACTCTGCCTGCCCGGTATCGTCGCAGGCTTTGACATAGGTCACCACCAAATCTTTAGTTCGTTTTTTCCTTGATGAATCTGCAAATACTGCACAAACTGATGCCATCTCGCCGTCAGCTACGGCCTCTATAGGCTTAACCGCCTTGATTTCCTCATAGTCCCGGGGAAAATGATTCAGGGCATCCTCCAGAGTAAAGATGTCTAACCTATGCAATAAAAAAGATTTTTTAGGCCCTACGCCCTTCAGGCTCGTGATACTCTCAGACAACCTGATCATATGCTATCCTCTGCTAAAGTTAAAGCCGGATTGTCTCCGGCTTATTCTACAGATATTATATAATAATACAGCGGCTGCCCGCCGTCGAGAACTTCCAGATCCAGGTCCGGATATTTCTCCCTGATGTGGGAGGATATCTGCTCTGTATCCCCGGCTGAAGCTTCCTTGCCGTAGAAGATTGTCACTATCTCCGAGTCCTCGTCCACCATGCTGTCTATCAGCCTCATTGTGACCTCGGCGATATTTTTCCCTACGGCATTGATTTTGCCGTCGGTGATGCCTATGATGTCCCCTTCTTCTATAGCTGTATTGTTGATATTGGAGTTCCTTACCGCATAAGTGACCTGCCCTGTTTTCACGTTCGAGATGGCTTCGGTCATTGCCTCCAGGTTTTCTTCCAGCGAAGCGTCAGGGTTAAAAGCTATCAGGGCAGCCAGGCCCTGGGGGATCGATTTGGTTGGGATCACATGAAGGGGCTTATCGCTGACCTTGGCAGCTTGGCTTGCTGACAGCACTATATTGCTGTTATTTGGCAAAATGAACAGGTTTCTCGCTTTCACACGGGCAACGCCCTTGAGGATGTCCTCAATGCTAGGGTTCATGGTTTGCCCGCCCTCGATGATGTAATCTGTGTTCAGATCCTTGAAGATGCTGGCGATCCCGTCTCCCATCGACACAGACAATATGCCGTATTCCCTTTCAGGCGCGTCATCCTTGGTCGGCATGTCAAAATCGTTGATATGGCGGTGCTGCTCGCGCATGTTATCGATTTTTATGTTTGTAAGCTCGCCGAACCTTAAGCCCAGCTGCAGCCCTTTGCCAGGCATATTGGTATGGAAATGCACCTTTATCAGGTTTTCATCGCCGACTACCACAATGGAGTCTCCTAGCTTTTCAAGCTTTTCCTTGAGCTTGTCGATATCCTGCTCCTTGATATTGGGATGAAGGTTCTTTATGAAAAATTCCGTGCAGTACCCAACCTCTATCGACTCTTCCTCAATCGTCTCGAACTGGGGAACCTGATACAGGGTGTCCAGGTCAAGCAGGGACAAATCAAGGTCAAAGTCCTCATCAAGCGCGTGGGCACAGCCCAACAGTATATATAGATAGCCCATGCCGCCT
>JAKORJ010000159.1 GCA_029777885.1 Bacillota bacterium | reverse complement strand
ACATCAGGACTACGCCTGTACCAGCTCCTGCCCCTACCAGCAGGAGAAGATGCGCCAGATTTGCGCCCCCCACAAACAGCAGGATGAGCGTCATCATCAGGATGCTCATGGCTGTACTCATGTTTGGCTGCAGCATTATAAGGCCTGCCATCAGTGCCGCCGCACCCAGTATCGGCACAAGGCCTGTGAAAAATTTCCTGACCTGGTGCTTGCTCCTGGATGCGATATCCGCTGAAAAAAGTATCAGTGCAAACTTCGCGATTTCGGATGGCTGCAAGGAGAAACCGCCGATGCTCAGCCAGCGTTTGGCATTGTTCCTTACCTCACCTACCAGGAGCACTGCGATGAGCAGGAGTATGCTTATAACCAGGAAAGCTACTGAAAACTTCTTAAACTTTCGGTATTCTATCCTAGAGGCAAGAAACATTCCGGCGAACCCGACCACTGCCCACAAAAGCTGCCGCTTGAAGAAATACATGCTGTCCTTGTAAACTTCCGCCGCCCGGTAATAGCTGGCGGAAAAAACCATCACTATACCTATTGCAACCAGGATGACTGTGGTTATTAGGATAGGAAAATCAATCGGCTTTTTGGTCATGCCGTTACCCCCTCAATGCCTTGACAGCCTCCTTGAAAACCCTGCCCCTTTCTTCAAAATCCTTGAACATATCCCAGCTGGCGCATGCCGGCGACAGCAGCACGTTGTACCCAGGGGATGACAGTTTGAAGGCTGTTAAGACTGCTTCCTCGATCGATTGCACCCTGTGGACCTCGGTAAACCCCATTTGTTCCGCTGTCTTCGTTATCTTATCTGCTGTTTCTCCCAGTACGACCATGGCCTTTACCTTGTCGCTGAATGCCTGGATGAACTCATCAAAGGTGTTGTGCTTGTCATATCCTCCGGCTATCAGGACCGTTGGGCCTTTCATGGCCTCGATGGCCTTTATCGCAGCGTCCGGATTCGTACCCTTGGAATCGTTGTAGAATGTAACGCCGTTTATCGTCCTAACCTTTTCTATCCTATGCTCCACTCCGGGGAAGATGCGCAGGGCCAGTGAAACAGCCTCCGCCCCTACTCCCATGAGGCTGGCCGCCAAAGCTGCTGCCAGTGCATTCTCCAGGTTGTGGGTCCCGGGGATCGCGACCTCATCCGCAGCGCAGATCCTTGTCCTGCCTTTCCCAATGTCAACAATGATCTCATTGTCCTCGACCCAGGCCCCTTCCGGCAATGCCTGCTTCCTGCTGAACCTGAAGATCCTGGCCCTGGTCTCGATCTTAAGTCCCGAGAGTATCTTGTCATCTGCGTTGACCACCAGGTAGTCATTTTCATCCTGGTTTTTGGATATGGCCAGCTTTGCCTCTATATATCTCTCCATAGTCTTATGCCGGTTCAAGTGGTCCTCAGTGATATTCAGGATAACTGCCACCTTCGGCTTGAAGGTATCTATGGTTTCCAGCTGATAGCTGCTGATTTCGGCGGATACGACATCAGTAGGCAGTATATCAAGCACACTGCCTGTAAAGGGCACCCCTATGTTGCCAAGTACATGGGTGCGGAGCCCGGCTGCCTTGAAAACTTCGCCCACGAGGGTGGTCGTGGTCGTCTTGCCGTTGGTCCCCGTAATTGCAGCTATTGGGGCCCTGCATAATCTATACGCAAGCTCTATCTCGCCTATTACCTCTTTTCCATCCTCCCTGGCCTTTATGATGAAGGGCAGGTCTGTCGGCACCCCAGGGCTCAGTACGATGAAATCAGCCCGCTCTGCAGCCTCGTCCGGCTGAGCGCCAAGCACGAATTCACAGTCTATGGAGCTTTTAAGTTCAGCCACCAGTTCCTGGAGCTCTTCTTCCTTTTTGATATCATTCACTATGACCCGGGCGCCAAGCCTGTCTAGCAGCTTTGCAGCCGCTACTCCGCTGCGTGCAAGGCCGGCTACCAATGCTGTCTTTCCTGTAAATTTCATGTGCTTATCCCCCTAGATGCTCATTAGTGCAAACAGGCACAGGACCGCGGCCGCGATCATGAACATTGCAACGACCTTGGTTTCCGGCATGCCCGACAATTCGAAATGGTGATGCAGGGGAGCCATCCTGAACACCCTTTTGCCTCTCAGCTTGAAGGATCCGACCTGCAAAATGACAGAAACAGCCTCTGCCATATAGACTCCGCCGATTATGGGGAGCCAGAGGGGCAGCCTGGTCAACACTGACAGGGCAGCAACGGCGCCACCGATGCCCAGCGAGCCCGTGTCTCCCATGAACACCTGGGCAGGATAGGCATTGTACCTCAAAAAGCCCAGGCAGGCACCAGTCAGGGCGGCCGCAAAGATCACCAGGTTGCCGTGGTTCTCAGCAAGGTAGCTCAGCCCCTTATCACCTGCCGCTGCTGCGGTAAAGCTGATTATGATAGTAAACGTGGCAGAAACGATCAGGGTGACCCCTGTAGCCAGGCCATCGAGGCCGTCGGTCAGGTTCGTGCTGTTGACGACTCCTACTATAATGAAGATGATAGCGGGTATATAGAACACTCCCAGGTTCCATTCGGCGCCCGTAAAGGGTATGATGAGGCTGCTGCCGATGTGGTCGTTGGAGTAGGCATAATATGCAAGGGCGGCAGCAATCGCGATCTGCCCTATGAGCTTCTGATATGCCCTGAGTCCGAGGGATCGTTTCATCACTACCTTTATATAATCATCGATAAAACCTATGAGTCCGAAGCCCAGGGTCGACAGTACCGCAGCCAGGACAAAGTCCCTGCTGCCGCCAGAAAAAAACAGGGCAACCGCAACCAGCGGCAGAAGGAATATGATGCCACCCATGGTAGGCGTCCCGGCCTTGGAAAGGTGGCTCTTGGGCCCTTCCTCCCTGACGTTTTGGCCGAACTTCAGCCTTTTCAGCAAAGGTATTAAAAGCTGACCCATGATCAGAGTCAGCAAAAAGGCCGATACTACTGTATACGCTATCGTTTTCACTTTTGTATGCCCCCATCCTGCAAATAAGCAGCGATCTCCTCCATATGCATGCCCCGGGAACCCTTAATCAGTATCCTGTCCCCATCAGCCAGAAAAGAGCCGAGCCATTCCTTTATCTCTGCATTGTCATTGAATTTATATATAGACCCGGAAGGCAGTCCTGCCCTGGCTGCTTCCTCCGCTGTCCACAAGCTGTGCCTGCCTTTGACGGCCAGGATGTCGACACCGCATTCAACTGTCGCGGCTCCGACCTTCCGGTGGGCTTCTTCTGAATAATTGCCCAACTCCAGCATGTCGGCAAGGATCGCGATCCTCCGCTTGCCCTCCATGTCCCCGAGGACCCTTAGGGCCGCCATCATGGAGTCGGGGCTGGCATTGTACGAGTCGTTTATAACCACTACATCATTGTCCATATGTATAATGTTGAGACGCATGCTGTCAGTCTCGAACTTTAAAAGGCCTCTTCGGATCTCTTCTAAGGACAGGCCGAAGACCCTGCCCATCGCAACAGCCGCCAGGCTGTTGTAAATATTGTGCATGCCGGGCACCTTGAGTGTTATCTGGCATGTATCATCCTCTGTTTCCACAGTATACTCCACGCCCTTTTCACCCGCAAGACGGATATTTGTGGCAACTATGTCAGCACTAGGCTTCGTGCCGAACCTGACTACCGGGAATGTGAACTCATTGGCGGCTTTATGGAGCATATCGTCATCATCGTTGATAATGGCGGTTGTGGTGTCATCAAAGCCCTGGAAGATCTCAAGCTTGGCCTTCAGGATATTTTCCCGGCTTCCCAGCTTTTCTATGTGTGACACCCCGATATTGGTGATCACAGCGGCCTTGGGCGGGGCTATCTCAACCAAGCGGCTGATCTCGCCAAAACCGCTCATGCCCATTTCCAGCACTACCATCTGGTGGGTCTCATCTATATTGAACAAGGTCAGGGGCAGGCCGATCTCATTGTTGAAATTGCCCTGGGTCTTGAGGGCCTTGTACCTTTCTGACAAAACGCTGTAGATCATTTCCTTGGTCGTTGTCTTACCCGTACTGCCGGTCACGGCTGCAACAGGTATATGAAAGCGGCCGAGGTACCACCCTGCCAAATTCTGAAGCGCTGTCAGGGTGTTGTGGGTATAGATAACATGTACGCCCTCAGGGAATCTTATGTTGAGTTCCTGGGTCAATACAGCGGATGCGCCCTTTGCGGCAGCAGCATCAATGAAGCTGTGGCCATTGAACCGCTCGCCGATAAGAGGCACAAAGAGCTCGCCGGGCTTTATGGTGCGGCTGTCAGTGGACACACCCCTTATCTCATGTGCCTTTCCCGATCTCACTATGCGGCCGTCTATTGCTTTTACGACCTCTTCGATCTTGAGGGGCTTCATCAAACCTTCTCCCTTCCTAGCAGTGCAGCGATTATGTCCTTTTCATCAAAGAAAATAATTTTATCCTTTAATATCTGGTATGTTTCATGGCCCTTGCCTGCGATGATTATGAGGTCATCCTTCCTGCCATGCCTGATAGCAAACTCTATGGCATCCCTGCGGTTTTCGATCACCTCGTAGGCGCATCCGGTCCTTACAACGCCCGGCAGGATCTGCCGTATTATATCCATGGGTTCCTCGCTGCGTGGATTATCAGAGGTGACTATACACAAATCCGAGTACCTGCCTGCTACCTCCCCCATCACCTCCCGCTTGGACTTATCCCGGTCACCGCCGCAGCCAAAGAGGGTTATGAGCCTGCCGCGGGTAAGGCCCCGGGCGGTCTTCAGCACATTTTCCAGCCCGTCAGGGGTATGGGCATAGTCTATTATCACGGTAAAATCAGTCCCCGTATCCAGCCTCTCAAACCTGCCCGGGATCCTTCTGACAGCCTCCAGGCCGGTTTTTATGCTCTCCGGTGCAATGTTAGCAGCAAAGCATGCCGAGGCCGCCGCCAGGGCATTATAGACGTTGAACATACCCGTCAAGCCCAGCCTGACCTTTAAGCTGCCACCTGGCAAATAGAGCCTGAATTCCGTGCCCTCGCTGCCTAAGTCCAGTTCATCAGCGTATATTTGAGCGCTCTTTAGGACCCCGTAGCTGTAGGCCTTGCCCTTGCACTCCTCAAGTATCACCTTTCCGCTTTCATCGTCCGTATTTATGGCCGCCGCGCTGCTTAGCCTGAACAGCCTTGCTTTTGCCCGGCGGTAGTTTTCAAAGGTGCCATGGAAGTCGAGATGGTCCCGGGTCAGGTTAGTGAATACTCCGACATCGAACCTGCACCCATCTACCTTGCGCAGCTCAAGGGAATGGGAGGACACTTCCATAACCGCTGCCCTGACCCCTTCGTTCACCATAGCCCGCAGCATGCCGTGGAGCTCCGGGGCTTCCGGAGTGGTCCTGACCGAAGGGATGGCCTGGTCGCCGATGATATTGGCAATCGTCCCAATCAGGCCGGTTTTTATGCCGGCCTGCTCCAGTATGGACCTTGTCAGGTATGAAGTGGTCGTCTTACCATTGGTGCCGGTCACGCCAATCAGCAGAAGCACCTCGGTCGGCCTGTTGTAGAAATTGCTCGCGGCATAGCCCATGGCTTTGCGGGTATCGGGCACAAGCACTTTCGTGATATGGTCCGGCAGGGGTATGTCCCTTTCAGCTACAACTGCAACTGCGCCCTTATCTACCGCCATCCGGGCGAAATCATGCCCGTCGGATGTAAGTCCTTTAATACAAAAAAACAAGGACCCCGGGGTCACCTGTCTTGAATCGTAATACAGCGCATCGATGTCCTTGTCAGGAGATCCTTCTATGCGAAGGATCTCCAGATCCTTGACAATATCCTTCAATATCATGGTGTTCCTCCCGAAGCATGGGGTGGGACAACTCTCTTGATAGTATTGACTATGGATATGCAATAAATACCTTAATCCGGCATTTCAAAGGTCACGGTGACGACCGTATCGGGCGGAACGAGCGTACCTGCAGGAGGGTCCTGGCTGACCGCTATGCCGGAACCGTCTATCTTCAGTTTAAGGCCGACTGATGCCAGTATGCTGTTTGCTTCCCTGATGGACCTGTTCGTTAGGTCAGGTACCGCTACCATGTCCTGCTCATCTTCATTTTCACCGTTTTCTCCGTTTTCGTCGTTCTTCTCATTGGTCATGTACAGCAGGACGGTCGTGTTGACCATTACCTGTGCGCCCGGCTTCGGTATCTGGTCCTTGACTATGGTGCCGGTGCTGTCTGTCAGGTACCTAAGCCCCGCAGCACTCAACTGCCTGGCGGCATCCATGAGAGATTTCCCTGTGACATCCGGCACAGTTACCTTCCTGGTATGCTTTTGGGTCTCTTTATCGAAAACAGGCTCTACGCCCAGGTACTCAAGCACATCCAGGAGGATCATCTTTACATAGGGCGCTGCCACCACGCTTCCGAAATCCACTGCCACCTGGGGCTCATCTACCATGAAGAGCACGATGACCTGGGGGTCATCGGCAGGGGCAAAACCTATGAAGGAGGCTAAAACCTTACCCTCAGCTATCCCGCCCTCAGGTTTGTACTTCTGGGCGGTTCCTGTCTTTCCGGCCACCCTGTATCCGGGTATATAGGCATTTTTGCCGCCGCCTTCATTGACAACGCTCAGGAGTGCTTCCCGCATTATCTCGGAGGTTTTCTCGGATATGACCCTGCGGACTGCTACCGGCTGTATCTCCTCATATATCCTTCTTTGCCCGTCGTTGAACTCAAGGGCTTTGACCAGGTGGGGCTGCATCAGGATACCGCCGTTTATTACCGCGGAAGCTGCCGTTATGAGCTGCAGCGGGGTGACGGATATGGACTGGCCGAAGCCCATCCTGGCCAGGTCCACGTTCTTGACGCTGTTCTTATCCATTACTACGCCCTTTTCCTCACCGGATACGTCTATTCCTGTCTTTTGGCCGAACCCGAAGGCTTCCAGGTAGCCATAGAACTTTTCGACGCCCAAGCCTAGGACCATATCCATGAAGGCCGGATTACACGAGTTCTGGAGGGCTTCAAAGAAGGTCTCGGTCCCGTGACCGCCTGGTCTCCAGCAACGTATCTTGACCCCGTCGATTATGCGAAAGCCTGGGTCATGGTAAGTCTTGTTGACGTTTGTCACGCCTTCTTCCAAAGCGGCAGCCGCTGTGATGATCTTGAATGTCGAGCCCGGATCCAGGTTGTCCTTGACCGCGAAGTTTTTTATATACTGCTGCATCCCTTCAAAGCCCAGGTCCCTGGGAGGGTCGTTGGGATCGAAATCCGGGCGGTTGGCCATGGCCAGTATTTCCCCTGTTTTCGGATCCATCACTATTGCATATACCTTTTTTGCCCGGAAATTGTCCATGGCATCCGATACGGCCTTTTCCACGAAATACTGTATGGCCTGGTCTATGGTAAGTATAACATTCCAGCCATCCACTGCCGGAACGAGCCGTTCAACATTGGTGGGGGCTTCCTTTCCCCGGGCGTCAGTCTCCATCATGATCCTGCCCGGTATGCCCTTTAAATATTTATCATAATAGAGCTCAATGCCCTCCTGCCCTTTGAGGCCTTCGCCGGGTTCAGAATATTTCATCGTGAAACCCAGTATATGTGAAGCAAGGTTGCCGTTGGGATAATACCTTTTCGGCTCCTCGGTGAAATATATTCCCTTTATATTCAGGCTCCGGACCTGGTTGGCTTCCTCCCGGGTCACCTGCCGCTTGATCCAGACCTCGGACTGGCTTCTATTTGACAGCTTTGCGTAAAGCTCATCCTCATCAAGGTTTAGGATCGCAGCCAGCTTTGCGGCAGTATCCCGTGGATCCAGGATCTGGCCAGGCCTTGCGGCTATGCTGTCTGCGCTTGCACTTTGGGCCAGCACGACCTTGCCGGTCCTGTCGTATATTATTCCTCTTTGCGGATATACGTCCAGCGACCTGGTCCACTGGTCATAGGCCTTGGTTTGCAGCTCACGTCCCCATACAAGCTGGATATAGCCCAGTTTACCCATAAGTATCATCAGGATGAGTGATACGGCCACCAATAAAACAAGGAGTCTTTTTCGATTAGTAATGGCTGTAGCTGTCATCTATAAACCCCCTCATTATTCCAGGCAGTATCAGTGCAGGAACCCCAGGATACGGCTCCAGATGCTCTCCTTGGGTTCTTCTGCTACCTCTTGCTGGTCAGCAGGCTCATCTTGCTCGGGGATATCAACATACCGTATCTGGTCTTTGTTAGGATAGTGCATACCCAGATCGCCCATTGCCAGGTCCCCGATATTGCTGATGTCCTCATTGTATGCAAGCTCGACCCTGAGCCTATTCTGGTAGTCAAGGATATCATCCAGCTCACTTTCAAGCTTGAGTATCTTGCTGTGGTTCTCGCTGATCAAGGCATACCTGTACACAACAAGGCTGGCTGCTGCAAAGCAGATGATCACCAGTAGCACTGAGACTGCTTTGTTGAGTATATTTGGTTTTGCAGACGGAGCCGCTTTCGGTTTTTCCTTCGGAGCCTTCAGCTGCTGTATCGCCGGCTCCATTTCCTCAAGATATGCGTACTTCTCTGCTACTAACAAATCTATTCAACCTCCTTGTTGTTTATGTATGCTATGTACAGGTCATAGTTTCCGGCATGCCCTAAGCTTTGCGCTCCTGGAGCGTGGGTTGGAGTCTATCTCCTCCGCCGTCGGTAAAACGGGCTTCCTTGTCAGGATCTCGACCTGGGGGGTTTCCCCGCAGAGGCACACAGGCGATTTGGGGGGGCAGGTGCATGGATTGCTGAGCCTCTGGAATTCCGTTTTGACGATCCGGTCCTCCAGTGAATGGAAGGTGATTATGCACAGCCTCCCACCCGGCTTCAGTGCACTGACCGCCTTGTCGACAGCCACCTTCAGATGCTCCAGCTCGCTGTTGACCTCTATCCTGATCGCCTGGAACACCCGCCGCGCGGGATGGGGGCCGGTCCGTCTTGCAGAAGCCGGCACGGCGGCCTTGATCACTTCAACGAGTCTGCCCGTGGTATCAATAGGCCTGTTTTTTACTATGAACTCAGCTATCCGCTTTGACCAGCGTTCCTCGCCGTACTGCCAGAATATCCTGGCCAGGTCCTCGGCCGTGTATCCGTTTATGACATCATACGCGCTGAAGTCCTGGGTCGTGTCCATCCGCATATCCAGCCTGACGTCCTCATTGTAGGTAAAGCCCCGTTCCTTCTCATCGAGCTGGTAGGATGACACTCCAAGATCCATGATCATGCCGTCCAGGTGCTCAACGCCAAGGTCATCCAGGATCTCCCTGATGTCGGAATAGTTCCCATGGACCGCCGTGAAACTCCCGGCCCAGTCCTTCATCCTTTCCTGGGCTGCTTTGATCGCAGCCGGGTCACGATCTATCCCAATAAGCCTGCCGCCGGGCGAAATGCGTTTCAGGATCTCCAGTGAGTGGCCTCCGCCGCCGAGGGTACCGTCGGCATAGATCCCGCCGGGCTTGGGATCAAGGTATTGGAGGACTTCCTCCAGCATGACAGGTGTATGGTGAAACTCCATTGCAGGTCTCCTCTATGTTACGACTGAGCTTATATACCCAGCTCTGCCATCTTCTCCACGATCGCATCATGGTCCAGCTCAGATGCGTTGCTGTAGGCCTCCCAGGCCTCCTTGCTCCATATTTCTACCCTGGTGTTAACACCGATAATCACCAGGTCCTTGTCAAGTAAGGCGTATTCCCTCAGGTTTGAAGGCAGGAGTATCCTGCCCTGCTTATCAAGTTCGCACTCGGCTGCCCCGGCAAAGAAAAAGCGGATGAAAGCCCGGGCATCCTTGTTCGTAAGTGGCAGAGCGCGGAGCTTTTCTTCTAGGTTGCGCCATTCATCATTGGGGTATACGAACAGGCAGTGATCAAGACCCTTGGTGACAACGAACCTTTCCCCCAGTTCCTCCCTGAACTTGGCAGGAAGGATCACCCGGCCCTTAGGGTCGATCGTGTGCTGGTACTGCCCAATGAACATGACGCTCACCTCCCTGGTACTATTGTACCACTTTACTCCACTTTGCACCACTTTTATTTATCTATTCTCTATATCTTTATAAAATCCTTCCACCGGTATTAGAAATATAAATAAAATTAGAGGCCGGGATCCCGGATTTGTCCGTTATCCCGGCCTTAACTGGCCCTATTCTATCAGCTTGAGCTTGCACCCCAGATGGTCGCAGGATACAAGATGATAATATGTATCCTTATATAAGCCTTCAAAGGCATTCCTGGTGCTTTCGCCATGCAGGTGTCCGTATACCACATGCCTGGGGCTGTATTGCCCGATCAGCTCTACGAAGTCCGAAGGCCTGCCCTCCTCGTCAAATGGGGGATAATGCAGCATGACTATCAGCCTTTTGTCTGTACCGGCATGCTTTAATGAAAGCCTGAGCCGCTCAAGCTCCCTGAGGTATATTTTCCTGTCGTGTTCATCAAAGCCTCTTGTACCCGGCAGGTTCCAGCCCCTGGTGCCGCAAACGATGTATCCGCCGATCTCGATGCTGTCGTTTTGGATGGCATACAGGGAAGGCGGCAGCCGCTTCCTTACCTTTGAGATGGTCGACCACCAGTAATCATGGTTTCCCTTGATCATGACCTTCTGTCCTGTCATGGCTCCGATTTCGTCCAGATCTATGCCCGCTTCCTCCAGGCTCATCGCCCAGCTGATGTCCCCGGGCAGCAGCACTATATCATCGTCCCTGACCCGTGCAGCCCAGTCTTTGCTTATCCGCGCCCAGTGATCGTCCCATTGGGCGCCGAAGATCGCCATGGGCTTGTCCACAGCGCCTGAGAGGTGAAGGTCACCTATTGCATATACTGCCATACATCCAAACTCCGCTCCATGTTCTGGTTTTATCTATATCACATTGTGCTGCCTGAGCCGGTCTGTGATCTCCTCTTGCACATCCCCAGCCGTCTTTGACGCATCACTGATCCTGAGCCTTATATAGACTGCAGGGCTGTTCCTGTAGTAGTCCTGCAATACCGCTGTCTTATCCTTGTATTCCTCAAGCCGTTGCATTATCGTCTCTTCATTGTCATCGCCGCGCCTTACCAGTTCAACGCCGCAATCCGGACATTCCGCCAATCCCTGCCTCTCGTGGAAGATCCGCTTGCACCGGGGGCAAACCAATCTTCCCAGCAGTCTGTAAAGCAACACGTCCTTTGTCACGTCCAGGTCTATGACCACATCGACTTTTTTGCCCCGGGCTGCCAGCATCCTGTCAAGGGCAGCTGCCTGCGCAGGCGTTCTCGGATAGCCGTCGAAGATCGCCCCGTTCCTGAACTCCGGTCTTTTGAGTCCGTCTTCCACGACCTGGTTGACTACCTCGTCCGATACCAGCCTGCCTTCCTTTATGACCTGGACCTTTGGATATAGGGGATGATCCTGATTTTCCAGGATATCTCGTAGCAAATCTCCAGTGGACAAATGGCCGGCATCAAATACCCGTGACAAAACCTCTGCCTGGGTGCCTTTGCCTGAACCCGGCGGTCCGAGCAAAACTATGTACATCAGCAATCCTCCTTGAAATATTCATATATCAAGTATTATATCCACCAGCTTCCCTACCGGCAACTGCTGCTACGAATCCAAGCCTGACTGCAGCAGCTCGACCAGTATGCTTTCTGCCTGGTCGATGCTGTCAGGCAGGCCGACCGGGATACCCCTCTTTTTGAGCCGGCTGAAAAGCTCAGTCAGTATGGGCGGCTCAAGATTGGCCTCCCTGATCAGGTCGATCCGCTCAAAGATCTCTGCAGGTCTGCCCTTTGATACGATCTGGCCGGCGCTTATCACATAGATCAGGCTGGCTAACTGCGGCACAATATTAATATCATGGGTCGTAATGATGAGTGTTATACCTGACTCCCGGTTGAGGCTGTTCAGGAGGCTGACCATTTCCGCCTTGGACTTCGGGTCCAGGCCGTCAAAGGGCTCATCCATTATAAGTAATTCGGGCTTCATGGCGATCGCTCCTGCTAAAGCCACTTTTTTCTTCTGGCCCCCGCTGAGATAATGGGGTATCTTGTCCAGGATCCCTTCTATGCCCAGGTCACGCGCCACCTCCCTTACCCTTCGGTCGATCTCTGCCCCGGGCAGCCTTTCGTTGCGCAGGGTAAAGGCGATATCATCATAGACCCGTGGCCCTATGATCTGCTCATCTACATTCTGGAATACTACTCCTATATGCTTCCTGATCGCATTGAAGCTTTTGTCTGGCCTTTTGCCCATCACCTCCACCGAGCCTTCCACCGGGCTCAATAATCCCAATATGTGGGACAGGAGCGTTGTTTTGCCTGAGCCGTTAGGCCCCAGGACAACGACCTTGTCGCCGGCATTGACTATGAATTCCAGGCCGCACAGGCTCACTTCTGTTTTATCCGGATATACATGCTTTATACATTGAACCTTTACTAGATGTTCCATTTTATTATCACCCCCGTAAGCAAAAGGACAGACATAACTACCAGGACAATATCACAGGCCCCTGTTTTGAACTTCCTTGTCAGGGGTATGCGCCCGCTGTAGCCCCTTAAGGTATAGATGCGGTACAGCCGGTCGCTCATGTCGAATGAGTGGATGATCAATACCCCGATCATGCCTGCTGTATTCTTGAAGTTGAACGCCAGCCGCAGGGGATGATAGCCTCCGCGCAGCCTGATGCTCTTAAGCAGGTTCTCCAGCTTTTCTAAAAGTATAAATAACGAACGGTATGTAAATATGAATATATCCACAATAACGCCCGGTAAGAATAGCGATAAAACCGCAAATATGTCAACATAGGAGGTGGTGGTTATGAGCAGGATGACTGCCATCGCCGCGTCGATCGCCCTGAGCATTACTTTTGCACCTGTTATAACAGATTGCTGCATGCTGATCAGGGCAAACACCATGCTAAAAAATGCAGGGTATACGACTAGATGAAAGATCTCTTTTAAATCTGCACCTGACATGAGGATCAGGACTGCGGCAAATAAAAAAATCAAGCCTAGCTTTGCCAGGCTGTCCGCAACCAGGACTCCCGCTATCAGGATAAGGGTCATCAGTATTTTTGAATGGGGACCGGCTTTATGTAAAAAGCTCTTCCCATTGACTGCCATGTAATCTACCGCTGCCAGATGCATTTTTATCCCATCCTGTTATTATTAAAAACTGCCGGAGCGTCGATCAGGTCCGGCCGTACCCTGGAGAAGAAGCTGACTATCATGCCGGTGACCAGGGCTTCGGTCAGCATGCCTAGGATAAGGATGACCGCTGCCGCGCTCCAGCCTGACAGGGAAAGGAATGATACAGTATTCGATCCGCCACCCTTCTCCCCCTGCTCGTGGCCGGGCAGGGCTTCCTCGACTCCTATAGTTGCAGCAAGGACGCCTAACATCAGGGCTACTGAAACGACCAAAGCCGCCAAGGCCGAGATGCCTGCCGCAAGGCTTGGTTTCATATGGCGCTTCAAGACCGTAAAAACATAATATCCTATCAGGGCTTCACTGCCCATGAGCAGCGTATTAAGCCCCGCTACGCTTATCCCTCCATGCCCCATCAGCGAGAGCATGATATTGACGACGAACACCGCGATAAAGCCAAGGGCGGGGCCTGCAAGGATGCCGTTCAGGACGGACAGGCTCATATGCACCGGTATAAATCCCAGGGGTACTGACATGGATATGAGCATGAGGGCTGCCATCACGCCCGTAAAGGGGATCTTTCTGCGCACCTCTTCCTTGTTTATAAGCCTTAGCATGATGCACAGCACCGCTATGCACCCTATATATGCTGAAGCCCACCAGGCAAAGGGCATTATGCCGTCCGGCAAATGTATATGACTCATATTGACCTCCTCGAGTTAAATGCATATCATTTGCATTTACGAAGACATTGTATAAAAATTCCTTAGGGGTGTCAATATACAGCTCATTTCTATATTATTCCTTATATACATTATCCTCAGTCCTTGGTTTCTATGCTCGCTTGCATATTTTGCCCATAGATTTTATACTATAAAGGATTAGACTACAGAAGGGAAAGCGTAGAATGAGCAACTCAATCTTGAAAAAGTCACTGAAGCTGTTCTGGGTTTTTTTTCGGATCGGCGCATTCACCTTCGGAGGCGGATATGCGATGATCCCCTTTATCGAGAGGGAGATCGTCGATAAGCACCATTGGATCGAAAGCGAGGATATAGTGGACATATTTGCGATCGTCCAGTCAGTACCAGGCGTAATAGCAGTAAACTCCGCAACCTTCGTGGGGTACAGGATAGCAGGCTTTGCAGGAGCCTTTTTCGCCACCTTAGGCGTGGTGCTCCCGTCCTTTATCGTCTTGTCCGTGATCGCCCTGTTCCTTTACGAATTTAAGGACTACCCATATATCAAGGAAGCCATGTATGGCATTAAGGCCGCCGTAGCGGCCCTGATGTGTTCGGCTGTTTACAAGCTGGGCAAAAAGAGCGTCAAGGACGTCTTTTCATGGATAGTATGTATACTGGCATTCATATCCATTGTCGTATTCGGGGTTGGAGCAATCCCGGTGCTCATCGTTGCAGGCATAGCCGGGCTTGGCTTTACAGCCTGGCATGGCAAAAATGCCGCTTTGGCTGATAAAAAGGAGGATGACAAGTGAGCCGGCTGCTCAAGCTGTTTTACATATTTGCCAAGATCGGCCTCTTTACCATCGGTGGCGGCTATGCAATGATACCGCTGATCACAGAGGAGATCACAGGAAACGGGTGGCTGACCCTGGAAGGGGTCATAGATATAATCGCAATATCCGAGATGACACCGGGGCCCTTCGCCATCAACGCGGCCACCTTCATCGGCATCCGGACCGCGGGGATCGCCGGAGCTGTCTTAGCGACCACCGGTGTCGTTACACCTTCCTTTATCATAGTGATGATTGTTGCCAGGTACTTTACCAGGTTCAAGGACCATCCGATAATACAAGGGCTGCTCAAGGGGCTTCGGCCTGCGGTCATAGGGCTGATCGCCACAGCCACGTTCAGTATTGCAAAGAAATCGTTTTTGGTGGAAGGCGCAGGCAGCATCCTAAGGTCTGTGGATCTGAAAAGCGTAATTATATTCGGCCTGGCACTGGCAGGAATCATCAAATTCAAGGTCCATCCTGCCCTGATGATCGTCATCAGTGCTTGCCTTGGCATATTGCTATATATATGGTAAAGAAAAGCAGTAAAATCCATAGAGGTAAAAATCAAAATCATAATGGTAAAGTTAAAGGGCACAGGTGGTTTGCTTGAGAACCTGTGCCCTTTTTCTATAGTTTGGCTCAACCCATCTCAACGATGACCTCATGGGTCTTGCCGTCTCCAAAGACCGGTAGGATATTGCCTTCGATCGGCCTGCCGTCAACCGTGACCTTTTTGACACCCTTTTGCACGTGGTTGGGGTTTTGGACCTTAATGACATATTCTGCATTCCTGAAAAGCCTTTTTACAGTGAATCCGTCCCAGTCAACCGGTATGCACGGGTTCACCATCAGGCCGTCAAAATCGGGCTTAATGCCCAGGATCCACTGGGATATGGCCACGAAGTTGTAAGCTGCCGTACCCGTCAGCCAGGAGTTCTTGGCTTCGCCGTGCCTTGGTGCGTCTTTCCCGGCTATCATCTGGGAGTACACATAGGGCTCCATCCTGTGGACGTCGCTTATCTCCTCCCGGTAGGCGGGAGCTATCTTCCTGTATACCTCGAATGCCCTGTCCCCCCTGCCGATGACGGTCTCCGCCATAGCTATCCAGGGATTGTTGTGGCAGAATATGCCAGCGTTTTCCTTGTATCCCGGCGGGTATGAGGAGATCTCTCCGAGGTGGAGGTAGTACTTGGTATAAGGTGGCTGCTGGAGCACTATCCCGTGCCCGGTGTCCAGCCTTTCCCGGACAGAATCTAGGGCCTTCTCAGCCAGCCCTTCCTCTACGCCAATGCCGGCCATTACGCAGAAGCCCTGGGGCTCAATGAATATCTGCCCCTCCTCGCACTCCTTGCTGCCCACCTTGCGCCCGAAAGCGTCATAGGCCCGCAGGAACCAATCGCCGTCATACCCGTGCTCCAGCACGGTCTGCCGCATCTTCTCTATATGCTTTGAGGCCTCCTCGGCTTCTTCCTCGCGCCCAAGCTTTCTGAGCAGGCGTACATAATCCTGCCCAAAGAATACGAACATGCCCGCTATGAATACGGACTCTGCGACCCGCCCGTCCGGGTTGCCGTAAGTCTGGAAGGATTCATCCGGCTCCCTGGAGAAGCAGTTGAGGTTCAGGCAGTCGTTCCAGTCGGCGCGGCCGATTAGAGGCAGGCCGTGGGGGCCAAGGTTGTTGACCACATGGTAGAAGGACCGCTTTAGATGCTCCAGCAGGGTGTCCTTTATGGACTCATCGCAGTTGAAGGGCACCTGCTCGTCCAGTATGCTATAGTCCCCCGTTTCCTTTATGTATGCTGCCGTGGAAGCGATGAGCCAGAGAGGGTCATCATTGAAGCCGCCCCCTATCTCAAAGTTGCCCTTTTTAGTCAGGGGTTGGTACTGATGGTAGGCGCCGCCGTCTTCGAACTGGGTAGACGCCAGGTCCAGGATCCTTTCTCTTGCCCGCTCGGGTATCTGGTGGACAAAGCCCAGGATGTCCTGGTTGGAATCCCTGAATCCCATCCCCCTACCGATGCCTGATTCAAAATAGGAAGCGCTCCTGGACATATTGAAGGTGACCATGCACTGGTATGGGTTCCAGATGTTCACCATCCGGTTCAGCTTCTCGTCATGGCTTTCAAGCACATACTTTGAAAGCAGGCCGTCCCAGTACGTCTTCAAGGCTGAGAGGGCGTCATATACATCCTTGTCCGTCCTAAACCGCCCGATCATGTCGTAGGCTTTCTTCTTGTTGATCACGTTATGGGCCTGCCATTTCTCATCTTCCTCGTTTTCCACATAGCCCAGGACGAAAATATAGGTCTTCTCCTGCCCCGGTTCGAGGTTTATGTCGATGCAATGGGATGCCTGGGGCCACCAGCCGCTGACAATCGAGTTGCGGGGCTTGCCTGACACTACGACCTCCGGACTGTCAAACCCGTTGTACAGGCCGAGGAAGTCCTCCCTGCTGGTATCAAAGCCGGCCACTTCAGTATTTACGGAATAGAATGCGTAATGATTGCGCCGTTCCCTGTACTCCGTTTTATGGTAAATGACCGAGCCTTCTACTTCGACCTCGGCAGTATTGAAATTCCTCTGGAAGTTAGTCATGTCATCATAGGCGTTCCAAAGGCAGAACTCAACCATGGAAAACAGCTTGATCTGCTTATGGCTGCTGCCTTCATTCTTGACGGTTATGTGATGGATCTCACAGTTGAAGCCGAGGGGGACGAAGAACAGCTCTGAAACTGAGATATCGCCCCGCTTGCCGGTTATCTGGGTATAGCCCAGTCCGTGCCTGCATTCATAAAAGCTCAGGTCGCGCTTGACCGGCTTCCAGGACGGGGACCAGACATCGCCGCCGTCGTTGATGTAAAAGTAACGTCCGCCGTCATCCACCGGAACATTGTTGTACCGGTATCTAAGTATCCTTCTTAACCGGGCGTCCTTGTAAAAGCAGTAGCCTCCGGCGGTATTCGAAATGAGGGAGAAGAAATTTTCGGTTCCCAGGTAGTTGATCCATGGATAGGGGGTCTTGGGCGTCGTAATGACATACTCCCTGTTAAAATCATCGAAATAGCCGTATTTCATTCTTATTCCTCCTTTGATCAAGTAAAGAATAACTTCCGGTCTAATCAATGGTATTATATCTTTATTTTAACATGTATTCAATATTATCAGCTATTTCCAATTATTATTCGACCCCTGTATCTAAAAATACAGGCACATTGAAATCATAACGGCTTTTCATATAACCACCGGCGGCTGGGCCGACACTGCACTGGCTGCCCTTCTAGGCATGCCTGTACAGGGACACGTGGATGCCTGTGCAAGAACAGCGGATGCCTGCGTGTGAACACCCTGTATTGATTTTTAGCCTGCAAGTGGTATAATCTTCTTCGTGACTAACATAAGCCTGGAGGATTACTGATGAAGCTTGGAATCGTAGGATTGCCCAATGTAGGGAAAAGCACCTTGTTCAACGCGATAACCAAGGCCGGGGCGGAAGCGGCCAACTACCCCTTTTGCACCATAGAGCCAAACGTCGGCATGGTTGCGGTCCCGGATGAGCGCCTGGATGTATTGGCAAGGATGTATAACCCTGAAAAGATAACCCCGACCTTTATTGAATTCGTCGATATAGCAGGCCTGGTCAGGGGAGCCAGCCGCGGCGAAGGCCTTGGCAACAAGTTCCTGTCCCATATACGCGAGGTCGACGCGATAGTCCACGTGGTGCGCTGCTTTGAGGATGAAAACATCGCTCACGTGGATACTACCATAGATCCGGTCAGGGATATCGAGACCATAAACCTGGAACTGATATTTGCAGACCTGGAAAGCCTGGAAAAAAGGCTGGACCGTACGAAAAAGCTCCTTAAAGGCGATAAAAAGTATCAGGCTGAGATCGACCTGATGGAACGGATCCGGGAAGGCCTGGAAAAAGGGATCCCTGCCCGCAGCCTGAGCTACACCGAAGAGGAATCGGAAATGGTAAGGCAGATGTTCCTCCTGACCTCAAAGCCGGTCATATATGCCGCTAACATATCAGAGGATATGGTAGCGGTGGACCCTGCCTCCAACCCCCTGGTGGCCAAGGTCATGACCCATGCCGCAGGTGAAGGGGCGGAAGCCATTGTCATATGCGCAAAGATCGAGGAGGAGGTCGCCGAGCTGGACAAGGAAGAAAAACAGGCCTTTTTAAGGGAGCTCGGTATAGCCGAGTCAGGCCTGGACCAGCTTGTAAAACGCTGCTACCGCCTCTTGGGCCTTATAAGCTTCCTGACGGCAGGTCCCAAGGAGGTCAGGGCTTGGACTATCAAGAAGGGCACCAAGGCGGCCCAGGCCGCTGGCAAGATCCACTCGGATATGGAAAGAGGCTTCATTAGGGCTGAAATCGTTCCATATGAAACCCTGGTCGAAGTCGGGTCTTACAATGCTGCCCGTGAAAGGGGCCTGGTACGGTCTGAAGGCAGGGATTACGTCATGATGGACGGAGATGTGGTGCTGTTCAGGTTCAACGTATAGATTTCATTAACAGCATTATAGCCCTTTTCGGCTTTGTTGCTATTGTTGATACCGGCGAAACAGAATACTTATTTTTGGATACATGAAGAAACATATTGGGTTCCATCTAAATTTCTTTTTTACCGATAATTTTGAGTTCCTTTGAGAAATAAAGCTTCATCGTGAGTCAATATCGGCATATGGCGGATAATAAGAGGCGTTGAGGAGAAAATATAAAAGATTTTAATTATCTGCTATTAAACTTAAGGACGGTGAAGCGCAGTGACGAAAAATGTCGGTGACCTGGATGCTTATCTCAGGATCACAGGCGGGCTTACACTTTTGGGGATCGGTATCATAAGTTCATCCAGGCTCCTCACCTTCCTGGGCTCAATGAAGGTAGCCGAAGGTGTGACCAGGTGGTGTCCCATGTATCACCTGCTGGGCATGAACAGCCTGGACTGGGACCTGAAGCTGATAAAGGCCGACCCGGAAGAAGCGGAAATACCGGATAACGCTTAAAAAAGGCATCATCGGAAAATAACCGATGATGCCTTTTATCGTATCTTTATCAGAGTATCAGGGCTTCCAGCCTGTCCACCATGTCGGAGAAGGCCTTAAGGGCTTCGCTTACCGGATCAGGTGTCGTCATATCCACTCCGGCGGCTTTAAGCAGGTTGACAGGATAGTCGGAGCCGCCGCTGGACAGGAACCTGATATACCTGTCTACAGCAGGCCTGCCCTCCTTCAGTATCCTGCCCGCCAGGGCTGCGGCGGCGCAGAATCCGGTCGCATACTTGTACACATAGAATGACCTGTAGAAATGCGGGATCCGGGCCCATTCCAGGCCTATCTCCTCATCTATGACCATTTCGCTGCCGAAATACTTGGTATTCAGATCCCTGTAAACCGACGTGAAAACCTCCGCCGTCAGTGGCTTGCCGGCCTCGGCCATCCCATGGACCAGCTTTTCGAACTCGGCAAACATCGTCTGCCTGTACACAGTGCCCCTGAACTGCTCGAGGTAGTGGTTTATTATGTAAGCCTTCTGCTTCGGGTCCTTAAGGGTGGCAAGCAGGTGCTCCGTCAGCAGGATCTCATTCAGGGTAGATGCCACTTCAGCCACGAAGATCTTATATTCAGCCTTCATGTAGGGCTGATTCTTGTTCGACAGGTAGGAATGGATCGCATGGCCCATTTCATGAGCAAGGGTGAAGGTGCTGTCGACGTTGTCCTGGTGATTTAGCAGCACATAAGGATGGGTGTCGTAGCAGCCCCAGGAGTACGCACCCCCGGTCTTGCCTTCATTTTCTACCACATCTATCCAGCCACCGTCATACCCTTCCCTCAAGATGGCTATATAGTCATCACCAAGGGGCTTTAAGCCCTCCGCCACTATCTCCTTGGCCTCGGAATAGGGGATCTTCATCTCGATATCCTTGACTATCGGCACATACACATCATACATGTGCAACTCGTCCAGGCCAAGGGCCTTCTTGCGCAGCGAGACGTACTTGTACATGGCAGGCAGGTGGCTGTGCACTGTTTCAATGAGGTTGTCATATACAGCCACGGGTACGTTCTCGTCGTCCAGGGAAGCCTCAAGGTCGGAGTTGTATTTCCTTACCCTGGCATAAAAGATGTCCTTCTTGATGCTGGAGCTCAAGGTGGACGCTATGGTGTTTATCTGCTTGCCATATGTATCGTACAGGGCTTTGAAGGCATCCTGCCGCACCCTCCTGTCCCTGCTCTCCATGAATTGGATATACGAGCCCTTGGTCAGCTCCACCTCTTGGCCATTTTCATCTCGGATAGTCGGGAAGCGCAGGTCTGCGTTGTTGAGCATGGTGAATATATTGCCCGGAGCGGCGGCCACCTCTCCGGCCATGGCAAGGATCATTTCCTCGCTGGCTGACAGGGTATGGGCCCTCCTGCGGCTTATGTCCCTTAAATAGTGGTCATATTCCTCAAGCCCCTTGTTTTCTGCTATGTACCGGTCCAGGGTCTCCTGGGGGATGCTCAGGATCTCAGGAACCATAAAGGATACGGCGCTTTCATATTCCACCATCAGCGCCTGGGCCCGTTCCACGAGGGCCTGCGAGGCATGGTTGCCGTTGTCCTCATCCTTTTTCATCCTTGCGTAAACGAACAGCTTCTCAACCTTCCGGGCTCCCTCTGCAAACAGGTCAAGCCCCTGCTTCAGGTTGTCCCCCGATTTACCGAGGGTTCCCATGACGGAACTGATCCGGGGAAGTAAATCCTTTACCATCTGAAAATCCTCTTCCCAGGCAGCTTGGGTTCTGTAAATATCCTCCAGTCTCCATTTCAGCTCCTCAGGCACTTCGTTTCTTTTTGGAAGTCTTTTTGCTTCTGTCATAGCTTCGGATTATATCCGTTTCCTCCCTTCACCCATTAGAAAATTTATATAATATCCCGGTTCACTCTGACCCATGCTGCATGAATATCAATTTGACCGGAATGATGGAACAGGTCTGATGCATAAATTAATAAATATCCAGGAAATAAATGTCCATGACCGGAAAGGGGTATATATGAAAAGGATAGTCGTTTATACAGCCTTGATTGCATGTATATTTCTGTTTATGGCCGGGGGATGTACAGCCTCCCCTGGATCCGGGGCCAATGTTCAAAAATCAGGCGATCCCGCACTGGAAAGCAGTTCATTCCTCACCAGGCTAAGCGACCTGAAGGTCATAAACATCGCAGCAAACTTCCTTAAAGAGCGCGGTCTTAATGCGTCCTTCCAGGAAACCTTCATCCAGTATCACCAGGGATCCCATGTGCCCGATGAGATCCAGCCGGCTGACGAAAAAGCCCAGGACTATTTCGGGGAGTTCCTGGAGGTAAGGTTTTATTACAGCGATGACCCTGAAAATGACCCGTGCAAGGAATGCACTGTAATATATATAGACGAAGTTGGCAATGTATTAGGCTATACGCTGATACCGGACCGCTGACAGACCTTCGGCTCAGCCTGCATCCTGGCTTTGCCTTGCCCTGATATTGATTATGAAGTTTTCATGGATCCTGAAAATCGCTATTTCTCCCTGTTTTATCTCAGGCCTGCCCTTGTTTGCGTCAAAGAGCAGCATCCGTTCAATATCATCCTCAAGCACTATTACTTCATAGTAGAGCAGCTTGTTGTCCTTGTACACGGGCTCATCGGCAACCCTTACCACCCTGGCCTGGATCTCCCGCGACCTGCCGTTGACTATGTCCGTAACGAACCTGTAATAATACCAGACGGGCAATGTGTATACCAAGAGCAAAAACAGGCTTATGCAAACCCCCACTGAAAGGAAAACAGCACCGATCCATTGCTCCAGCCGGGTCATAAAGGCCAGGGCAGCGGTCAGAAACAGTACCAGCACCAGTATCGTGGTGATCAGATTGCTTTTGAACTGTTTTTGCACCTGAAGCTGTTCCTCTTCACTGTACATCATTTCCCATCACTCCGTTACACTGAAAAATACTTGATATGTGTTTTCATAGTACATTATACCATAGCTAAGGCCAGAACGCATAAGTCGATTCATAAATAGCTGCTCGGGGTTGATTGCTTTGGCCTGCCTTTATGGGCGTCTAGTAATTAAATGAATTGCTTCTAGAGCTTTACCCCGATTCGGTGGCCTAAGACAAGCTCATCCGGCAAAGCGCGGCAATCATAGGCCAGCACATATACCCCGCTTTTGGCAGCCTCCCTAACCGCATCACCAAACTCCCTGTGCATGGCGTCATTTGGCGTGAAATGATCCACACCCTGCATCTGGACTACGAATATGATATAGGCCTTGAAGCCTGCCTTCCTGGCCGCGATCAACTCATTTACATGCTTCACGCCCCTGACTGTTGGTGCATCAGGGAACATGGCAGCCCCGCCAACCTCCAGGGTCACGCCCTTTACCTCTATTAAGGCTTTTTCTTGTTCAGTTTCAATAAAAAAGTCGAACCTTGAATCGCCAAATGGACACTCCGGTCTTATAAGGGCAACCTTGCCTGACAGGCCCGGCAGATCCAGGCCGCCTGCGAGGGCTTCCTGCACCACCTTGTTGGGCATCTGGCTGTCTATATTCACGACCCTGTCGCCCTTTTTGACTGCTATCAGGGAGTATCCCGTTTTCCTCGCAGGGCTTAAGTGCTTCTGCAGATAGCAAACGGCCCCCGGCACCAGGAGCTCCTTCAGCCGACCGGTGTTTCTGACATGCACCCTCTCTTCCCTGCCCTGGACGACCACATGGGCTATAAAGCGGTTCATACGCTGTAAAAATATCCCTGTCACGATGTTTTGATATTTCATGAGCTCATCCTGTCTGTTCAGATCCTATAGCCGCTGCAAATCAAGTTCGCCGGCAAAATCAAAAAACCCTGCTTCATTATACATTCCACAGGGCTTGCTTGCAATCGATCCTTTAAAGCAGCATGGCATTATCTAAGCATATGGATACCAGCCTTATAAGCATATGACCTTTCCAAGAAATGATTCGGTGCGCTTCATCCTGGGTGCTGTGAATATGGCGGAGGGCTTGCCCTCCTCCACGATCTCCCCTTCGTCCATGAAGATGACCCTGTCGGCTACCTCCCTGGCAAAGCCCATCTCATGGGTCACGATGATCATAGTCATGTTTTCTCTGGCCAGGTCCCTTATCACATTCAGGACCTCTCCCGTAAGTTCGGGATCCAGGGCTGAGGTAGGCTCGTCAAAAAGGACGATCTTAGGCTTCATAGCCAGCGCCCTTGCTATGGCAACCCTCTGCTTCTGCCCGCCAGAGAGCCTGGAGGGGTATGTGTCCTTTTTATCTGTCAGCCCTACCTTTTCGAGTAGCTGTAGGGCATATTCCTCCGCTTCCTTTCTCCCGACCTTTGCAACCGCTATCGGGGCTTCGGTTATATTCTTAAGCACGGTCAAATGCGGAAAAAGGTTAAAGCTTTGAAACACCATGCCGGTTTTCCTGCACAATTTGCGTAGCTGACGGTCAGGAGCGTACCTGACTGACCCATCGCCGGTCTCATAAGCTATAGGCTCGTTTTCGATATATATGGAGCCCATGTCAATTGTCTCAAGATTGCATAGGCAGCGCAGCAGGGTGCTTTTCCCCGAGCCGGAAGGACCGATGACGGCAACCGCTTCCCCTTCCTTTACGGCAAGTGAAACGCCTTTCAAAACCTCCAGGCTTCCATACCGCTTATGGATGTTTTTCGCTTCTATTACATTCATGGCATCTACATACATGGCATCTCCGCTCCTATTCATAGGCTCCGAACCTTTCCTCCAGGTGTTCGAACAGCCGTGTCAGCGCTAGAGTCATGACCAGGTAAAACACAGCCGCTGCCAAGAAGGGTGTAGTAACGGCATCCCTGGAGACTGCTATTTTTGTTGCCCTCAAGAGTTCCCCGACGCCGATGGCATATACCAGGGCCGTATCCTTAACAAGCGTAATGGCTTCGTTGCTGACCGGGGCCAGGACCCGTCTGGCAGATTGGGGCAGTATTATCCTGAGCATGGTCTGCAGGTAGGTGAACCCGAGGACCTTTGCCCCCTCATACTGGCCCTTGTCTATGGACTGGATGCCCCCGCGGAAAATCTCGGCGAAGTACGCCGCATAGTTCAGGACAAAGGCTATGCAGGCCGCAGGCATCCGCTCGAGCGTGATGCCGAAGTTCGGAAGGCCGTAATATACAAAGAACAGCTGGAGCAACAGGGGCGTGCCCCTGAGCAGCCATATATATACGCCGACAGCATTGCTCAATGGCTTATACCTGGATATGCGGCAAAAGGCCAGAAGCAGCCCTAAGGGCAGAGAGCACACGATCGTTATCACGAATATTTCAAGGGTGACCAGGGTGCCCTCCAGCAGGGAGGGCAATATGCTGAGGATGTATTCTATCATTTTACGATGTCTTCCCCAAACCACTTGATGGATATCTGGGTCATGGTCCCGTCAGCCTTTAGCTCTTTGAGTATTTTGTTGAACTCCTCCACAAGGTCCTTAGCGTCAAGCCTCATGCCAATGCCATATTCCTCGGTGCCGAAATTGTCCTCCAGCACCTTATATATGCCAGGATTTTTGGTGAAATAGTATTTGCCTAGGACCTCATCGACGACTACCGCATCGATCCTGCCTGCCTTGAGGTCCTGCAGGGCTTCAAAGTTGCCTGGGTACTCGACCATTTCCCCCAGGGATTCATAGGTTTCCGTATCGGCCATAACGGCCTCTTTTGCGCTGCTCTCCGTCTGCAGGCCGACCTTCTTGCCTGCCAGGTCAGCCTTACCCTTGATTTCGGAATCCATCAGGACTACTATGATCTGTCTGTTGTCAAGATAGGGATCTGTAAAGGCCATTTGCTGTTTGCGCTTCTCCGTGATGGTCAGGCCATTCCAAATCATATCGATGTTGCCGCTTTCAAGCTCAAACTCCTTGCTATCCCAGTCGATGGGCACAAACTCGACATCGACCCCAAGCCGCTTGGCAACCTCCTTGGCTACGTCTATATCAAAACCGACCAGGTTGCCGTCCTCATCCCTGAAACCCATGGGCGCGAACCCGTCGTCCAAGCCTACCACGAACTTGCCAGCAGCCTTGACATCCTCCAGAGTAGAAACCTTTTTGGATACAGGCTTCGTGCAACCGGCAACAGCCGCCGCTGCGAAAAACATGCATATAATCAGCACTATTATTCTTTTTATCATGTTTGTAACCCCCCTAAGGTAGACTATTAAATCGATATTCTTAATTATACTTTAGTATGGTAAATTTGTAAAGCGCTAAATTATTATTTTTTATAGTCGCATTGTGCTTTTGCTTTAAACCTTTTACTTTTAAACCTACAGGCTTTAAAAAGAAAATTCAGCCCCTGAAGTCACCGGGCTGAATGCAGCTTAGATAGAGGTTTATTTACATATTGCTTATCAGCTCGAAGCGGTTGCGGTCAAACCTTAGGATCCCCTCATCCCGCATCTGGGAAAGCTCTCTTGACATGGCACTTCTGTCGACCGACAGGTAATCCGCCAGCTCCTGGCGGTTGAAGGGGATTGTGAATGAGTTGCTGCCTGCCCTGATGGCATACTCGGACAAAAACGACAGGAGCTTTTCCCTGGTTGTCCTCCTGGTGATATGATCGATCTTCTGGGTGAGGATTATATTTTTCTTTGCCAGGATCGCCAGCATGTTTTCTACAAGGCGGTTGTGGAAGGGGCAGACCTTTTCGCAGGGGCTAATAATCCGCTTGTAATCCAGGAACATGATCTCCGACTGCTCTGCCGCTATGACGCTTAAGGGCAGGGTCTCGACCTGGGCATAGGAAAGGGCTTCGCCGAATATCCCGCCGGCTTCGAATTTGGCGATAATGGTGCGGTTGCCCCAGAAATCCTCCTTTACGATATGTACGCTCCCTGACAGGATCAGGCCGATCGACCGGACCTTGTCCCCCGCCCTTAAAATGAACCCGTTTTTCTCAAACCTTTGGGTCTGGGCTGACAGGCAATTGATCAGGACCCTTGCTTCGGCTTCGCTTATCCCGGTAAACAAGGGGCTCTTTGTTATATTCTCTGAAAAGTAAGTCATAATTTCACCCCTTTGTTGCAAATGCAACAGAATGACGCCTTTAAGTGTAGTATAATCAACGGGTGCAAGTCAAGAGGTTAAGGAGTGAAAATTATGCTGAGAAGGATAATCAGAATCGACAGTGATAAGTGCAACGGCTGCGGCCTTTGTGTCAAGGCCTGCCATGAAGGAGCCATCGGACTTGTAGATGGCAAAGCCCACCTGCTCAGGGAAGACTACTGTGACGGCCTGGGTGACTGCCTACCCGCCTGCCCGACAGGGGCTATCACCTTTGAAGAGCGGGAAGCAGCCCCATATGATGAGGAAGCTGTAAAAGCCCATCTAAAACAGAGACATACGGAGACAGGCTTTGTCGGCGGATGCCCGGGAAGCCATGCCCATGCGTTCAACCGCGGCGGATCCCATGAGCCTTGTACTGCTGCTGAAAATATTGAAAGCGAGCTTTCCCAGTGGCCGGTGCAGATAAAGCTGGCGCCCCTGAAAGCGCCCTATTTTGACAATGCGAACCTGCTGGTCGCAGCGGACTGCTCCGCCTATGCCTATGGCAACTTCCACAGGCGGTTCATCAGGAACCATGTCACCCTGATAGGGTGTCCGAAGCTTGATATGGTGGATTACAGCGAAAAGCTGACCGAGATAATCCGCAGCAATAATATTAAAAGCGTCACTATCGTCAGGATGTCGGTGCCCTGCTGCGGCGGCATCGAGTATGCGGTCAAAATGGCCTTGCAAAACAGCGGTAAATTCATCCCCTGGCAGGTAGTCACCATTTCGCCTGACGGCAGGATCATAGAGTAGATAATAGAGTAGATAATTGAGGAGTGTATATATGAGCAATATGTTTTGTTTTCAATGTGAGCAGACAGCCAAAGGTACGGGCTGCACGGGCAGCATGGGCGTATGCGGCAAGCCTGCAGGCAATGCGGTCTTGCAGGACAAGCTGACCGGCGCCCTAATCGGGCTGGCAAGGGCGGCCCAAAAGGCAGAGCCCACGGCTTCCACCCATCGTGCCATGCTCGAAGGCCTGTTCACTACTATAACCAACGTAAACTTTGACGACGAGACCGTAAAACTGCAGATAAAGGCAGCACACCGGGAAAAAGCAAAGCTTACTGATAAATATATAGCCAGTTCAAAGGATTTCGTACATTTCGAAGATTATAACATGGAGGACATGTGGCAGGCCAACGAGGACATCAGGTCCCTTAAATCCCTTATTCTTTTTGGCCTGCGCGGCATGGCTGCATATGCATATCATTCCCTGATGCTGGGCTATTCCAATGACGAAGTGAACAACTTCTTCTACAAGGGGCTCTATGCGATCGGAGAAGACTGGGGCATGGACCGGCTCCTGCCCGTGGTATTGAAAACAGGCAGGATCAACTTTAAATGCATGGAAATGCTGGATCGGGCCAATACGGAATCCTACGGCACGCCTGTGCCGACCGTGGTGCCTTTGACCATTGAGAAAGGACCCTTCATAGTAGTGTCCGGCCATGACCTGTGCGACCTGGAACACCTGCTTATCCAGACCGAGGGCAAGGGCATCAATATATATACCCACGGTGAAATGCTGCCCGCCCACGCTTATCCGAAGCTGAAGGCATACAAGCACCTCAAGGGCAATTTCGGTACAGCATGGCACAATCAGCAGAAGGAATTCATGAACATACCCGGGCCGGTCGTGTTCACCACCAACTGCCTGATGCCCGTCAAGGACAATTACCGCGACCGCATATTCACCACAGGGGTAGTTCAATATCCCGGCCTTATCCATATAGGCGAAGATAAGGATTTCACGCCTGTTATCGAAAAGGCCCTTGAGCTTGGCGGATATGCCGAGGACACACTGGTAGCCGGTATAAACGGCGGAAGTCAGGTAACGACGGGCTTCGGCCATGGCACCGTCCTGTCAGTAGCTGACAAGGTGATAGACGCGGTCAAGGCGGGCAAGATCAGCCACTTCTTCCTGGTAGGCGGCTGCGACGGGGCTAAAAGCGGCCGGAACTACTATACGGAGTTTGTAAAGCAGACCCCTGCGGACAGCATCATCCTGACCGTAGCATGTGGCAAATACCGTTTCAATGACCTGGACCTGGGCACGATCGACGGGCTTCCAAGGATCATGGACATGGGACAGTGCAACGATGCCTACAGCGCCATCCGCGTAGCCCTTGCCCTTTCAGAAGCCTTTGGTTGCGGCGTCAATGACCTGCCCCTGACCCTGGTGCTGTCCTGGTATGAGCAAAAGGCAGTCTGCATCCTGTTGACCCTGCTTTCCCTGGGCATCAAAAACATTTACCTTGGGCCTACCCTTCCGGCCTTTGTATCTTCAAACGTGCTCAACTTCCTGGTAGAGAACTTCAACATCTCTCCTATCAGCACACCGGAAGAGGACCTGAAGAAGATCCTGGGCAGATAAAAAAATATGATTGATTGCGATGCCGCCGGCTTGCCAAAAGGCTTCAGCCGGCGGCTATCAAATTGACCCTGATGGTACTAATTCGCTGTTGACAAAGTTTAAATTATGTCTTATTATAATAAGGCACCGATGAACGGATGCGATATGGGGAGTTAGCTCAGCAGGCTAGAGCGCCACGTTGACATCGTGGAGGTCGTTGGTTCGATCCCAATACTTCCCACCATCATATCGCGGGGTGGAGCAGCTGGCAGCTCGTCGGGCTCATAACCCGGAGGTCGGGGGTTCAAATCCCTCCCCCGCAACCATATCGAGAGTTTATAACGGATTTGAGTTATGAACTCTCTTTTTTTATACATTCAACCTCTGTTGCTGTTCTTATTCGTCTTTTCAAATACCTTATCAAGAATCGGCACCATCAAGGCGGCGACAAATCCACCCGAGTAGCCGTTGTTGTAGAGGTTCATGCCTGCATGCAAAAAGGTAAGGTTGGTAGTAAATATAATATGTATTCCGCCGGCAAACATGCCCGGTATAATACCATAGTGACCGCTGATCGGAGCGAGCGTCGTGCCAAAGAGGGCAGCCAAAAGAGCCGAAGTTGAGCTTACGTCATGGATGCTGAAAAAGCCGATTAAGAAAACGCCTGTCAATATCGGGATGACATTGAAAGGGTGCTTCCCCGATGCGCCGAAACCTGCGACAGTGAAGATCCCCCCGATCGTTGGGCCGTTTAGCTCTCCTCCGACAATAAGAACATAGAGCGTTGAAAGTATACCCAAAACCGCCATATTGATCAATACCAAACCGATACCGTAACCGTTCAAAAAGTCGGCGCATCCCCGTCCGGATTCACGAAGAAGTTTCATATAGTCTTTGAAAGACAGACGATTAAGACACAATCCGGCAAGCAGTATTAGCAAGAACACGGAAAAGATGAAGATAGCAAGCGGTTTGTTATTTCCACCTGATACGAAATAAACAGGATTGACTTCCACCCCGAAGCTCCTTAAAACGGCAATGCACAAGGTGCCTACAATTCCTGCCGTAAAACCTATGTTATACAGGCTGAATCCCTTGTGAAAGCCGTAAAAATGCTTTGCCAGAAGCGGCATGACAAAGCCCGTAAGAAAACCGGAAAGCACTCCAAAAAGTATACCCATGTAAACGGGCAGTCCGACATTAAAGGTAACCTCGCTTACAAGCGGAGCAAGCGCGGTTCCGAAAAGAGCAACGGGAACGAGCGTGCGAAACGGTGTATTGCTGATCCTTGCATAAGCCAGCACACCCAAAATGATTGGCGTCGAATTATAAATGTTTTGTCCGAAAAGAGAAAAGCCGGCAATGGTAAAAACCGCTGCAATGATAAGTCCGTTTATCTGTACCTTGCTGATCTT
>JAKORJ010000158.1 GCA_029777885.1 Bacillota bacterium | reverse complement strand
GGTAATGCCCGGCGACAACATCCAGATGACCATCAAGCTTATAACCCCCATCGCTATCGAAGAAGGTCTGCGCTTTGCTATCCGCGAAGGCGGCAGGACTGTCGGCGCAGGCGTTGTTGCTTCGATCATTGAGTAAACCGGGTCGACATTCAAGCGTTGAAGCTATGGACGAGATAAGCCAGGAAATAAGTAAGGGGTCATTTCCCCTTGCTTATTTTTTGGTATTCTGATTCCGTATTGACAGCCCCTTTTGCCGTATGGTAAATTATATAAGTATAGTTATGACTGCCACAGATTGATTGCCAAGCGAGGTGTTAAAGATGAGAGTAAAGATTACATTGGCTTGTACAGAGTGCAAACAGCGCAACTACAACACCATGAAAAATAGAAAAAATGACCCTGACAGGCTCGAGCTCAAGAAGTACTGCAAGTTTTGCAGGAGTCATACGGTCCACAGGGAAACAAAGTAGTTTGTTTTCAGCCTATAAGGTCATAATTATTTAAAGACCGGAGATAAGGATGTGAGTTGAATGGCCAAGCCAGAAAAGCAAGATGCAAAAAAACCGGTGGCCAAGAAGGACAAGAAGGAAAGGAAAGCAGGAATAGTCAAGTTTTTTCGCAGCGTGATTTCTGAAATGAAAAAAGTCACATGGCCAACCAGAAAGGAACTTGTGAACTATACGATCGTGGTCATTGTAGTGGTTATCATCGTTGCAGCTGTCGTGGGAGTAATGGACCTGGGATTCGGTCAACTTCTTCAATTAATCACAAGGTAAGGAGGGGGGTCAGGTCGAGCCTTGACCCTTGGTTTATGTCAGAGATAGAGAAAGATCCAGGAAAATGGTATGTCATTCATACTTATTCAGGATACGAAAACAAGGTAAAAGCCAACCTTGAAAAGACAGTTGAGAATCGCGGGCTGCATGATTTGATTTTTGAGATCAAGGTCCCCATGGAGGAGCAGATAGAAGTCAAGAACGGCAAGCGGAAGGCAGTATTGCGCAAGGTGTTTCCCGGGTATGTCCTGGTCAAGATGATCATGACGGACGAGTCCTGGTACATCATTCGCAATACAAGGGGAGTCACCGGCTTTGTCGGGCCGGGGTCCAAGCCGATCCCTCTGACCGACGAGGAGGTACGCTCCCTGGGCGTGGAAGATATCCCGGTTACGCTGGATGCAGAGGTTGGCGACAATGTTCGTGTAATTTCCGGTCCTCTCGAAAATTTCATTGGTGTTATTGAAGAAATATACCCCGACAAGCAAAAAGTCAAGGTCATGGTATCCATGTTTGGAAGGGACACGCCCGTCGAACTGGATTATGATCAAATTCAGAAGATATAGCAGCATTCAATCAAGGAGGTGTACTAAATGGCCAAGAAAATAACCGGGATGGTAAAACTGCAGATACCAGCCGGCAAAGCTACGCCCGCTCCGCCCGTAGGCCCGGCCCTCGGTCAGCATGGCGTCAACATCATGGGTTTTTGCAAGGAATTCAATGAAAGAACAGCTAAGCAGGCAGGACTGATCATTCCTGTTGTCATCACTGTTTACCAGGACAGATCATTCACTTTCATTACCAAAACCCCGCCGGCAGCAGTGCTTTTGAAGAAGGCAGCCGGCATCGAAAAGGCATCTGGCAGGCCCAACACTCAGAAGGTAGCCCAGGTGACCAAAAAGCAGGTCCAGGAGATCGCTGAGCTTAAAATGCCCGACCTCAATGCTGCCAGCCTGGAAGCAGCAATGCGCATGGTTATGGGCACTGCCCGCAGCATGGGCATAACAGTTGTAGACTGAGTCATCATCACAACCGATTCAAAAACGTGGCAGGGTTTGACCCGATATGACCACAAGGAGGTTTATAAGAAATGAAGCATGGAAAGAAGTATCTCGAGAGCTTGAAGCTCGTAGACAAAACAAGGCTATATGATCCCGAAGAGGCCATCAGGCTGACAAAGCAGACAGCAAAGGCCAAATTCGACGAGACGGTCGAGATGTCCATAAGGCTGGGCGTTGACCCCAGGCACGCGGACCAGCAGGTTCGCGGCGCTGTCGTCCTGCCCCATGGTACGGGCAAGACCGTCAAGGTGCTCGTATTCGCCAAGGGCGACAAGGCCAGGGAAGCTGAAGAAGCCGGTGCTGATTTCGTAGGCGCTGAGGATATGGTCGCCAAGATCCAGAATGAGAACTGGTTTGAGTTCGATGTCTGCGTCGCCACACCCGACATGATGGGCCTCGTGGGCAGACTTGGCCGTGTGCTTGGACCTAAAGGCCTTATGCCCAATCCCAAGTCCGGCACCGTGACCATGGATGTTGCGAAGGCAGTCAAGGATATCAAGGCCGGTAAGGTCGAGTACAGGCTCGACAAGACCGCTATCATCCACGTGCCGATTGGCAAGGTATCCTTTACCGATGAACAGCTAGCTGAAAACATGCATGCCCTGATGGACGCCATCATCAAGGCCAAGCCGGCTGCAGCCAAGGGTACCTACCTGCGCAGCGTAGTCGTTTCCAGTACCATGGGTCCCGGAATAAAGATCAACGCTGCCAAGTTCTGATTTTAGCTTGACACTTTAGCGCCGTTGTACTATAATGTCAACGGCAAAATCAAAATATAATATTGGTATGATCTTATCGTAGACAGCAGGCGCTTTAAAAAGCTTAAATGATGCCTGCCGAGGTAAGGGAACGCGCGTATTGGAATATACTGCCCTCTTGCCTTAAAGAGGGCTTTTTTAATGAAGCCTTCCTCTTAAGATAAGATTCTGACCAAGAGTGTGTCGGAAAGGAGGTGCTGTGACAATGTCCGCAAGAGAAGAAAAAGTCAGGATAGTCGAAGAGATCAAGCAAAAGCTGTCCCAATCCAGCAGCGCAGTCTTGGTCGACTACCGCGGGCTTACCGTTGAAGAGGTTACACAGCTTAGAAAAGAGTTTCGTGAAAACGGCGTAGATTACAAGGTATACAAAAATACCCTGACCGAGCTGGCGGTCAAGGAGCTGGGCTACGAAGGGCTCATACCCTACCTGGCAGGTCCGACCGCGATCGCGTTCGGAGTTAAGGATCCAGTCGCTCCGGCCAAGATCCTCACGGAAAACATCAAAAAGCTCAAAAAGATGGAGCTCAAGGCAGGCCTGGTCGACGGCAAGGTCATCGATGTAGAAGGCGTAAAGGCGCTGGCAGAGCTGCCGTCCAGGGAAGAGCTCATCGCCAAGATGCTCGGCAGCATGAACGCGCCGATCACCGGACTGGTGAGAGTGCTGAACGGCCCTATCCGCGGCCTCGTAGTTGCGCTCAACGCTATCAGAGAGCAGAAGGAAGCATGAAATCAACATGCTTAATGCAAGTCAAATGAAACCAATAATAATATCAATATCAGGAAATAGGAGGATTTTAACATGAATAAAGAAGAAATAATGCAAGCGATAAAAGAAATGACTGTTTTGGAGCTGGCTGAGCTCGTAAAGGCCCTTGAAGAGGAATTCGGCGTAAGTGCCGCTGCTCCCGTAGCAGTAGCAGCCGCTGCTCCCGCTGCCGGTGCTGCCGCACCCGCTGAAGAGGAAAAGACCGAATTCGACGTAGTGCTGGCTGAGGTAGGCGCAGACAAGATCAAGGTCATCAAGGTCGTCCGCGAGGTAACCGGTCTTGGTCTCAAGGAAGCTAAGGACCTCGTTGAAGCTGCTCCCAAGGCTGTCAAGGAAGCCGTTTCCAAAGAGGAAGCCGAGTCCATCAAGGCTAAATTCGCAGAAGTCGGCGCCAAGGTCGAAATCAAATAAGGATCCCCTGTGGCGTCAGATTTCAGAAACAGAACACAGCAAGAAACAGAAAGGAGCTCTTGAAAACAAAAAGAGCTCCTTAATGTTGTTTAATTTTTTATTGACAATCAGGACAGGTTATGTTAGTATTGTAAATTGCATTAATAGTTTATTCTACGGGACAGCCCAATTTCCTTGCAAAAACGGGTGGTTTAAGCCCCGTTTTTTCCACTTATATTGTACACTGAATAAGGGATGATATGCAAGGGTATAATAAATATTAATGTCCATTTACCGACAGAACCTTCAGATAGCCCAAAAATTTGGATGTTTTGGTTAATAAGCTTAAGGGGTGATTTATTGCATGGTGCATCCAGTTAAGTTGGGAAACAGGACCAGGATGAGCTATTCAAAG
>JAKORJ010000022.1 GCA_029777885.1 Bacillota bacterium | reverse complement strand
CCCAATGAGATAGTAGATGTTGAACCGGAAGCTGCCCCACTGGTCCTCCAGGCTGGTGCCGACGAGGTAGTAGAAATACAGGGCAAATACGATCCAGATGATAGAATCCGAGGGCGGTACAAACAGAAAGGTAAGGATCCTCCATACCTCGCCCTTCAGTACCCTGTCCGGGTAAAGCATCAGCTTACCTATAAGGTTGGTAGAGGGCATAAGGTAATCTATGATAAAGACGATCGCATTGGCAAATACTATGTACAGCATCAGGTCTTTGATCGCGTAACGACCGTACTTTCTTTCAAGCTTGTAGAGCCACTTCAAATCCATCACTCCTCCTGGTATCTCATGCCTGCAAATCTTAAGTCTATTTTATGATATTAGTCCCATATTAACAAGTAAAAGTTGACAAAAGGCATTATGTTTAGTAATATAAAAGATAAATTTAACATCCAAAGGCTATGAACAGGACAGTAGTACGGGGCAGGCTTTACAGAGACACGGCCATATGGTGGAAGGCTGTGATGACTCCCTGATACGAAGATCACCCGGGAGCCGGGCCTTTGAAAGCGGATTTTGACGCAAGTAAAGGGCGCCCGCTGTTATCAGGCGTTACCGTAATCGAGCGATAAGATGTACCCGTCTTATAACTTGGGTGGTACCGCGGATATTTCCGTCCCTTGGCATTTTTGCCAGGGGATTTTTTAATATAATAACAAATATCAACACTAACGTATTAATCGGAAGGGATGGATATATGGAAAAGTTCAAGCCGCTGTCGGAGCTGTCAGTCAGCGAAAACGAAAAAAGGATATCTGAGTTTTGGGACCAGATCGGGATCCTGGCCAAGACGTTGGAGCTAAGAAAGGATAGCAAGCCCTATATATTTTACGAAGGACCTCCTACGGCCAACGGCCGCCCGGGCATCCATCACGTTATCTCCCGAACCCTTAAGGACTCCGTATGCCGCTATATGACCATGAAGGGCTACCGCGTCGACAGGAAGGCCGGCTGGGATACCCATGGCCTGCCCGTTGAGATCGAGGTGGAAAAGGAGCTTGGCCTCAACAACAAGCAGGAGATAGAGGCCTACGGCATCGAAAAGTTCAACCAAAAATGCCGGGAGTCCGTATTCAAATATGAAAAGCAATGGCGCGAGATGACAAAGCGCATGGGGTACGAGATCGACCTCGACAACCCCTATATAACCCTGGACAACGACTACATCGAGACCGTATGGTGGATACTCGACAAGTTCTTTAAAGAAGGGTATATGTACGAGGGCCACAAGATACTCCCGTACTGCTCCCGCTGCGGCACAGGCCTTGCATCCCATGAGGTGGCCCAGGGCTACAAGGAGATAAAGACGACGACCGTTTATGTAAAGTTCAAACGCAAGGATGCCGATGAATACTTCCTCGTATGGACCACCACCCCCTGGACCCTGGCCTCCAATGTCGCCCTGACGGTGCATCCGGATGAGACCTATGTCAAGGCAAGGCACGAGGGTACGGTCTACTATATAGAAAAACACCTGGCCCGCAAGGTGCTGGGCGAAGATATCGAGGTGCTCGAGGAGCTTAAAGGCAGGGACCTGGAGTATGTGGAATACGAGCAGCTCATGCCCTTCGTAAAGGCTGACAAGAAGGCCTTCTTTGTCACCCTGGCCGATTATGTAACTACGGAGGACGGCACGGGCATCGTCCATACCGCCCCGGCCTTCGGTGAAGAGGACTACCAGACAGGCAAGCGCTACGACCTGCCCGTCCTCCAGCCGGTTGACGAGTCAGGCAAATATACGGAGACTCCCTGGAAGGGCAAGTTCGTCATCGATGCCGACCCGGAGATCATCGAATGGCTTTACCAGGAGGGCAAGCTCTTCAAACGGCAGAAGATGGAGCACAACTATCCCCACTGCTGGCGGTGCCAGACTCCCCTCCTGTACTATGCCAAGCCGAGCTGGTATATTGAGATGACCCGCCTGAAGGATAGGCTGATCGAGAACAACAACACCGTTGAATGGTACCCGGAATTCGTTGGTGAAAAGCGCTTTGGCAACTGGCTGGAAAACCTGAACGACTGGGCTATATCCAGGTCCAGGTACTGGGGCACCCCCCTCAACATCTGGCGCTGCGAATGCGGCCATGTAGAGAGCGTGGGCTCACGCAGGGAGCTGGTTGAGAAGGCCATCGAGGATATAGATGAAACGATCGAGCTGCACAGGCCCTATGTTGATGAAGTCCACTTCAGGTGCGAGAAGTGCGGCGGGACAATGACCAGGGTAAAGGATGTCATCGACTGCTGGTTCGACAGTGGGTCCATGCCCTTTGGCCAGCGCCATTACCCCTTTGAAAACAAGGAAAACTTCCATGAGCTGTTCCCGGCTGACTTTATCTGTGAGGGCATAGACCAGACCCGCGGCTGGTTCTATTCGCTCCTGGCCGTATCGACCTTTGTGACCGGGAAATCACCCTACAAGCGCGTACTGGTCAACGACCTGATCCTGGATAAAGAGGGGCACAAGATGTCCAAGTCAAGGGGCAACACGGTCGATCCCTTCGAGCTCTTTGACCAATACGGGGCTGATACCCTGCGCTGGTACCTCCTGTATGTATCCCCGCCCTGGACGCCCACCCGGTTTGACATAGAAGGCCTGAGGGAAGTACAGAGCAAGTTCTTCGGTACCCTCAAGAATGTTTATAATTTCTTTACCCTCTATGCCAATACGGATGATATTGATCCCAGGTGCTACTTTGTGCCCTATGAGAGAAGGGCGGAGCTTGACCTATGGATCCTGTCCAAGTTCAACAACCTGAAGGCCGCCGTGGAAACTGACATGGAGTCCTTTGACCTTAACAAGGTGATCCGCAGGATCCAGGACTTTGTGAACGAGGACCTCTCAAACTGGTACATCAGAAGGTCCAGAAGGCGCTTCTGGGCACCGGACCTGACCGAAGATAAGCAGGCCGTGTACAATACAACCTATGAGATCCTGGTCGACCTTTGCAGGATGATCGCGCCCTTTGCCCCCTTCCTGTCAGAGGAGCTGTACAAAAACCTGACCGGCGAGCTCTCCGTCCATTTGAGCGATTATCCCACAGCCAACGTGGAGCTTATCGACAACAAGCTGGAGGAGGTAATGGACAGGGTAAGGGATCTCATGACCCTGGGCAGGGCTGCCAGAGAGTCCGCCAGGATAAAGGTCCGCCAGCCCCTGACCCGCATATACATCGATGGCAAGTACGAGGCTGAGCTTGCCCACCTGGTGCCCCTTATGCAGGATGAGCTCAATGTGAAAGAGGTAGTGTTCACCAAGGACCTGAACGAGTTCATGAACTTTACGCTGAAGCCCAACTTCAAGGTGCTCGGGCCTGTGCTCGGGCCGAAGCTCAAGCTCTTTACCCAGGCCCTCAATGCCCTTGATGCATCCGAGGCAGCCCCGAGGCTTGAACGTGGCGAAAGCCTGACCCTTGATCTGAGCGGCGAGCCCTTTGAAATAAACAAGGACAATGTCCTGATCACCATCTCGGCAAAGGAAGGCTTCGACGTTGAAACGGACAACAACCTCTTTGTGATCCTGGACACGACCCTGACCCAGGAGCTCATAGACGAAGGCCTGGCCAGGGAGCTTATCTCCAAGGTCCAGCAGCTTAGAAAGAGCAACGACTTTGAGATGATGGACAATATAAGGATTGAGCTGGATGCGGATGAGGCCGTCAGGAATGCGGTCGAGGCATTCAGGGACTATATCATGAACGAGACCCTGGCCCTGGAGCTTGTATTCAAAGAGGATCCGGCCCTTGAACGGTTCGATATAAATGACCATATGACCGGGATCAGGGTGGTGCGGCTGACCAAACAGCTGCCAGATAGCTATGACCGGACGCTTTTGAAAGTCACATAATAGCACAACAAATGAGGATGCTTGTATCGCTGCCATAGGCAGGATGCAGGCATCCTTTTTATTTGCGGACAGACATCCCTTTGTTATTTTATTAACTAGTGTTGACATTTGATATTAGTATCTGGTACTATTAATTCATATAAAATTCAAGCCTGAAAATAATAGAACCAGGAGGTAGAAGAGTATGTCCAATATACAGATAATAACCGACAGTACAGCTTATTTCACTAAAGCAGAAGCAGAAGCATTGAACATAAAGGTCGTGCCCCTGGCAGTCACCTTTGAGGGCGTAACCGAAAATGAAGGCTATCCTGGAGAATTTGAAGGCTTTTACAACCAGCTCAAGACCTCGCAGTCCTTCCCGACAACATCCCAGCCTTCCATTGAAGCCTTTGCCTCCGTGTTCCAGAAAGTGGTCGACAGCGGCAAGGAAATAATCTGCCTCGTGATCTCTGCAGCCCTCAGCGGTACATACAACAGCGCGTCTGTTGCAGCAGAGATGACGGCTCCGGACAAAATATCAATTGTCGATTCAAAAACTACTGTGGCCAATCTGAAGTACCTTGTCAAAATGGCTGTAGATATGGCCGGGCAGGGCATGTCGAGGAACGAAATAGTAAAGGCCCTTGACGAACAGAAGGAAAAGACCCAGGTGGACTTGACTGTCGATACCCTGGAGTACCTGAAAAAGGGCGGCAGACTTTCCAGTGCCCAGGCGTTTTTAGGCTCCCTGCTCAATGTACGGCCTATTATAGGCCTTGTGGACGGTAAGCTTATCCCTGTCAATAAGGTCAGGGGCAAATCCAAGGCCCTGGAATTCATGATGGACAGGATACCCGAAAACGTGGTCCATATTTCAGTGTGCCACATCCTTAACGAGGAAGAGGCAAAGGAAGTGCAGGGCAAGCTCCAGGAGCGGTTCCCGAACGTAAAAGTGGACCTTGATGTGATCGGCCCGGTCATCGGATCCCACCTGGGGCCCAAGGCCATCGGTATTTGCTCGATATTGAAGTAGCCAAAACTTGATTTCCTCCTTTATATACATGAAGAACCCGATGAGGGTTCTTTTTTCAATTCCTGGATCATATAAATATTTACATATTGATATCTATTCAAATGTATCATATAATTAACGCAAAAGACATATTATGGCATTACTCCCGGGTAAAATTAAATAAACCAGGAGGATGGTATTATGCAAATCAAGACCAAAACCAAGGTAAGACTGACTTACAGGCAGCTTGAGGAAAGACCGGTAGATCCAAGCCAGTTCAATGATCCGATGGCGCTGGAGACAGAATGGACACCATTGGGTCCGAGTGCTTCCAATTATGCGACCCACAAGCTCAAACGGATAAGCCCGGACAGGCTGGAGTACAGGCCTGCTACATCAACGATAGTCTTATTCCTCATATTCCCAGTAGCTGGTATACTGCTGCTTCTTTATACGTTCTTAAAGGAAATGTCATCTCTTGGGTTGATCTTAGGCCTGGCTTTCGCTATAGGCGGCTTGCTG
>JAKORJ010000157.1 GCA_029777885.1 Bacillota bacterium | reverse complement strand
TCATGCTCCAAGGCGGCCTGCTTTTCCTCAAGCTCTTCAAGCTCGGCCTCTACGAGCTCTTTGAATTCCTTGTCCAGCTTCTCCTTGAGCATTTCCCTGGCTTCGTCGATCCCCTTGTGGATCTGCCTCAGTTCCCTGTATTTATTGACGATCTCCTCCAGGGATGCATGCTCCTTGACGAGCTTTTTCCACTCGTCCTGCCGACTTATAACCTCCGGATCGGCGATCAACTGGCTAAGCTCTTCATATCTGTCCTCTATGCCATTCAACCTGTCTATCATAAAGCTTACTCCTTGTCGTGTTTATAGAATACCGCCACCCTGTCTATGCCAGACAGGTCCTTTAGTATCCGCCCCTCGTCGTACTTGCCGGTACCTCTAAAAATCTCCCTTACGCTTGCTGACTGGTCATAGCCCATTTCAACGGCGACAAGGCCGCCGGGCTTTAAGAATCTAAACGCCTTGCCGGCAATCTCCCTGTAGAAGTCAAGGCCGTCAGCGCCCCCGTCGAGGGCACTTATGGGTTCAAAGTCCCTGACCTCCCTCATGAGGCCTTTTATATCCCCGCTCCTTATATAGGGCGGGTTGGATACGACCGCATCGAAGGAGAACCAAAAGGCGTCGCCCTCCAGCCTCTCAAACATATCGGATTCTATAAAATCTATCCTGCCGACGACCCCGTGCCGGTTTGCATTTTTCTTTGCTGATTCAAGAGCCTCTCGGCTTATGTCAACGGCAACTATATGGGTATCCGGCAGATAAACAGCCAGACTTACGGAAATGGCACCGCTCCCCGTGCCCAGATCCAGTATCCTGGCTTTTCTCCTGCCTATGGCATCAATAACGTATTCGACCATAACTTCGGTCTCAAACCTGGGGATGAGCACGCTTTTGTCCACGTAAAACTCCAGGCCCATGAATTCCCGCCTGCCCAGGATGTATTGGACAGGCTCCCCTGTGAGCCGCCTGTTTATCAAGGCTTCGAACTGCTTTTGCTTTTCCGTGTCAAGGGACTCGCTGCCCATAAGGTAAAGGTGGTGGCGCTCGCACTTCAGCACGCTGCATAAAAGCAGCTCGCACTCCAGCCTGGCCGATTCAACCCCTGCTGCCCTGAGTAGCCGCTGCCCCGCAGCAAGGGCTTCCATCAAGGACATTCCTTTGGTCTGCATGCAGCATTTCCTCCCCACAGGTGACCATTGCAGCCTTGAAAGCGCATATGGCGACCTCCAGCTGCTTGTCGTCCGGTTCGCGGGTGGTCAGCTT
>JAKORJ010000156.1 GCA_029777885.1 Bacillota bacterium | reverse complement strand
TGACGCCGCCATAGCTCGGTACGTAGCATACCACTTTAACACCGAAGGCGAGAAAATCAACGCTGCCGCTGTTTTCAAGGATGAAGGCCGTAAAGCGTCCATGCTTGAATCCTGTGTCCGGACCCTCATCACCAGCCTGAGGGAGCTTAACAGCATCAACGAGGAGGAATTGATTGAAAAGCTTTCCCTGGTCGAGCGCATCCTGGCCAAAGACCCTGACGGCATATATCCTCACATGGATAGCGGCAGCAGAGGGCAATACAGGATGATGGCCGAGAAACTGGCAATAAGGTGCCGCGTGAACGAGGTGGATGTGGCTGAGGCGTGCGTGGACCTTGCCATAGAAGGACGGGACGATGTATTCTGTTCCCGCCATGTGGGAGCTTATCTTTTGGGCAGGGGATATCCGTTTCTGAAAGCCAAGATTCTGAACAGGCCCCTTCCGGAACAAGTCCGGGACACCAAACGGTCCAGGGGCATCATGTATTTTTCTCTGAACGCCCTTATCCTTGCCGCGCTGGTTTTCCTGATCCCTTATGCCCTCTGGCTCGCAGGCTATGGCCACGAGCCATACAAGAGCGTGCTTTTGATCCTCGCGTCGCTGCCGATAGCGATCCATGCGTCAAAAGTCACGGCCGATGCCATAATTACCAGGCTGATACCGCCTCAGCATCTGCCCCTCATGGACTATTCGGAGGAAATCCCCGACAGCGCCAGGACCTTCCTCGTCATGCCTGTAATAATATCCACAAAAGAACAAGGGCTTGAATATGTGGAAAGGCTGCACAAACATTATCTCGCCAACCGGCAGCCCAACCTGTACTTCGCGCTTTTGGCCGATTATGCCGACGCGCAGGGGAAGGAGATGCCGTCGGATAAGGAAATAAGGGACACGCTGGTCTCACGCATTGAACAGCTCAACAGGAGATACCCATCGGCGCACCGGAAATTTTCGCTTTTTATCCGGGAACGCAAGTGGAACCAGTCCGAGGGTTGCTATATGTGCTGGGAGAGAAAGAGGGGCAAGCTGGAAGAGTTCAATGCCCTGCTCAACGGGGTGGACGCCGGGAATACCAGCTTCACCACGCTGCTGTGTGACATGGAAATCCTCGGCTCCATCAGGTATGTCATAACCCTGGACGCAGATTCAGACCTCGTTATTGACAACGCCTCAAAGCTCGTAGGCATGATAGACCATCCGCTCAACCGGGCCCTCGTGGATCCTGACAAAAAGAGGGTTAAGGAAGGTTACGCCATCATCCAGCCCCTTGTCAGGAACCATGTATACGAAAAGAATTCCGCCTTGTTCCTGAAGATATACGGGGGCAGGACCGGCTCGCCCAATTACTCTGTGGTGGTTTCGGACATCTACCAGGACCTTTTCAGGGAAGGCTCATTTGTCGGTAAAGGCATTTATGATGTCCGGGCATTCCACCAGCTGCTCTATAAAAAGATACCGGAGAACTGTGTGCTCAGCCATGACCTGCTTGAGAGCTGCTATGCGAGAACAGCCTTTGCGAGCGGCGCTGACATAGTGGAGAGCTTCCCGGGAAGCTATATGTCCTACGCAAAACGGGAACACCGCTGGATAAGGGGTGACTGGCAGCTCATGCCCTGGTTGCTAAGAAAAGAGCTGAGCTTCCTTTCCAGGTGGAAAATCAGTTACAACATGATAGTAAGCCTGCTGCCGGCAAGCAAGTTCCTGTTCATCATCCTGACGATCGCGCTTGTACCCGGAGCATACTGGCTGTGGATCCCGGTTGTCCTTTTCACCAGTATCTTCGACCTGCTGCTCCTGATCCTGGGAGTAATAATCCACAAGATAAGAAGGCCGCGCCTCGCGCTTGTATATTCCCGGCTCTTTCAGGAAATCGGGGTTAAGC
>JAKORJ010000021.1 GCA_029777885.1 Bacillota bacterium | reverse complement strand
GAACACGCAGGGCAGGAGCTCACCGGCTATCTTGTACATATTGGGGATCATGAGCAAAAGTCCCTGGGAAGCAGTATAGGTCGTGGTCAAAGCCCCGGCTGTCAGTGAGCCGTGGACCGCACCGGCAGCCCCGGCCTCGGACTGCATCTCGACCACCCTGACTGCCTGCCCGAAAAAGTTCTTTTTCCCATGGGCTGACCATTCGTCCACCTCTTCCGCCATAGGCGACGAAGGGGTAATCGGGTAAATGGCAGCCACTTCCGTAAAGGGATAGGATATGTACGCAGCCGCTTGGTTGCCATCCATCGTTTTTACATGCTTGGCCAATTTAACTCCTCCTTGTTATAAGATGATGTTAATTATTTATCAACCGGAAACCTGCGTTGGAAACTTTTAATTATTCGTCCACTATAGTATATCAAACACAAAGGGAATCATGCACAGCAGGGCAGGTCGCATGGCCGGTCAAATCAGTCCTGCGCCATGGCCAGGTATTTTTTTAGGTTCTCAAGGCCGATCGCAATGCCTTCCAGGGGAGCTTCCATACCCTCGAATTCGATCGAGAGCACTCCATCATAGCCCTTGGCTTTCATGATCCTGAGGCACTGGACAATGGGTACAGCCCCATGGCCGATTATAGCGCCCCTGAGGTAGCTGCCGCCCCTTGACCGGAACCAGCCCCAGCCGGGATTAGGCTCATTGCCGGATTTGACATGGAAGTCCTTCACATGCACATGGAAGGCATAGGGCATCAGCCTGCCTACAGCCCTGGCAGGATCCTCATCGGCACAGAGGAAGTTTCCGATGTCTACAAGGGCTCCGAAGTTGGGGTGGTTTACGCCGCTTACAAGCCTTTCGATGCGGTCGCTGTCCTGCACGAAGTAGCCGTGGTTTTCAACCATGGTCCTTATGCCCAGCTCAGCCGCATACTCCGTTACCGCCCTGCAGCCCTTGATAAGGGTCGGCAGTGCATTCTCAAAGCTCCTGGCTACTCCCTTGCTGTCTTCCGGATAGCCCCAGGTCGCATCATGGCGCATGCCGGGGCTCCCCAGGATATGGGCGACCTGGACCTCGGTCTGGAGCCTTTCAGCCTCCCTCTCCCAGTCCCCGTCACAGCTGCTCAAAAAATCAGCCCAGATGGTATAGTTGACTACCTCCATGCCGACGCGTTCGCATTCCTCTCTAACCTTGGGCGCAAAGGTCAGAGGTGTCTCGCCCTCCGGCAGTATAAAGGTTGAAATCTCAATAGCATCAAAGCCCAGCTCCTTCGCCTTGGAGATCACCTCCAGCTGCGTCATGGCGCCGCTTCTGACGAGATTGTGGAAGCTGTAGGAACTCACTCCGATTTTCATGAATTTACCCCCTTGGATCCAATAGTTATTATGCTTTTATATCCTGATGTTCTATATTTTTTTGAATTAACCTTCCTTAATAATGAAAAAAATGTACGATCTGCTTTGAAAAATTTTCTGATATGTGTTTGATTGATGAATTACCGGTTATCTATATAAGGCAACTGATAACCGTTCTCAATTGGAAGATACCTCCGTATCTTAGACAAACACTCCTGATCATTCCTGTTTGTCAGCATTGCCCTCCGGCAAGCCGGGGGGCCTTTTTTATTGCCACTTTGCTCCAAAGAAAAATATGCGGTGAGGGATAAAAAAATACAGCCCAATTCCATGAGCTGTACTTCTTAGCCGTTGGGCAGCAATCGTGCCAAAAGGCCTTTTTTCTTCCTGTCGCGGGCTCTGTAGAGCTTTACGTCCTTCAGGTCGGGCATGAGCTCCCTGACCCTTTCCTCAGCGCCTATGCACTTGTTGCCGTCAATATATACCTTGCCGTTCTCTCTTATTATATCTACCCTGCAGCAGCGGCAACACCTGCCGCAGGTCATTTTTTCTTCTGCCAAGAAAGGTCCCTCCCGCCGGATCATAAATACCTTTAATATATTACACCCGGCGGGCAGAATGTGCAAGCCTTATCAAGGTGCCTGGTTATCGGCCGTTGTCAGCCTAAGTATTATGGTTTTTAGGCTTCCGTATTACCGCTTGTAGTTTCATCATTGTCGTTTACAGATTGATTACTGTCGCTTACGGCTTCCTTCCTGACCTGCTCCCTGACCACGGCGCCATCCAGAATATTGAGGGTCCCGGTATATTCCACCCTGTCGATCACGCAGCCCGGCCCTATGATGAAATCCTGTCCGGCAAGGAGGTTGGCCTTCACATTGTCCAGCTCTCCCCTGACTGCATATATGTTGTTTGCCAATAGCTTCCCGTTGCGGTTGCTTTTCACCCGCTTCACGACAATGCTCTCAGCCCTGATGTCGCCCCCGACTCGGCTGTTGCTCCTGCCTAGCTCGACATAGATGCTGCCGGAATTCAAGTCGCCGTCTATTTCAAAAACGCCTTCCCTACATTCGAGTTTGTATATGGCGGCCTCCCCGTTTATCGCCAGCAATCCGCTGACTTCGGCGTCATAAATATCCGCTTTTCCTCTGACACGGCAGGCACCGCTGAGTGTGAGCCGTTTCGCATGCAGGGTACCGTTTATTTCCGTATAGCCCGAATCCGTCAGCTCGGCGCAGCTAAGCGGACCTCTTATGCCGACTTTGCCGCTTACCGTGAATTTGTCCGTCTCAACTGAGGAATCGAAGTCGGCCAAGCCTGATACAACGATCTTCTCAGAGGCTTTGGCAGTGCCCTTTATATCGACCTTGCCGGACACTACTATTTTCTCGGTCAGAACGTTTCCGTGGAAGTTCCCTACGCCGGATATGCTGATCTTGCCGGTCTCTACATTGTTTAGGAACCTGCCCATGCCGGATATGGAGATCTTTTCAGCCTTGATATCTCCCTTATAGTTGCCGAAGGAATCAATGCTTATTGTGCCATACTGTGCGGTACCGTCCCGGCTTTCATGATAGCCGTTGCCACCGAAAAAGGATTCTCCGGGGATATCTATGGGCGGGATCCTGATCTCGGGTATCCGCACCGGGGGTATCTCGATTTTGGGGATCCTGATCTCAGGCATATGGAACTTGAAATACGGCCAGTCGCGGCCGGCGCTTTCATCAGCCTTGTCATCATCCTCATCATCCGACGGATCGCTGTCAGCCTCGCCGGTGCTCTCCTTGAATTGAAAGTCAAATTTCTTTGCCTCTTCCTCATCAATAAGCTCGGGCTCGGGATTCCGGGCATCTATTCCATAGGACTCAAGGGCATCCAGGAGCTCCAGGGCTTCCTCCATGCTGATCTTGCCTTCCTTGAACATCTCCAGGATTTTCAGTCTTTCATCGTTCACCGCAATAACTCCCCTTTCATAACGGTTATTTGGACTTCAATTTTTTAAGTGCTTCCTGGGGCGTGATCTCGCCCTTATCCAATGCATTGAGTATTTCAGCCATATCCTTTCTGTCCTTTACGATAGCAGGCTCGGTCCCGGAGGACAGACCTAAGGCCTTTAACGCATCCTCCAGGCGGTTGCGTATGGTGGGATACGATATGCCAAGCTCCTTTTCCATGTCCTTTATGTTGCCTCTGCACTTCAGGAAAACCATGATAAAGTCAAGCTGTTCGCTGCTCAGGCTGCAAAACCTGCAGGGAGCAAACTCCCCTTCAGTCCTGGTCCTGCATGTAGGGCATACGAAGCTGGTGATCGTAATATCATGGCCGCAGATGCAGCACCTGCCCGGCACTTTATACTTCATCAGTCTTCACCTCCTGCACTGTTTGCCTATATTAAACCATTGTATTTTAAATATGTCAATATATAAATTAAATATTTTAATTAATATATTAATATTTTTAATGTTTTACTTTCATATGTTGATTCCACATACGAGTTTCCTCATAATATTCCCTTATTTTAGCCATGCCTGACAGCTGTATAGCTTTTGCAGCGTTAGCAGGATTTCTGTATATCCTGAAGAACAGTGGCAGTGGCGCATGCGGGTCCTTGAGGAACGGGATGATATCGCATACGCCAAGGTATTCTTCCGCACGAGCGGATATATCACAAGGGAATGGTATCCGTACTTTTATTGCCGTGCGCCGAAAAGGCGAAAGCTTTGAGGAGCCTATGAAAGCGGCACAATAAGCCATACTGCCAAAAGGATATATGATATCATTTCACAAAACGGCCAAGCAGCGTTTCATGAGATAAAAGGACTTGGCGGTTTCCGCAGGGAGGACAACGGCAGATCATGATTCGGCTGAAAGCTATTAAAGGATAAGGGCGCAGAACCTGAACCTAAACCCTGATGCGGATGAAAGGAAAATCGCCAGATTCATAAAAGGGTAGCCGGCAGCTTCCACAGCTTTGTGATTTCTGGCTTTACAACGATGTTTTAAATGCATATAATATTGCTAATAATAAGCTTAAAATGCGATGAAAAGGGATAGTAGGCCAGGACTATCAATTACAGAGAACCCGGGATGCTGAGAAAGGGAGTTGAAAAGCTGGTTGAACAGGCCTTGGAGCTTTGCACCGAACAGGCAGGCCGGATGTATTTCCCTGCCCCATTAGGCTGCAACGGTCGCGCCCGTTATAGCGCCGGAGAATGGCGTGCAAAGCTTAGGCTCTTGCATTAGTTCTTGCTGAGATTGATGCCGAGAGGCATCAATGAACCGGGGTGGCACCACGAAGTTTATGCTCTCGTCCCCAGGATAATATCCTGGAGGTGAGGGCTTTTTTATTATAGTTCATTACAAATGTATGGTG
>JAKORJ010000155.1 GCA_029777885.1 Bacillota bacterium | reverse complement strand
CCCGCTGACCAGGAGGGTCGTTATCTCCACATGGCATGACGCCTTTACGGCCGTCTCGATCGTCCGGAGCACAGGCTTTAGCCTCCCGCCGCATAGCCTATTGTAAAAGTCATCGCTGAAGCTTTTCAGATCGATGTTCATGGCATCCACATAGGGCAGGAGCTCCTTCAAAGGCTCCTCGCTTATATATCCGTTGGTCACCAGCACCACGGCGTAATGTCCGTCAGTCTCCTTCAGAAGCCTTGCGCAGTCATAGACATACTCGTACCAGATAGTAGGTTCGTTGTAGGTAAATGCGATCCCGGTATTGTCATCAATATTAAGTATGACCTGAACGAGCTGGTCCTTTGTCAATAGCTCACTTGGCGCCCGGTGCTGGGATATCCCGAAGTTTTGACAGAAATCACAAGTGAAATTGCAGCCAAAGGTCCCTGCCGACAGGATGAAGGTCCCCGGCCTGAAAAAATGCAGGGGCTTTTTCTCGATCGGATCCAAGGCCAGGGATGTTATCTCCCCATAGTTCATGGTATATAGGACACCGCCCTCGTTGACCCGCACCCTGCACTTGCCGCATCGCTCCGGTTCGATAACACAGCTGTGGGGGCACAAACAGCAGTGGACCTTGCTGTCCTTAAGCCTTTCATAAAACCTGGCTTGAGCTTTCATGAGACCTTCGCTCCTACTTCTCCGTGTGCCGGATCACTTTGAACTTCATTAGCTCGTACTTTTCTCCCGCATTGATGCCGGCTTTTTGAAGGGCTATGGAGATCTGTTTATCCACAGTATCCACACCCTCCAGGTCAGGAAGGAGCAGGCCTCGCCTACGCCCGCTCTTGACGATCACCCCATAGACCCTGGGATCGAGCTCTTCCCTGACAGCAGGCTCAGGCTCTGTCAGGACATCGACGGAAAAATCGATATCAACAAGCTCATCCTTTTCCACCTCGTAAAACCTTGGGTCATAGATGCCCGCCTCAATGGCATTCCGGATGATCTCCCGGGCTATGCAGTCCGTGACCGGCTCGATCGTCCCGATACATCCCCTGAGCTCCCCATGCTTTTTCAATGATACAAAGACTCCCCTGCGCTCGCTCTTCATCTCATCAGTGACATAATCGGGCAAATGGGTCATTTCGCTGCCCGTTTCAAGGTAGGTGGTCAGGCTTTCCCGGGCGAGCCTCACATATGGATCGCCCTGGCTGAGCTTCTTGACCATGGCCTTCTTCCGCATGTCCTCAAGCTCCGGCAGGAGTGGACCACAGCTTCCCCCAGGGATAAGGCGCATAACCCCATAGCCTACGCCAAAGGGCCCTTCATAGCTCATTAGGTCACCGCTAAACCTTTGTCCGTCCAGAGCCCCGATCATGACAAGCACCGACCGCCTGCCGCACTCCCCGGCATTTTCGATCATCCGCTTGTCCATATGGAGCAAGGCCCTGACATCTCCCGCTTCAAGCAGTTGCAGGAATTGCTCGTCAAACCGTCTTCCGTCAGGGTTGTATTCATATGGCCCGTCATTTGTGAGCCTGTGGGACAAGTCGCCGCTGGCTATGATCACCGCACGCCTTTTCAAGACTTCTACCGCTTTTTTTATGACCGTTCCGAATTTATAGAGCTGATGGTCTCCGAGGGGAGCATAGGTTATGTGTACTAACTTATAGCCGGTGTAGTATTGGTTGATAAAGTACAGGGGAACCATGGAGCCGTGATCAAGGGTGAATTTTGCATCATATCGTTTAAGCAGCTTCGGGGTCAGTGATACTGCAGGTATGCCCTCGCCCTGGGACAATTCGAAGATCTTGCTTGCCAGGGATAAGTCGATCGAGATATCCATGGAAACCGATGCGGCATTGAACTGACTGAGGCTCCCTGCTATCGAGTCGCCCATGCTGATGGCAATGGCATCCCTGAACATAGGTCCATGGGGAGTTATCAAAATGATCGTGTCCGGCGCCTTTTCGGCCATCTCCCTGCCGACCCTGTGCATGCTGTCACCGGTGGCGCTGATCTTAGCCTCTTCCCCCCTGCCCACCTCAGGTATGATGATTGGCGGGTGGGGCATAAGATAAAAGCCAATAAGGCTCATACCGATCACCTCGTATAACTTATTCTATATCCGGATTAGTTTTACCTTTATAATGAACAATAAACAGGAATACCTTTATTTGCTGTCCTGTGGTTTTTCAACCCTTTTGGAAAGCTCGACCTCGCGCTTGCTGATGATGATATCAAGCAGCCTTTCGCAGGCCAGCTTCCGGGCATAGCTGGATATGGCCAGCTTTAGCGCGGCATCTGACAGGGCTTCACAGTCCCAGTCGGGATCTATCAGCCCTGATATTTCGGTCAGAGCTTCATCCAGTATGGCTCTGAACTTCTCGTAAAACCTTTCCTGGTCGCTGCCTTCAAGCTCGCTTTCCAGCAGGACTCCGGCATTTTTGACGGACAGTATCTGCTTTAGCACCAGTATTTCAGTCAGCCTTGCCAGGTGCTCCTTGTTGTACTTCTTCCCATCCGCCCTGGGAAGGAGCTTGTCCTTTATATAGTTGTTGATCATGGCCGAGGTCAGTTGTTCTTCGTCACTGAAGCTTATTAGTTGCCTTTGCATATATGTGACCACCTGGTCCTTGTAGAGGCCTATGTCAGGGAAATTTCCCCATGACTCAGGCCTGTCATCGGACAGCCTTTGCTTCAGCTCCAGCAGTTCCTCCATGTCAGACATCACCTCGTAATAATATTAATAGCAGAAATGACTACACATAATATTGTACCATCTGCAATCCATTCATGCAAATAGTGATAAATAATTATTTGTTTGATGTATTGCTATTATGTTTATCTTATAATATAATTTTTATAATTATATTACATGATAAAGAAAAGGTGATTTACATATGACTGAATCTGTATGCTTATTCGGTGACTCAATCGTTAAGGGCGTCGTGTTTGATAACCTCAGGAACAGATACTCCCTGCTTAAAAACAGCTTTGCCGAGCTGTTCGGCAAATGGTCGGGCCTTGCAGTGAAGAATTATGCAAAGTTCGGCTGCACCATCACGACAGGCAGGCAGATAATCGAAAGGCATGCCATGGAGTTGTCCGGATACCGCTTCGTCGCCCTGGAGTTTGGCGGCAATGACTGTGATTTTGACTGGGCAGCGGTATCTGACCGGCCTGATGACATCCATCTGCCGAAAACTCCGATCTCCGAATTTGAAACCCATTACGAGGGCATCATAGACAGCGTCAAGGCTGCCGGCGGCAACCCTGTCCTCATGTCTCTTCCCCCGCTGGATGCCTCCAGGTATTTCAGCTTTATAACCAGGGGCTTAAATGCAGAGAACATCCTTAAGTGGCTGGGCGATGTAGATCGTATCTACAGATGGCACGAGCTGTACAATCTCGCCGTGCTAAAGCTTGCAGCCACCAAGAATGTTCCCTTGATCGATATACGCCGGGCATTCCTTGAAACCCGAGATTATACCAAAATGTACTGTGAGGATGGCATACATCCAAATGAAGCAGGCCATTCGCTCATATCAGAGGTCGCTAAAGGCTTTATGGCCAGGATAGGCTGACCCGGGTCAGCCCTGGCCCTTGCCCTTTTTGAGCCAGCCCGCTACCTCTAGTGTGCGCCTGGTCTGGTGCTCCACAGCGGCCTTCACATCCTCGACCATCTTGCCGTCCTGGCCCTGTGTGACCGATGTACCATAGGGATTGCCTCCGGCTTCGAATATCACATCACTGGTGTATCCGGGCGGTACGATTATGGCTCCCCAGTGCATCATGACCGTATAGAGCTCCTTTACGGTGCCCTCCTGGCCTCCGTGGGAGTTCTGG
>JAKORJ010000154.1 GCA_029777885.1 Bacillota bacterium | reverse complement strand
TGAATGAAACGCAGTGAAGTGAAGGATCTTATATAAAGGAGTTCTGAAAATGGAATATAAAGTTACTCGTACATGGGCGGAGATAAATCTTGACAATATCGCACATAATGTCATGGAAATAAGAAGGCTTGTAGGAAAACGGACCGAAATCATGGCGGTCGTAAAAGCCGACGCATACGGCCACGGAGTTCTCGAAATAGTCAGCACATTGCTTGAAAACGGGACTACCCGTCTTGCAGTATCCATGCTTGACGAAGCCATACAACTGAGAAAGACAGGAATAGACGTGCCCATACTTGTTTTGAGCCATACACACCCTAAAAGGGCGGATGAACTGATAAAATATCAAATAACCCAGACCGTCTACAGCCATGACATGGCTAAGGCATTGTCCGACGAGGCAATGCGCCAGGGCGTAAAGGCAAAGATACATATAAAGATCGATACAGGCATGGGAAGAGTGGGATTCCCTCCGGGATACAGCGCGGTCAAGGCTGTAATGGAGATCCAGAAGCTTCCGGGAATAACAATAGAAGGGATATTCAGCCATTTTGCGACTGCCGATGAAGAGGATGGCAGCTATACAATGCATCAGATGGAGCTGTTTGAGAGCATAATAAGCGAGCTGAACCGTATAGGGATACTCATACCCATCAGGCATATCTCAAACAGCGCAGCGATACTGCAATATCCCGAATTTGCCATGGAGCTTGTAAGGCCGGGGATCATCCTCTATGGGATCTACCCTTCCGATGATGTGAAAAAAGATGTTGCGGATCTCAGGCCTGCCATGACCCTTAAATCAAATATAGCCATGCTCAAGTGGGTGGAACCCGGAACAGATATCAGCTACGGCAGAAAATTCACGACTGCCAGAAAAAGCCTGATCGCGACTCTGCCTGTTGGCTATGCCGACGGTTACTCCAGACTGCTTTCTGGCAAGAGCAGAGTTCTGGTGAACGGTCAGTTTGCCCCCGTTGTCGGTTCCATCTGCATGGATCAGTGCATGGTCGATGTTACAGAAATAGAAGGCGATATAAAAACAGGGGATGAGGTGGTACTGCTGGGCAAACAGGGCAACAGGGAGATCACGGCCCGGGAGCTTGCCGGCTATATGG
>JAKORJ010000153.1 GCA_029777885.1 Bacillota bacterium | reverse complement strand
ATTGACCCGGGGCGGATTAAGGTTGTTCTGCACAGGGTTTTCCGTATTGAGCTTCTTCCCGGTCTCTTCCGGGTCTTCCACCGTATAATTTGTTTCATTGGTCTTTTCAGGATTTGTCTTATATCTGACCGCACATGATGCTGCCATAGCCAAAACCAGCAGCAAGCATAAAACCATTGCTAACCTTTTCATAACCACGCCCCTCCTTTCTTACAGGACTGTTACCTGTATTGGCTTAAAAACATGGGCAGCCTGACTTTCCAAATGCCGTCGATATAGTCCACGGTCAGGACCTCCCTGACTTCCCTCCTGGAACCGTCAGCTTTGTAAGTATAATTCACGGTCACAAATGCCTTGTTGCCCAGGTATTCTTCCTCTACTACGGGATTGTCCTCAAACTCGATCAAGCCTCCCACAACGGAAGGTACTTTCGATTTCAACTCATCGAGCGGTGGCAGGGTGCTGCCGTCCATCGTCTTGTCCGACAAAAACTTGTATACGAAATCCCAATCAGGCTCTACCAGCAAGGCATTCATCACGAGCCTTACCGTCTTTGAAGGAGTCAGATTGGCATTTTGATTCCTTCTGATCGCCAGCATAGGAGAGTCTGGCGTCAAACTGCCAGCTTGCTCCTGCAGCAGCCTTTCGGCCCCCATCTCCTTATAGGACATCTGCCTGTTGCTTACCAGCAGCTTTACCTGGTTGACCCCGTCAAGGTATGTCAGGGTATTGACGATCGAATATATGGCCAGGCGCTTCATATTGGCCTGGACCGCAGGCTTGTCAGCCTCTGCAACATTCTCCTTTCCAGGTAGCTCTGCAAGGTTTATCGCTCCGACAAAATTGTTGGTCAGGTTGACAAACACGGTGTCGCCCTGGCGGGAAACATTGATGATGTCTGTATCCGGAGGCATGACCAGGCGCCTTTCGTGCTTTTTGGGGCCCTTCAGCAGCTCTTCCAACACCAGCTGCTCTATCGACTGATTCTCCTGGACCACGGTTCGTTTTTCAGTGACCAGGTAGTCAGCCAGCTCATGCTTGTAGTACAGGGTGATCTCTATTTCGTTTGACTCGGCGTTGGGATCGATCGGAACAGGGCTATTGGGACCTGCCGTATTTTTACCGTCTTTGCGCTGCCCTGACAGCATGGAGCATCCTGTCAGCGCGATCGCCAGCAGCAATGCTGCCATGGACACTATTAACTTTTTGATATGTCCCACCTGCCCTTCTTACCAAGATTATAGACCAATATTTTTACGAAATAGTTAAGCAATATTAACAAAAAGATGAATACACCCATCATTGCTTGTACGGAAGCTCAACCTGGAAGGTCGATCCCTTGCCTTCCTCGCTTGTTACCCTTATATATCCGCCATGCATCAGTACAATACGGTTGGCTATCGATAATCCAAGGCCGGTGCCCCCGGTGCTCCTGGACCTTGCCTTGTCGACCCTGAAGAACCTGTCAAAGATCCTGCCTATATATTCCGCAGGGATGCCTATACCTGTATCGGTGATCTTCACTATGGCATGCTCCGGGGCCTTGCTGATGCTTATGGTCACCCTGCCGCCCTCAGGGGTGTACTTGATCGCATTGTCTACCAGGTTGGAGATGACCTGCTGCAGCTTTACGCCATCCCCCTCTACAACTACGTCTTCGTCACTGTAAAGCTCCATGTTGATATTCTTTTGCTCAGCCAGCAACTGCAGGTTCCTGATTGTCTTCCTGGTCAGCTCGGTGAGCTCGACCGGTTCCATTTTCAGCGGTGCGCTCCCCACATTCTTGTCAAGCTGGACCAGGTTAAGGAGGTCCGTGATTATTGCATTCAGCCTGTCTATCTCAAAATTTATATCAGTCAGAAACTCCTTGTATATCCCGGGATCATCCATATCCATGTGGAGGAGGGACTCTACCAGCACTTTCATGGCGCTAAGGGGGGTCTTCAGCTCATGGGACGCGTTCGAAACAAACTCATTGCGGGCATTGTCCAGGTTTTCAAGCTTCTCGCTCATGATGTTGAACGCCGTCCCCAGCTGCCGGAGCTCGTAGCTGCCGTGTATCCTGATCCGCTGGTTCAGATGGCCCTGGCTCATCTTCGTTATGCTGTCGGTCAGCTCCTTGATGGGCTGGGTGATGAAACCCGAGATGGTTAAGCTTATAAGGATGACCGCCAGGCTGATCACAGCGGAATAGATCCTGAACAGCTTGCTTATTTCACCGAGCAGGGCATCGATGCTTTCAAGGGAAGTAGAAATGAGGACCATTCCTATGATGCCATCGGAAAAATGTATGATCGGCGCGTACGAATACATGACCCTTTTTTTGACCGGAGGGTCGCCGGTATATATATATAAGTCCCTGGCTGGTACGAAATCGCCCTTGAGTACGTGCTCTATCTCGGGGTAGTCCTTTGTAAGGTCCCTTCTCAGCAGGCTCACGCTCTTGAAGGAGTCATAATCTACCACGCCGTTTTTGTTCAGCACGAGTATGCGCGTTGATTCTCCCTCTATCCGGCTGTACTCTTCTCCTAAGCTTCTTATCTCAAAGTATATGTTGGGGTCCTTTTCATAGTAACTGTTGGCGATGGTCTGTGCTGTTTGCAGTGCATAAAGCTGAAATGACTTGCTTTTTTCATCGATATAGTCCTTCTCCAGTATTTGCATGATCGAGGCATCTATAACAAAGAAGCCGACTCCGGTTACTATCAGGTAGGCTACTGCGATTTTCCAGCGGAGACTGGAAAAAAAGCGCTTATTTATCCGCAAAGTAGTACCCAACTCCCCACTTTGTTAGTATGTAGTCCGGCCGTCCGGGGTCCTTCTCTATTTTTTCCCTCAGCCTCCTTATATGGACATCGACCGTACGCAGGTCCCCTAGATAGTCGTACTTCCATACTGTCTCAAGCAGGTTCTCACGGCTGTATACTTTACCGGGGTTTTTCGCGAACAACTGGAGCAGGTCAAATTCCTTGGCAGTAAGCTCTATCTCCTTCCCGTCCACCGTTACGCTCCTGTTTTCCACATTCAGTGCCATGTTCTTGATCCTGATCACGCTCTCGCTGTTCGTGCCGTTCATGCGCCGGAATAGGGCCTTTATCCTGGCTTTCAGCTCCAGTACGTTGAAAGGCTTGGTTATATAATCGTCGGCCCCATAGTCCAGGCCCAGAATCTTGTCCATGTCCTCACCCTTGGCTGTAAGCATGATCACGGGCACGTTGGACCTCTCCCGGATCCGCTGAAGCACGGTCAGGCCGTTCAGCTTGGGCAGCATCACATCCAGGATCACCAGGTCGTAATGGCCGTTGTTGAATACCTCAAGCGCTTCTTCCCCGTCATAGGCCGCATCAATCGCATACCCATCCTGCTTAAGGCTGAATGTTAAACCCTTGACTATGGATGGCTCATCGTCAACTATCAGTATCCTCTTGTCCATAGGCTGCATTATCCTTTCCGATATTTGGTTATATTTTAACATACCAGGGCTTCAAAATCAATTTTGCCCGTTTTCCGGCGGCTGCATACCGAATGATAAATATATACCCTAATTTGTGCATATAAGGTCCTTCAATCCTTCAAAGGTTTTTTCACCTATACCCGATACGTTCATGATCTCTTCGATGGATCTGAAGGGGCCATGTTCCTCCCTGTACTTGATTATGTTCTGGGCCTTTACAGGGCCGATGCCAGGAAGGGTCTCAAGGGTCTTCTGGTCGGCGGTGTTTATATTCACCTTTCCGGAGCTGCCTGTGCCGTTATTGTTGCCTGGAGCCTCCGTGACCCCCGGGGTGGTTTCTTCGCCTACCCTTGGTATATGATACATGCCTTCATCCCTGACCCTTTGCGCCAGGTTGACCCGGTCAAGGTCCGCATCCGGCAGCGGTCCGCCTGCAAGCTCTATGGCATCAGCCAGCCGGTCGCCCTCCTCAAGCGTGATCACTCCTGGATGCCTCACAGCCCCTGTGATATATATCTTTATAATACTATTATTGTTTTTATCATTCGGTTGTTCCGTTATGTTTGTGGAAGGCTCAGGCGACCCCGTCGGATCCGTTACCGGCCTGATCCCGGGGTCGGAAAAGTAGTGGTCATAGATCAATATCCCCGACAGTATTGCAATGATCACCGCCATCGCTATAAACAGCCGCTGCTGTATACGGTCAAGGTGAAACATGTCATATCACCACCTTTGCTTTGTTAAATCAAATTATATATTCCGCCAAAATTTTGAATTTCCTCTTTCCAGGAAGAATTTCAGGAAATCTTGTGCAATTTTCGCCTTTTAAAGAGAATAGCTGAACAGGTCGTATCCATGTGGTATAATAGCTATTGCAGCACTTGCCGGTGTCTTTCCCAGCATTCTACCAAAGCATAAAGCATGCTATACAGAGGTGTAATATGAAAAAGTATATAGCAACGATCATAATAGTATTTATACTCCTATCCGTATGCCCTGTGATCACTGTAGCCCAGGCCGCGGAGACAGGCGGGTCCCCCCTGCTCACAGCTCAGGGGGCGATCCTCATGGAAGTGAACACGGGCAAGGTGCTGTACGGAAAAAATCCTGATGAAAAGGTCTATCCGGCAAGCACAACAAAGATCCTGACCGCCATGCTGGCTATCGAGCTTGGAAACCTTGAGGATATGGTGACTGTCGGAGAAGAGGTCAAAATGATACCCTGGGACAGTTCCAAGGCAGGTCTTTACCCCGGTGAGACCTTGACACTGGAACACCTGATCTATGGCTTACTGCTGAGATCCGGCAACGATGCCGCCAATACCATGGCTGTATACATAGCAAGGAAGGTCGGCGGCAAAGACCTTTCTATAAGTGAAGCCCTGGCTTTTTTCAGCAGCCTGATGAATGCCCGGGCCAAACAGGCCGGTGCGGTCAATTCGAACTTTGTCAATGCCCATGGCTACCATGATCCTGACCATTACACGACCCCCCGCGACATGGGCCTGATAACCCTCGAAGCGCTCAGGCTGGATTTTTTTCGCAAGGCCATCGCGACTACTTCAGTGAAATCTGGGGTCCTGGAAAACGGTAATCCACGCTACTGGGTGAACACCAACAAGCTGATCCAGGAAAGCAACAGGGAATACTACGAGTATGCCACAGGCGTAAAAACAGGGTTTACAGAAGAGGCAGGCAACTGCCTGGTGGCTTCAGCCACAAAGGATGGTATGGAGCTTATCTCTGTTGTAATGAAATGCGCTTATAACGACCAGTGGAGCGAATCGAGGGCCTTGCTGGAATACGGGTTCAACAACTTCGTGCGCCTGGAGCTCTTTAAAAAAGGAACCATTGTGGAAACGCTCCCTGTTGATGACTATGCTGCTGATGACTGGGGCAGCCTGGCGCTTGAGATAACCGGTGAGTCGACAGAAGTAGTCGTTTCCAAGGCAGAGCTTGCCGGCATCGAGCGGATACTCGAATGGGACGAGGACCTGCTCTCGGAGGATGCGGGCGTCCTGCCCAGGTTAAAGGCGCCTATTAAGAAAGGCCAGGTAGTCGGCAGAGTGAAGTATATGCTCAGCGGTGAACTCCTGGCTCAGTCTCCTCTTGCCGCCGCCAGGGACGTGAAGGCGCTGGAGCAGGTCGAACCACCGGACACCTCAGACGGCAAAAGCCTCATCAACTACCTGGTGATGGCAGCCTGCATCATCAGCGCTTATATGCTGTACAGGATGACGGTCGCCAGGATAAGGCGGAAAAGGCGAAGATACTATTACTTATATAGATAAGGTAATCCGATAGACAAAATAATTTAAACTGATAAAAGGATGGGAAACCATCCTTTATCATTATTGGGGCTCACTTGACACCTTCTGGTGCCTGGCATCGGCCCACAGCCTTTCAAGGTTGTAAAAGGCCCTCTCCTCATGATGGAAAATGTGCACTATGACATCCCCGTAATCGACCGCGATCCAGCGGCCGCTCTGGGCCCCGTCTATGTGACGGGCTGCCACTCCTTTTTCGGCCATCCGCTTATCCAGTTCATCGTACAGGGCTCTGACCTGGATCTCGGACCGACCGGATGCTATAACGAAATAATCAGCCACTACGGTCAGCCTGCTTATGTCGAGTATGACGACATCGCCGGCTTTTTTCTCATCCAGTATGTTGGCTATCTCCTCTGCTAAGTTCCTCGGGTCGTTCAATAAATTTCCTCCTTTTCTATGATCACCGTTTGTTCCTTTTCAGGGAAAGCAGTTCATTCCTGGCTTCGACCGTTGCCGGATGGAGCAGGAAGCCGCTGTTTATGACATGGACTATCGATGTCTCCAGGGCTTTCAAAAGCGCCTGATCGATATCGGTAAAGGCGAGCCTTCTTATCTCTTCCACGCCGGCAAAGCTGCGCAGCGGTTCTATATAGTCTGCAAGGCATACCACCTTGTCAAGCAAAGTCATGCCTTTTTTCCCAGTGGTGTGGCAGGCTATGGCGCTGAGGATCTCAGCGTCGTCTATGCCAAACAGGTCCCTGGCCAGGCAGGCACCCAGGGGGGCGTGGAGCAGCGCCCTGCTCGTTTTTGAGATATCATCAACATCCAGGTTGTATTGTTTGCACAGCTCCAGCATTTTATCATAGGCCAGGCATTTGGCGCAGTCATGTATCAAGCCGGTCAGCTCCGCCTTCTCAGCATCCGTTCCAAACCTTAGCGCCAGATCCCGCGCGCACTCGGACACATTTACTGAATGCTCAAGCCTGCTTTCATCGATCAGGGTGCTGAGAATACGCAAGCATTCCGTTTTTGTCATCGATTATTACTCCCTTGTATAGTTGCTTTTGTGTAATGTAGCTTTCTACTGATTCGGGCACCAGGTACTTTATACTGCTCCCCCTGGCCGCCCTGCTGCGTATTTCACTGGATGAAATATCCGCCATGGGACCCTGGATAAAGCATATATCCGCATCAAACCTTGCCTTCAGATACTCGGCCTCTTCCTTGAGCTGCCCGTACCCGACCCCGAGCCTTTGATACACCGCGAAGGCGCACAGCCGGGCAACCAGCTCGAAGCTCTTCCAGGACTTCAATTCCATCAGGGTATCCCCGCCTACTATGAAATAAAGCTCCGGGTTGTCGGTATATCTCTCCCTGAGCTGCAGCAGCGTATCCACGGTATAGGTGGCGCCCGGGCGGTCTACTTCGATCGTGTCCACTGAAAAATACTGATTGCTGCCTGTTGCCAGCCTAAGCATCGCCACCCGGTCTTCTGCGGGAGCCAGGATCCTTTGCCTCTTATGAGGCGGTTCCCCGGTGGGTATGAAAATCACGTGGTCAAGCCCCATGCTTTCCCTGGCAGCCTCGGCAGCCAAAAGGTGCCCGAGATGGACAGGGTCAAAGGTCCCGCCCATTATGCCCAGCCGTCTGCGGTTTCCCATCGTCTTCCTCCTTGTATCGCTGTCAATATATATTATACACATATTTTAATATTGTACATATATTTCGCACGCCTGATAAAGGCTGAAATGTTTAAAATGCAAGAAATATGTCAAGAATCTACCTGCAATGTATTTATGGGAGGCGAATCCTGATGATGAAGCACCTGTTACGCAGGATCAGAAAAAAAACGCGGGAATTGTATGATCGCTACAGGCTGAACAGCTTCTATCTCAATGGCAGCGCTACCCCGTCACTGGCAGGAAAGGTTCTCAATTTTATATTTTTCAACTTCATAGCATATATTTTCGCTTATCTCTGGTTCATGTACAGGACCGGGCAGCAGCGGGCCGCCCTACTGCTCGCAGCTCTCCTGACGCTCCTTTTGGACCTGGCCTGGTGGCTTCACAAAAGAAAGCTGCTTGTACAAAAGCGCCGGGAAAAACGGGATCAGGCGGCCAGGGAATATGTATACAACAGGCTGATCAGGCTTGGGCCTGAAGAATTCAAATGGGAGATCCTGAAGCTGGTGCTCCGCCTACCGGGAGCAGGCAGTATCAAGGCCAGGCCGGGCTTCTGGGAAACCAGGCTCAATGGCCGAAAGACCGCCATCGGATACTACAATGACCGCTTTGACGACAAGGTGTCCTCCCGGATGCTGGCTTCCTTCATACAGAAGGCGAAAGGGGCAGGTTGCTCCGATGCCATATTCCTGACCTCCGGTGAATACAGCGAAGGCTGCAGGAAGTATGCAGATTCCGTCAAAAACCTTAAGCTCTGGCTCCTAGGCAGGGAAGACCTGCTTGACATGATGGAGCAGGCCGGCATGTTCCCTGATGACAGCGCCATAGATATCCAGATAGATAGGATGATGAAGGCCGGCCGCCGCGATTATTCCAGGCTTAGAAAGGAAATACTGGCTCCAAAAAGGGCCATGAGCTATCTCAGGTATGCGCTTTTCTTCATGCTGGCAGCCACTGTAGTCGGAGCATACAGGACTTATTATCTTGTCTTTGCTGCCGTATTCGCACTGATGGCGCTATTTACCAGGCTGTATGGCCTGAAGGAGGCCAGGGACGCTAGCAGCTCGCCGGAAGCCTTGTCTGAGCTGACAGAAGGCTCCCTCGCCAAAGGATCCTAAGGAAGGGTTATCCTCGGGTTTTCCCTGGATTTTCTGTATATGACGAACCTGTTGCCTATGACCTGTACGCCGTCGGCCCCGGTCTTTGCAATCAGCTCATCGCATGCCTCACGGGCAGTGAGCCCGGCGCTTTCCAGCACATGGATCTTCACAAGCTCCCTGGCTTCAAGGGCTTCATCTACCTGCCTGACAAAGGCAGGGGTTATGCCGCCCTTCCCTATCTGAAATATGGAATCATGGCTATTTGCAATACTGCGCAAATAACTTCTTTGCTTGCTTGTCAGCATCATATCACCTTTCATTGTTATTATCCGAGATCATCAGGTTAGACCTTTGCCCCTGACATATACCGGCATCAGTCGATAAAATCGAAGGAGAAGTCGTTCAGCCTGACGCTGTCCCCGTCCTTTATGCCCGCTTCCCGCAAAGCATCGATGATCCCCAGTCTCCTGAGCATCCTTTGGAAGTATTGGAGGGATTCATGGTCATCCAGGTTCACCATCCCTAGGAGTCTGTCGACAGCAGGGCCTGATACCACGAATTCATCCTGTTCCCTTGTGATACTGAAGGGCTCTCCCCCTATCCTGTCTGCGAGGGATTCAAGATCCGCCTCTTCTTCCATGGGCTCCGGCTCCGGCAGCTCAGAGAGCATCCTGATCACTTCATCAAGCAGGGGTTCAAAGCCCTTTGCCTGGGCGGCTGACACGGGAAATACCTTATAACCGGCGGGCTCCAGGGCATCCTTCACCCTTTTCAGGTTCTCCTCCGCCCCTGTAACGTCCATCTTGTTGGCAGCGACGATCTGCGGTCTGCCGGCCAGCTTCTCACTGTAGCTTTTGAGCTCCGCGTTTATCAGGTTGAAGTCTTCCACCGGGTCCCGGCCTTCCGAGCCGGATACGTCCAGCACATGGATCAGGAGGCGGGTCCGCTCGATATGCCTTAGGAATTCCAGTCCCAAACCGACCCCCTTGTGGGCACCCTCTATAATGCCCGGTATGTCAGCCATTATGAAGGACTGCTCATTTCTGACCTTGACCACTCCCAGGTTCGGGTTAAGGGTGGTAAAGTGATAGTCGGCTATCTTGGGCCTGGCAGAGGACAAAATGGACAATATGGTGGACTTGCCCACATTGGGGAAGCCCACGAGGCCCACATCCGCAATGGACTTTAGCTCCAGCACCAGCCTACGCTCCTGCCCCTTCTGGCCTTTCCGGGCAAACTTGGGGGCCTGCCTGGTTGGTGTGGCAAAATGCACGTTACCCTTGCCCCCCCGGCCTCCCCGGGCTATCACCTTGCGCTGCCCGGGTTCCTTCATGTCGGCCAGCACCAATCCGGTATCCTCATCCCGGATAATGGTCCCTGGGGGCACTTTGATGATCAGGTCTTCCCCCTTTTTGCCGAACATCTTGTTGCCCCGGCCGTTCTCGCCGTTCCCGGCCACGAATTTCTTTCTGTAACGGAAGTCCATGAGGGTGTGGAGGTCTTCGCTGGCAACGAACACGATGTCGCCGCCGTCCCCGCCGTCCCCGCCATCGGGACCGCCTGCCGGTATATACTTTTCACGCCTGAAGGAAACGGCTCCGTCTCCGCCGTCCCCGGCCCTGACATATATCCTTGCTACATCGACGAACAATAAAATCACCTGTCGCTAATTGATATAATATATTGACCATATCAACAATTGCCCATATTAACAATATTCCTTGTTTCAACGCAAATCAAACATGGAACAGCTTTATACGTATCCACAAAAAAACCCACTGCCTGTGGCAGTGAGTTTTGATCCTATTACTGGAGTGCTACCTGGTGTCCGTTCGGGTAAACACTTACCTGCTTTTTGTCTTTACCCTTGCGTTCGAATCTAACGACACCATCAGCCATTGCAAACAGTGTATCGTCTGATCCGATACCAACATTGATCCCGGGATGTATTTTAGTTCCTCTCTGTCTGACCAAAATATTCCCTGCCAGTACGAACTGTCCGTCGGCTCTCTTGACGCCCAGACGCTTGGATTCGCTGTCACGTCCGTTCTTGGTGCTACCTACACCCTTTTTAGATGCAAAAAGCTGCAAATTTATTTTGAACATCTACTCCACCTCCCTTTCGATAATGGAGATATAATCCTTGTAGTCGTATCCCATGCTTTTAAGCCCAGCAGCCATCGTGTCGAGTATCGCGCCTGCGGCTGCCCTGCTCTCATCTGCGATATCATCCGGAAGTTCACAGCTTAAAAACCCATCTTTTTGCGTATACAGGGGTTTCGCATCCGCCACCTCGATGAGGCCCAGCACAGCAGTCTGTGCAATGGCTGAGACTGCCGCACATACGATATCCCGGCCGGCTTCATCATAACCAGCGTGGCCCTTTATTGAAAACCTCCTGATGAATCCCTTGCTGTCGCGTTCAATGATTATATCGATCATGACCAACAGCTCTAACCGATTATCCTGGTGATCTGGACCTTTGTATAGGGCTGTCGGTGTCCCTGTGTCCTGCGGTAATTCTTCTTGGGCTTGTATTTGAACACGATTATTTTCTTGCCCTTGCCATGGCCGACAACCTTGGCTTCAACAGCAGCACCCTCAACGACCGGTGTGCCGACCTTGAAACCGTCATTGGTGCTAAGCGCCAATACCTCATCAAAGGTTACCGTCGAACCTTCCTGGGCATCCAGCTTTTCAACGTTCAGGACATCACCTTCCTGGACCCTGTACTGCTTGCCTCCGGTTCTGATAACAGCATACATAGATAAAGCACCTCCTCTAACCAGTCTCGCCGGATTTTGGTACCCCATGGGGGCTTTACGACCAGATCCGAGCGGCTCACACAGATGTCATTGTAGCACAACCCTGGTGATATTGTCAACAAAAACCCCGATAAATCTGCAGTCAGACACTGTCCTCAACCAGGTCCGGCCTGTGCGGGTATACCCAGCCGGTACCACCGCAGTGGGGGCAGGGCTTGAGCAGGGATGCAGAGAGCTTGTCCCTCGCCTTCTTCCTGGTCATTTCCACCAGACCCAGCCCGGTGAACCCCAGCACGTTGGTCTTGGTCCTGTCCCGCTTCAGGGCAGCCTTCAGGGCTTCGATGACCATTTGCCGGTGATCGTGCCTTTCCATGTCGATGAAATCGATTATGATTATGCCACCGATATCCCTGAGCCTGATCTGTGACGCTATTTCATCGGCCGCCTCCAGGTTGGTCCTGAGCACCGTATCCTCCAGGTCGGCGCCTCCGACATATTTGCCGGTATTGACGTCTATCACTGTCAGGGCTTCCGTAGGCTCGATAACGATATAGCCTCCGCTTTTGAGCCATGCTTTTTTCCGCACAGCCTTTTCTATCTGGTCCTCGATCCCGAAATATTCAAAGATGCCGCAGCGTTCAGGCTCGAAGTATTCGACGACACGCTTTGAATCCGGGGACACTGCCCTGATCCATTCAAGGATCCTGTTGTACTCGTCAAAATCGTTTATTACAAGCTTGCTGACATCCTGGCCATACATGTCCCTCAATGTCCGGTAAATGAGGTTTTCATCCTTGTACAGCAGGCCGGGGACCCTGGCTGTATGCTCATCCTCCTTTATTTTTGCCCAAAGCCTTTCCAACAAGTCAACCTCATGGGCAATAGCTTCAAAATTCTTGCCCCTGGCGGCAGTCCTAACTATCAGGCCGGCATTGAGCGGCTTGATGCCCTCCGCCAGGTCCTTCAGCCGCTGTCTTTCAGCCTCGTCGACTATCTTCTTTGAAACCCCGACATAGTCGGCCCCGGGCAGGAGGACCACATAATTGCCGGGCAGGGCGAAGTTGGTCGTGACCCTGGCGCCCTTTGTGCCGATCGGCTCCTTATATACCTGGACCGTCAGCTCCTGGCCTTCCTTGAGCACATCCTCGATATGGCGGTCCCTGCCGGCGCATATGTCATCGATATACAAAAAGGCGTTCTTTTCCATGCCGATATCGATAAAGGCAGCCTGGATACCAGGCAATACGTTTGCCACCCTTCCCCTGTATATGTTGCCGACAATCCGCCTGTGGTCGACATCCTCGATATATATTTCCGCCAGCTCATCATTTTCCAGCACGGCTACCCGGGTCTGGGTCTTTTGATTGTCGATGATTATCCTCCTGTCGATATCCATCCTAGCCCTCCTTGAGCATCATAGGAGTGACCCATTGGCCGCCCTTGTACATGTAAAGCCCGGTCCTGTGGATGCTGAGCCCTGTATCCACGGTGCCTTCCGCCCCCGTAAACTCCAGCACTTTCCCCGCGATGATCTCCGGCTTAACGCTGCCGCTGTCGCCGGCTTTTAATGAGACCAGGAACTCCTTTGTCGCATCCTCGCCGGGCTCCAGGCTGAACACCGAGTCCCGTAAATTTATCCTGCTTGTGCCTTTCTTGCCCGGCTTGTCATAGGGTATTTCCACCTGCTGCAAAAACAGCTGTATGCCTGAGTCCAGCCCGGGTAGGGCGGTATCCAGGATGATCCTGTAATCAGCCCGCCTGATCAGGCTCATGAGCGATGGTGCAGAAGGGCTTATTTCAGCGGCGGCTGTAACTACAATGCCTTTGGGCAGGTGGGTGTTGAGCCTAAGCCTGACCTCCTCTGTATCCATGGGTCCATCCAATATTATATCCATATATTCAGCACTGCTTGTGACTCCTACCGGCAGGGGCAAGCCGAAGGAAAGCCTTGGATGGGGATTGAAGCCCTCGGAGTATGCTATGGGTATGCCCGCCCTTCGGATCGTCCTTTGCATGGCCCGCATAAAGTCAAGATGGGATATGAACCTGACCCTGCCCCCTATCATATATTCCAGTAAAACCCGCATCAGCACAACCCCTCTCCCAGCCTTCTGACGCCGCAGCCGGTGCAGCCCAAACGGCAGTCCGGCGTCGTCTCCTCGTTGAGCGCTTTCATGTATTCATTCCACAGGAAGGCCTTAGTGACCCCCGTATCTATATGATCCCAGGGCAGGACCTCGTCCCGGCTGCGCTTGCGGTGGGCATAGAAGGCCGGGTCCAGGCCGCAGCCGGCAAATGCGTCGATCCAGCGATCAAGGCTGAAGTATTCAGCCCAGCTGTCGAACCTGGCGCCATTCTGCCATGCTGTAAACAGGACCTGCCCTATCCGCCTGTCGCCCCTGGCCAGGACTGCCTCAAGGAAGCTGGTCTCAGGGTCATGCCAGTTGTATTCCACATGCTTGAGCTTCAGAAGCTTTTGCAGCATATGCTGTTTTTCCCTCAGCCGGTCAATCGTATCCTGGGGCTCCCACTGGAAGGGAGTGAAGGGCTTGGGCACGAAGGACGAGGTGCTGACCGTGATCTTCAGCCCTTTTTCCCTTTTGTCCTTTTCGATGCCATAATAGCAGTCTATGGCCATATTTGCCAGGTCTGCGATCCCCTTCAGGTCTTCATCCGTCTCAGTGGGGAGGCCTATCATGAAATAGAGCTTGACATTGCTCCAGCCTGACCCAAAGGCATCGGTCAGGCTGCGCCTGAGATCCTCCCGGGTTATGCCCTTGTTGATGACGTCACGCAGGCGCTGGGTGCCTGCCTCCGGCGCGAAGGTCAAGCCGGTCTTCTTGACCCGCTGTACCTGCTCTATATACTCCTTGGCAAATGAATCCAGGCGCAGGGAGGGCAGGGACAGGGAGACCCGCTCCGAGGAATGTCGCGCCATGAGGTCGCGTACCAGGTCTTCCAGCCTTGAGTAGTCGCCGGTGCTTAAGGAAGACAGCGACATTTCCTCATATCCTGTATTCTTTATAAGCTTGTCCGCAAGGTCCAGCAGGGTCTCCAGGGACCTCTCCCTGACGGGGCGGTAGATCATGCCTGCCTGGCAGAAACGACAGCCCTTGGTGCAGCCTCTGAAAATCTCCAGCATGATCCTGTCGTGGACTATGTCCATAAAGGGCACTATTATTTTATCGGGAAAGTATACCCTGTCCAGGTCCTTTACCACCCGCTTTTGCACACGGTCCGGGATCCCCGCCCTGTTAGGTTTGACAGCCTTGACCTGTCCATTGTCCATATACTCAACGTCGTAGAACTTCGGCACATATATGCCCGGTATTTGGGCCGCCTTAAGCAAAAATGCGTCCCTGTCGCCACCGTCAGCTTTCCACTCCCTGTAGGCATCAAGTAGGTCTTCTATCAGTTCCTCTCCCTCGCCCAGGGCTACCAGGTCCAGGAAGTCTGCAAGGGGCTCACAATTGTACGCACAGGGACCGCCGGCTATGACAAAGGGGTCATCCAGGGTCCTGTCCCTGGCCAGCAAGGGTATGCGGGCAAGGTCCAGCATGTTGAGCACATTCGTATAGCTCAGTTCATATTGGAGCGTGAAGCCCACAAAATCAAACTCGGACACGGGGTCCCTGGTTTCCAGCGCAAACAGCGGCAGATCCGCCTCGCGCATTCTAGCCTCCATGTCCGGCCAGGGGGCAAACACCCTTTCACAGTATGTGTCCTCTCGCTCATTCAGGAGGTGGTAAAGGATCTTCATGCCCAGGTGAGACATCCCTATCTCATAAACATCGGGAAATGCGAAGGCAAAGCGTATTTGCACGCTTGCAGGATTCTTTTCCACCATATTGTATTCATTGCCCATATATCTTACAGGCTTGCTGACTCGTCCGATAATTTTATCGATTTGCCCTTTATTCACGCGCTGCCTCCTCGGTTGTTTTGTCTTATGCTTGGTTTATCTTTATATAGTATATATTTTCCCGGGTGGAATTGCAAAATCAAGTGTTTAATGTTCATATGTTCTTTTTTTTCAGCAGCCTGCCGATCTGGATGTGGGCCCCATAGTCCAAAAGACCGTTTATGACCTGGCTTTCGCTGAGCTCCCCCAGTTCCCTGAACTGTTCGTCCATGACCTGTATATAATGGTACCGGTGGGGCATAAAGCGTTTGACCACATCCTTGAGTTGGAGATCGTACAAAACGGCGATATCCCGTATCGACATGCTGCCCTCCTTGAGCAGGGATTCCTTTTTGTAGGTGATGTCCCTGAGCAGGATATAGGCTGCGGTACGCCTTTCCTTGAGGGCTGAATACAGGAGAAAGCCGGAGAGCAGAAATAAGGAATAGTACACCACCCTGTAAAACAGCAAGCTGTACAGGCCTGCGGTGAAGACCAGCACTGCCAGTACCACCCCGGCCCAGGACGCAGCCCTGGTGGCCTTGTTTATCCCCCAGGTCTGCGCCAGCGCTGCCCTGAGTATCCTGCCCCCGTCCAGGGGGAGGGCCGGCAGGAGGTTGAAGCCTGCCAGCATCAGGTTTATGTTCACAAAGTCCTGCCCGGGCCCCTCCTTGATCCAGCCCATCTGGGCCAGGCCGAAATATCCAAGCAGCAACATAATGTTGGACAAGGGGCCTGCAAGGGATATCATGATCTCATGGGCAGGGTTCAGTTCAAATATGCTTTGAATATGTATCGCCCCTCCGAAGGGCAGGAGCTCGATCTCCTTGACCTTCTTGCCCAAGAGGCGCGCTGTGATAATATGGGCCGCTTCGTGCACGCAAAAGACTAAAAAAACAGCGGTTAGTTTACCGCCGTATCCGGTTATGATCAGGACTGCCGTAAGTAGTAGGAGGAACTTGCTGATCCGTATGTCGACATCGAAAATATTCGCTATGCGCATTAAGGCTACACACCCTTTTTTTCAGTAACTCTGCTCTCTTCCCGAATTACCTCCAGGGGATCCACAGGCTCGTTGTCGATCCAGACCTCAAAGTGCAATATATACCTGTCGTCAGCTACATAGGCAAGCTTGCCCAGCTTGCTTCCCCGCTTCACCCTTTGCCCCTCTTCTACCAGGAGCTCATCCACGCCCCCGTAAAAGGAAAATACGCCATTCCCATGGTCCAGCCACAAGGACTTGCCGTATGTCTCATCCTCCTCAACGGCTGCGACCCGCCCGTCTTCACAGGAGTAGAAGTAAGTACTGCCTTCCGCCAATATATCTATGCCGCTGTTCTTGTCACCTTTGCCGCCCTTATTGTTGAAAAGCCTTATCACCTTGCCGTTGACAGGCGCAGTAAAGCTTAAGTCCTCCTGATCGGCCTTAGTTGGATCCTGCTCGCCGAATACCGACTCGAGGCTAGGCATCAGGCTCCCTACGAATTTCAGGCCGCCCACCAGGTCCTCGAGCTCGGGCTCATAGGTAAGGGCAGTTTTGACATGGGAGATCATGCCCCTGGCAAAGGGCAGGTTTATACTGTTGAGCAGCAGCACCAGCAAGGCTATGATCACGGCTGCAGCCGATTTTATCATCAAAGCCGGCGGTCCGCCGGTCAGGCTCATGCCGGCAGGCCTGCTCCTGGAGCTGCGGCTCCTCGGGACAGGGCCGTGCGGAAGCCTCGGCCTGGTCCTCTCCCTTGTTATTGGCCTGCCCTTGATGATCAATGGCGGCTTGTCATCCATCATACATATCACCCCGGTTTGCTGCCTTGAGACAAGCTGCAGCATGTCTTAATTAAATATATTGCCAGGCCGATGATTATATGACTTTATAATGACACTGCCATTCTTTTAGTGGCTCCGCCATGTTGATTTTGGCATTAAAAATGCCCCTCCCTACGGTCAGCACCTGTTTCAACTGTCTGCCTTAGGGGGAGCATAGCAGGAAAATCTATGATCAATACTGACTACTTAGAAATCCGTGCTTCTTACGGCGCATGCCTACGCTCAGCACCATGCCGTACGCTATCATGTTGGCCCACATCGAGCTGCCGCCATAGCTCATGAATGGCAGCGGTATACCGGTGACAGGCATGATGCCCATGGTCATCCCGATATTTTCATATACATGGAACAGGGTCATGGAAGCGACTCCTATGGCAATCATTGAGCCAAGCTTGTCCGCCGCCTTGGATCCTATGCGGATCGTCCTGATTATCAAAAGGAAAAACAAGGCGATGATAGTGATCCCTCCGACAAAGCCAAAGGCCTCTGCTGCAACGGAGAAGATAAAGTCCGTATCCTTTGCCGGCAGAAAATTGAGCTGGCTCAAGGTATTGCCGGAAAAGAGGGCGCCGTTTCTGAGCTGGCCCCAGATCTGGCCGGACCCGACTGACATTATGGACTGCAAGACGTTCAAGCCGTCACCCAGGGGGTCAAGCTCCGGGTTGAGGAATACCAGGATCCTCTTTTTCTGGTATTCCTTCAGGAGGAAGAACCAGGCTGCAGGTACGGCTGCGGCTACGGCCGCGCCCCCGGCCAGGAGGAGCTTATAGCTTATGCCCGCAACGAATAGCATGCCAAGGGTTATAGCGATCAGGGCTATCGATGTTCCAAGGTCCGGTTGCATTGCGATCAGGGCGAAGGGTATGCCCAGGGTCAGTACGACCATGGCCAGGCTCTTTATATTGTTTATCCCCTTTTCCTCTCTCTTGGATATGACTCTGGCCAGGCTCAATATAAGGGCCAGCTTGGAAAACTCAGAGGGCTGGAGCCGGAAGGAACCGATCGCTATCCAGCGCTGGGCCCCGCCGCCCGTAGTGCCGGCAAACATGACAAGGACCAAAAGGCCTACGACCGCCCAGTATAAATACGGTGAAGCATTGCTTAGAAAGTGGTAGTCGATGCATGCGGTAATGACCATCAGTAGTATACCGGTGCCAAACCAGATGAGCTGCAGCCTGACCTGGCCGAAATTAAAGCTTTCCAGGGCCCCGGTTATATTTTCAGCATCATCCACAGGCGAGCGTGTGGCCAGGCCTATGGCTATGAGCCCTATGCCGACTATCGACAGGATTATGATAATAATGATATAATCCAGATTTTTCAGCCTCAGGTTGTCAAACATCCGCCCGCCTCCCTTGCTGTGAATATGCCTTGCATATTATAACATATAGCCGGATTCTTGAGTATATATACATGGCTATATACAGAAAATGCATTTTAAATAAAAAAGAGGTAAAACCTCTTATTTATCCGTTGTTCTTACCGATGTTTTTCATTTTCTTTATAGGGATGTTGGCGATAAGGGCTGAAGTATAGGTGTCATCATCCTGCTCTATCCTGGACAAGCGGATATCGAAGCCCTTCTCCTCGATCTCCATGTAGTTTGAGATGACCTTTAGGATATCCCCCTTTATCATCTCCAGAAACTTGGGTGAAACATTTGCCCGGTCATGGATCAGCACCAGCTTTAGGCGTTCCTTGGCTATGTCCTTGCTGGTGTTGTCATCTTTTCCGAAGAATTTGAAAAAGTCCATCGCTAGTTTTCACCCCTTTATAAGCTTCTGGTGCCTTTTTTGGACAAAAAGAGCTTGCGCAGCTTTTCCATGAAGGATTCCTCGACCTCCAGCTCCTGGTAAGGGACATTTTCACCGAGGATCCTTTTGGCGATATTCCTGAAGGCTTTTCCGGCCGGGGATGATGTCTCTGCCACCACAGGCTCGCCCCTGTTGCTGGAAACTATGATCTTCTCGTCATCGGGCACTACTCCGATGAGATCGATACCCAGGATATCCAGGGTATCGTCGATGTTGATCATGTCACCGCGTTTGACCATATCTGTCCTGACCCTGTTGATGACAAGCTTGGGATCCGGCAGCTCGCTGGAAGCCAGCAGGCCGATGATCCTGTCGGCGTCCCTGACAGCCGAAACCTCTGGCACCGTAACTATGATAGCCTTATCAGCGCCGGCCACTGCATTCTTGAAGCCCTGCTCTATCCCTGCCGGGCAGTCGATCAGTACATAGTCGAATTCCTGCTTGAGCTCTTCACATAATTGCTGCATCTGCTCAGGCGACACGGCATTTTTATCCCTTGTCTGGGCGGCCGGCAGCAGGTACAGGCCTTCGAAGCGCTTGTCCCTGACCAATGCCTGCTTGAGCCTGCAGGTTTTTTCTACGACATCCACCAGGTCGTAAACGATCCTGTTCTCCAATCCAAGCACGATATCCAGATTCCTGAGCCCGATATCCGCATCAACCAGCACTACCTTTTTCCCCTCCAGGGCAAGGGCAGTCCCGATATTGGCTGTAGTAGTGGTCTTGCCTACTCCGCCTTTACCTGATGTGATAACGATTACTTCTCCCATGGCTTTTCCCCCTATTGTATAAAGTGTTCTTGCATATTGGTAAATTATTTGCCCTTGCCGGGCAGGTACGGCTCTATGACCAGTTGATCGTCCTTAATGTAGGCGATTTCGGGATACTGGGGCTTTTCCGCCTCACCCTCGGGTGCCCTGGCTATATAGCCTGCTATCCTGAGCTGGGTGGGCTGCAGGCAGAAGGCGGCGACTACGGCTTTGGTATCGCCTGCCGCGCCAGCATGGGCCATGCCCCTGATGGTTCCCAGTATCAGTATGTTGCCCTCGGCGATGATCTCGGCGCCGGGATTCACGTCTCCTAAGATCACGATATTCCCGTTGTAATATATCCGCTGTCCGTTCCTGACAGTGCCTCGTATGAATTTGGTCAGGCCTTCTTCTGATCCACTCAAGGATTCGAAGGGGTCTGCTACCCGGCGATCTTCCTGCGCTTGAAGGCTTTCCTGGCCCTTGAACTCAATTGAGCCTGCTGTAATGTAGCGGGTTGATATTTCGATCATTTCCTGCTGTTCCTGTTCGCTGAACACCCTGCCGGTGAAGGTCAGGTTCACAGTGGTACCGTTGAAGAAGGGTCTGCTCTCCTTGAGCTTTTTCTCGTATGCGCATTTTACCGCTGAAATGTCAGCCCTGCTGTCTGTGTATATGCTTAGCCCATTCCTGGTGCCTTTGAACAGCACCGGCGTTTCATTCATGCACTAAACCCCCGTTGATATATGGAATCTCTCAGATATTTTAGTTCTACAAAATAGTACAAACTCCTCTATTTTTTATCAAGGAGTTATGTCATTGAACCCAGGAAGCCCATTTTGGAGCTCTTCGTTTTTCAGCCTGTAGTATTCATCGAGCATCCTGCGCGCCACATTGACTGCATTGCCTGACGCTCCGCCGTTGGGAAGGGTAACGACGATCACAACCTCAGGCTTTTCATAGGGAGTGAACATGGCAAACCAGGCAGTAGTAGGCGCGTTTTCCGTGACTTGTGCTGTCCCTGTCTTGCCGGCCAGGGTTATATTGGGATCCAGGTCGCGAAACGCCCTTATTACAGAGCTGTTGCCACTGGGGCCTCCGGTTTGGTACACCACCCTGTGCATACCTTCCTTTATGGCATCCAGGTTTTTCTGCTTGATATCCAGCTGTGTATATACAGGCTCGGTCTTTTTTACCACCTTGCCATCCTGTGACCTTATCTCCTTGACTACATGGGTTTCCAGCACCTTGCCCCCGTTTGCTATAGCTGCTATATACCTGGCCAATCGGAGGGGAGTAATCTGCGTGCTGCTTTGACCAATGGCAGCACGAGTCGTTTCCAGCTCAGGGGTCCAGTGCCTGTTGTCCTTGCTGGGATGAGCCACCCTGCTGTTGTCAGTAGTAGGCAGTTCAAGCCCGAGGGGACCTTCCAGGCCGAACCTGACCGCCCATTCGTATATGGTGTCTATCCCCATTTTATAGCCAACGTATGAAAAATAGTAATTGCAGGATGCCTTGATCGCATCCAGCAAATTCAGGCTCCCGACGCCGTGGGCGGATGTGCTCCAGCAGGCAGGCGAATTAGGTGTAAGCTTGTAACGGTCATATATCCTGTCATTCACCGTTACTATGCCTTCCTCAAGTGCGGCTATCCCTACTATCATCTTAAATGTCGAGCCTGGGGTATAAACGCTTTGAAAGGCATTGGAGAGCAGGGGCCTTGTCCCTGAAGGATCCCTTTCAAGCTTTGCGTAATCCCGGACTACTGTATTGAGGTCATAAGTGTATACACTGTTGGCATAGCTTGCCATGGCGAGTATTTCACCGGTATTTACATCAAGGATCACAATGGCTCCGGTGTTGGCTTCAGGTGACTGCATGTCGCCGTTGTAGGGCGCTATCCCTTCACGGATTTTGGCTGTCTCTTCCCTCAATACATTTTCAGCGGCTTTCTGCAACCGGCTGTCGATCGTCAGTATGATATCATCGCCATTCTTCGGAGGCTTTTTATCGAGGATCTTGATGACCTGCCTCAAGGCATTGACTTCAGCCGTAAGAGATCCATGCTTGTCCACCGTACTGCCGGTCAGCCATTTCTCAGCATAAGCTTCTATGCCGCTTCGGCCATATATATCCGAATTAAGGCTGTAACCTGCCTCTGTTATGGATATGCCATATTTTGATTTAAAGTCATCCATTTGTTCCCCGGTTATCTGTCCAACGAATCCAACGATATGCTGGGCGCTGGTGCCGTATGGATAGTACCTGCTTGATACCGTTGTAGTCTGAACACCGGGCAGCTTGTCGGAATAGGTCTCAAGCTGGGCCATCGTCTTCGAGCTGACATCTTCTGCTATTATTACAGGTTCATTCTGCCTGTACCTGTTCATATACAGGTCAAGCCTGATCGAAATGATTTTCAGCGCGGTTACATCAGGCAGGTCGTCATCTATTTTATACCTTTGCCTTAAAAACCTGAGCATTTCCTCTGCAGGCAGGTCCACCTCTATTTTGGCATCATTGCGCCACCTGTCATACCTCTCCTTTTGCACGCTAACGTCACTGGTGCCAAAATCGTAGTAGAAGCCTTCAACTGCATAAGGCACAGCATCCTCATAAACCTTTATGCCGTATTTGATCGGAATGCTGTTGATGAGCTCATCCCCGTTCCTGTCAATAATGCTGACAGCCAGCTCGAGCACCTCATTTATCTCACTGTCTGTAGCGGGCAGCCACTGCCTGTCCACCTGAACAGCATATGTCTGCCTGTTCGTTGCAAGGGGTATGCCGTTGCGGTCAAGGATGCTGCCCCTTTCACCACGCAGCGTAATGTTAATTATTTTCGTTTCCTGGGCCTTGTTGTAATACGTTTCACCCATTTCAACAGTCAAATAGGCCAGCCTTAAGCCCAGCACCGAAAACATGACGGTTATTATCACACCGAATATGAAAAACCTGCTCTTGATTATTTTCAGTATTTTCTTCAGTTTCATGGTCAACAGCCCCTTTAGGCTTTTGCCCCTTCGATCATAGCTTTTGATGCATCAATCCCTGCGGAAATGCCATTTCCTGTTCATGTATTGCTTCTTGTTCAGCAGGAAGATCCAGTAGTAGATGAGGGGAGCAAAAATAACGGTATAGATGGCTTCGGGCAAAACCAGGTTTTTCAGGCTATAGCCCAGCGTTACGCCTGATCTCAGGAAAAACATGTAAACCATCAGCATCAGGCCTTTGAGAACACAACCCAGAAACGCAAAGACCGACGGGAAAAAGATATTGTCTACGAAGATCTTGTCATGTACATAGCCGGCTGCGAAACCGATCAGCATATAGATCACGGCATATACGCCCAATGGATCCCCGTATATGATGTCCTGTATGAGGCCTCCAATAAACCCGATCATTGCGCCGCTTATGCTTCCGGTTTGCAGCGCAAAGGACACCACTATCATCATAAGGGTGTCCGGAGTTGCGCCTTTTATCCGGATAAAGGGGAACAGGGATGACTGGACTATAATGTTGAACAGCAGTATGGCTGTAATCGTCAGCACCTTCATGCTTCTGTCCCCCTGTCCCTATTCATCGGCATAGGCTATCACCAGGACTTCCTCCAGGTGCAGGAAGTCCACACCAGGCCTGATGATCGCTGTAACATAGGAGTCATGGCTTTCCGAGGATACCTCGATTATTTCCCCTATATACAAGCCCTTTGGGAAAATACCTCCCAGACCTGATGTTATTACCCTGTCACCTACGACCACATCCGCATCCAGGGGCAGGTGCATCATCCGGCACAGGCCGTCTTCATAGATCATGGTATTGTTGCCCCGGACCATCCCGGTATCCCTGGTCCGCTCGATTATGCCGCTGACAGAGCTTTGCCCGTCGATAATGGTCCTGACCTTGGCCCAGCTGCTGCCGACCTCTGTCACCCTTCCAACCAGCCCCTTGTCCGTCACCACGGCCATATCGACTTTCACGCCATGTTTCGCGCCTTTATTGATAGTTATCGTATTGAACCAGCTGCTGGGGTTTTTCCCCGTTACCCTGGCACCGGTCACAACATACTCGTCATGCTCTTTTTTAAAATCCAGCAGTGACTTCAGCCTTTCATTTTCACGGATGATCTCATCCATGTTGAGCTGCAGCTGTTCCAGCTCCTTTACCCGTTCCTTGAGCTTGGCATAGTTCTCTTCAAGCTGCCTCCGTTCTCCGATCGAAGTAAAAAAGCCGGAAACGTCTGTTGCTATCCTGTACATGAAGCCCTGCACGGGCGTTATTATGTCACCGACTATTCCCTCTACAAAGGACAGCCTGTCTTTGTACCTGCCTCCTATAAAAATAAGCAGCGCAAGGACCGCAACCAGTATCACCAGGATCAATTGCGGTTTCCTATTGAATATGCGGGGCAAGTACCTCCCCCCTTACCTCACATTCTTAGTCGGTATAGCTACTCGTCTCAATGTATCTATCTCTTCTACAACCTTGCCGGCACCGATGACTACGCAGTCCAGCGGATTGTCAGCAATCCTGACGGGCATACCGGTCTCCTCCCTGACCAGGTCATCCAGGCCGGCCAGCAATGAGCCTCCGCCTGTCATCATGATGCCCTTGTCCATGATGTCCGAAGCCAGCTCCGGCGGCGTTTTCTCAAGCGTGAGCTTGATCGCCTCGATTATGCTGTTGACAGGCTCGCGAATGGCTTCCATGACCTCCGTGGTGGAAATCTTCAGCGTCTTGGGCAAGCCTGTGACCATATCCCGGCCGCGGACCTCCATTTCCTTGATGTCCTTCCTGGGATATGCAGCGCCTACGTTTATCTTTATCTCCTCGGCTGTGCGCTCGCCGATCATCAGGTTATATTCCTTTTTGATATAGGAGATGATGGCGTCGTCAAGCTTATTGCCGCCTATCCGGATAGACCGGCTCGTAACAATGCCCCCCAGGGAAATGATCGCTACCTCGCTGGTGCCACCCCCGATGTCTACGATCATGCTGCCGGTCGGCTCATGGACCGGGAGCCCTGCCCCGATGGCGGCAGCCATCGGCTCCTCTACCAGGTATGCTTCCTTGGCTCCGGCCTGGCGCGTCGCCTCGTCGACTGCCCTTTTTTCAACCTCAGTTACTCCTGATGGTACGCAAACTACTACCCTTGGCCTATGGGGCATGACCTTGGGCATGACCTTGCGTATGAAATATTTGAGCATCTCCTGGGTAACATCAAAATCGGCTATCACACCATCCTTCATCGGCCTTATGGCTACGATGTTGCCAGGTGTCCTTCCGATCATTCGCTTGGCCTCTTCACCAACGGCCAGGACCTGCTTGTTGTCGCTCCGCATGGCCACGACCGAAGGCTCGCGGATAACTATGCCTTTCCCCTTTACCATGACCAGGGTATTGGCTGTCCCAAGATCTATACCAAGATCTCTTGTGAATATATTAAAAAGTCCCATTTAATGTCTTTCTCCTTCCGTATTGCTGATTGAGTGGTGTATACATTGCATGTATAGATTATTGCCATTTATTTAATAGTTGATAACTGCCTGAATATAGGAAGGCATGTCTTTCAGCCGGATTTGTCAACTGTCCTCAGGTATTTCAGTAGCTCCCTGTACAGCAGGTTCACCGGAAGGCCTTTAACATTAAAGTAGCAGCCAATTATTCGTGGAATAAAAGCTGCCGCCAAGCCCTGTACAGCATACCCGCCTGCCTTGTCTGCATATTCTCCGCTGTCTATGTAGCTTAGTATCTGTTCATGCGTGAGCTCCATCATTTCTACACGGGTATGTTCGAAGCATACCGACTCATAGCCTGCACTCAAGTCTATCAGGGCCAGGCCGGTATAAACATCGTGCCACCCGTTTTGGAGGTGCTCAAACATTTGGATCGCTTCTTCCCGGTTAGCGGGCTTGCCCAGCAGGCGATCCTTGTACACTACCGTATCTGCTCCCAGGACCAGACAATCCTCTAAGACTCTGTCTGCCACATCCCTTGCTTTCATCAAAGCCAGCCGACATACAAGGTCTGTAGGGGTTTCTGCTCCGTTTATGTCTTCCTCGACTGAGCCCGGTACGACATCGAACTCGATCCCCAATTGATCTAATATCTCCCTCCTCCTGGGGGATGAAGACGCCAATACAAGCTTCTTAGGTAATCGTATCATAATCTATATCACTACCTAGTCCTAAAATACAGGATAAGACCTATTATGACGCCGGCTACGGTACCCAGGTTAATCCTCAGGCTCAGGCCAAATACGACAGACATGATCGCCAGGTCGAGCTCGAGCGGTTTCGGAGTCCCCAGAGTAACAGTATTCAGAAAGATCGGATGCGTTATATAGTCTGCGAGTATTTTGCCGGATATTGTCCCTATAATAATACCACATAACAAAAACAATAAAAGCTTGCCGGTACTCCTTCTGCTGTTGCCTCTGTACATCGGTATTAGTTACCCCCTGTCGGACGGATCGATCCGGAAATCACACAGCCTGTCCCCGGAGCAAGCATGAGCTTGTTAATCCGTTGCCTATTTTATGCTTATTTTAAGTATAGCATTTTTAAAGCATAATACAAGGTTATAAATCATTTTTGATAGATAGATATATTCTGCATTTATACCATTATCAGTGATACAGCATTTTAAAACACAAGCGGAATACGTGACCGGTACTCCGCTTGTGCATAGGGCTTGCTTATTGCATACCCCTTTGGTCAAACTGCTGTTGAAGCTGCTGCTGGGCTTTTACTACCTCCTGGCGGGGAGCAGCTTCGACCTGGTAGTATCCCTTCGAATTCATATAATCCCACACCATTTTCTGATGCTGGACGACTTTTTGCCACACCTGGATGGCATCCTGCCTCAAGGCCTGGTTGGTGCTTTCGAGCACCAGGTTAGTCAAGGCGCTGGCTGCCAGCTTATGGTTGTTCAGCAATGCCATGGCTATTTCCCTGTCGCTGATCGTCTGATACTGTGCCATTCATATTCCTCCTTTCCGGGATCGATCACTGTATGCTTGCCTGTGTGATGTGCCTCGACAGCTTTTGCGCGTCCTGATTGTGGTCGGTCAGTATCTGCTGGCATATGTTTTTGAGCTGTTGATCAGTGGTTATATTGACACATGTCTGCAGAAACTGGGCCGTTTCCTGGCACATCCTGATATTGTCCTGCAGCAGCAGAAGTTCCTTGTGGCTAAGACTGGTCATCCTGTATGCCTCCTTTTCAATGGACTTCTGTACTAGTATTGCTCATCCCATTTGAAAATTGCATGGTAAAAAAAACAACCGGGGCTTTTGTTTGCCCCGGTCATCAGGCCTGATCCAGCTTCCTGACTACTATTCGGAACCCTTCAACATCAACTATTTTGATCCTGCTGCCCTTTTCTATGAATTCACCGTCCGTGACGACATCGTATCTCCTTCCGTTGAACTCACCTGTCCCTGCAGGCCTCAGGACCGTCTCAGCCCTGCCTTCCAGGCCAATGAGGTCCTTGTTGTCATTGGTGCTTGAGAAGCCTTCCTCCTTGCCGGTCCGGGTATTCAGCAACAAAAGCTTTGATATCCTGCCGCCCTTGACTGCAGATTTGTACATATAAACCAGCATCCCGGTTATGATTAGCAGTATCGTAGCTATTATCAGGGCCAGCACCGAAGGCGACACCAGCGGATATACCAGCACTACGCCGGCTATAAGGGATATTATCCCCAGGGTGCCGGCCAGGCCGAACCCGGGCATGACCAGCTCTATTATAACCAGTGCGATGCCCAGCACGAACAGTATGACAACAAGCCCTTCAAGCCCTGTGAAATAAGACCAGAAGGAAAAAAGCACCTGCAACAAAACATCAACCCCCTGCTCAGCTATATATTTTACAAAGCCCAATCTTTATTCTTCTATAATAATTATATACATTTTGTGTTTATATTAAAATGGTAATCGGCTTAACATATGTTTGTCAAGGATAATTGCCAGCTATACCATAATTTAAATAACATACAACCGTAGGTACAGGTTAATAATATGATTGCAACAAAAAAAGGAGGTGAAAAGAGATGGCAACACTGAGGAGCGGTCAATCAAGAGGCTCTGGAGCATTCCAGAACATGAAGTATGAGGTTGCTAATGAGCTTGGTGTACAGTTGAATGAAGGCTACAACGGTGACATTTCAGCCAGAGACGCAGGACGAATCGGTGGTACCATAGTCAAGAAGGTATTTGCCGAATACAGGAGCAAGAATCAGAATCTATAGATGAACCGTTAACCGGTTATGAAAATGAAAGCACAGGCTGCAAGGCTTGTGCTTTCGTTTTACCTGCCGCCTTTGGAAAGGAGGACTTATAGAAAAATGCTGGTATCCTTTGTAAGAGCCCTTATCTTGTACGCAGTGGTCGTACTGGTGGTGCGCATAATGGGCAAACGCCAGATCGCCCAGCTCCAGCCCTTTGAGCTGGTGGTCGCCATAATGATCGCGGACCTGGCAGCAGTACCGGCCCAGAATGTCGGGATCCCGCTGGTGAGCGGGCTCGTGCCGATCTTCGCCCTGCTGCTGTCCCAACTGGTGTTGTCATTTTTGACTATGAAAAGCGAAAGGATACGGGTCTTTGTGTGCGGCTCGCCTACTATACTTATTGAAAACGGTAAAATCAACTATGATCTGTTAAAAAAGCAGCGGATAAACCTAAATGACCTGCTGGAGCAATTAAGGTCCAAAAATGTGCCCAACGTGGCTGACGTGGAGTATGCGATCCTGGAGACGGGCGGCCAGCTCAACGTCATACCAAAATCCGCGAAGCGCCCTGTGACCCCTGAGGACCTGGGCACACCTGCACCCTACGAGGGGATCCCCCTGACATTGATCATGGATGGACAGATCCACCATGACAACCTCAAGAAAGCCAATCGTGATATGGCCTGGCTCATTAATGAGCTCAGTGCCAGGAAGCTTTCCCCCAGGGATGTTTTTTTTGCAAGCCTTGACAGCACCGGCAATCTGGAGATCCAGGCCCGTACAGGAGGAGGGGGAAAATGAAGGTGATCCTTGCAGTAATCCTATCCCTGGCGCTGTTCATTGCAACCGGGGCATATGTGCAGCATTATATCGACAAAACGGCAGAGGAGATAGCGGGAGAAACGGACCACCTGAAGAAGCTGGTCGAAGCGGAGAGCTGGGATGAGGCCGCAGCAGTCCTTAACCAGATAACAGATGAATGGACCAGGGTGAGGAGGAAATGGAACGCGTTAATCGACCATGCAGAAGTGGACCGGATCGACGATGCCCTGGCCAGGACCAGGGAACTGATCAATTTAAAAGATATAAAGGACTGCCTTGTAGAAATAGCAGTCCTTAAGCAAACGATCCTGCACATACCCGAGAATGAAAGGCTGGCCTTGCCCAATATATTCTAAAGCCTTGCCTATCCCAGGTATATAGGGTCATAAGCTTCTTCCTCGTAATCACAGAAGAAGTCTATATAAACCCTTTTGCCCTCATGCTTGTCCTCCAGATGGACCCGGCATACGAAATCCTGGTTGTCAAAGAAGCTGATGGCCTCGTAGTCAAAGGGGACATCTTCAAGCACATGGAAACCGTACTCTTTCATATCCTCAAGGAAAGGCCTTATCCTGTCCTCCTTGATGACTTCGACCTCTGTATGCCCTGCTTTCCTGAGCTCGACTGCGACCTCATCCGTTTCACCTGTTTGATATCTAAATGCTCTGTCCAACTTCCATCCTCCTTGCGTCAATAACCTCTTTCCAGTATTTTCTTCAGGAAATAGCCCGTATAGCTGCCCTCGGCAGCAGCCACTTCCTCAGGCGTCCCCTGTGCGATCACCTGTCCACCCTTATCGCCGCCCTCGGGGCCCAGATCCAGTATATAGTCTGCTGTTTTGATAATGTCCAGGTTGTGCTCAATGATCACTATGGTATTCCCGCCCTCGGCCAGGCGCTGCAGTATGCCAATAAGCCTGTGCACGTCAGCTGCGTGCAGGCCGGTCGTCGGTTCATCCAGTATATAGAGGGTTTTCCCGGTACTGCGCTTGCTCAACTCCGTAGCCAGCTTGACCCTCTGTGCCTCTCCGCCCGAGAGGGTCGTGGAAGGCTGGCCCAGCTTCATGTAGCCGAGCCCGACGTCGTACAGGGTCTGTATCTTTTTTTCTATCCGGGGTATGTTCCCGAAAAAGTCCAGGGCGTCCTCCACAGTCATGTCGAGGACATCAGCTATGTTTTTACCCTTGTACTTGACCTCCAGCGTCTCCCGGTTGTAACGCCTGCCCTTGCACACCTCACAGGGCACATACACGTCTGGCAGGAAATGCATCTCTATCTTAATGATCCCGTCGCCCCTGCAGGCCTCGCACCGGCCTCCCTTCACATTGAAGCTGAAGCGCCCGAGCTTGTACCCCCGGATCTTGGCCTCGTTGGTCATCGCAAACACTTCCCTGATGCTGTCGAACACCCCGGTATAGGTGGCCGGATTGGACCTGGGGGTCCTCCCTATGGGCGACTGGTCGATGGCTATGACCTTGTCCAGGTGCTCCGTGCCTGTCAGGGCTTCGTACCTGCCCGGCCTTGTATGGGCACCGTTCAGCTCCCTGGCAAGGGCCTTGTAGAGGATCTCATTGACCAGGGTGGATTTCCCGGAGCCTGAGACCCCGGTGACGCAGGTTATCACGCCCAGGGGGATGGATACATCTATATGCTTGAGGTTGTTTTCACACGCTCCTTTTACCGTCAGCCACTTGCCATTTGGCCTGCGCCGGGCAGTCGGGATCTCGATGCGCCTTTTCCCGCTCAGGTACTGGCCGGTTATCGATTTCTCCGATTTCATGATCTCCTCCGGTGTGCCTGCAGCCACGACCGTGCCGCCGTGGACGCCGGCCCCCGGCCCAATATCGATCAAGTAATCCGATGCCAGCATGGTCTCCTCGTCATGCTCAACAACTATGAGGGTGTTGCCCAGGTCCCTCAGGCTCTTCAGAGTATTGACCAGCCTCGCATTATCCCGCTGGTGGAGCCCTATGCTCGGCTCATCGAGTATATACAGGACCCCTGTCAGCCCTGAGCCTATCTGGGTCGCCAGCCGGATCCTCTGGGCCTCTCCCCCTGAAAGGGTGCCTGCCTGCCTGGAAAGGGTCAGGTAATCAAGGCCTACATCGACCAGGAACTTCAGCCTGGCCTTGACCTCCTTGAGGATCTGGTCAGCTATCAGCCTGTGCTTCTCTGTCAGGTCCAGACCATTGAAGAAATCCAGTATATCATGTATGGGCATATCTGTGACTTCATTTATGTTTTTGCCGCCAACGGTCACAGCCAGCACTTCAGGCTTCAGGCGTGCGCCCTTGCACTCGGGGCATGGCTTGTAGCTCATAAGAGCTTCTATTTCCTCGCGGCTGTACTCGGACTGGGTCTCATTGTACCGCCGCTGGAGGTTAGGTATGATGCCCTCGAAATGAGAAACGAAGCTGCCCGATCCGGTCTCCCTGCTGTAGTTCACCCTGATCTTCTCTCCCCCGGTGCCGTAGAGTATCACATCCAAAGCTTCGTCACTAAGCTGGGAGACGGGCACGTCAAGGCTGAAACCGTAATGGGCAGCCAGGGCGTCAAGATACATGCGGGCTACGCTGTCGCCGTTGGTCGAGTTCCAGCCAGGCGCATTTATCGCGCCTTCCGCCAGGGACAGGGACCTGTCGGGTATAACGCAATGGGGGTCGATTTCCATCAGGACTCCCAGCCCGGCGCACCTTTCGCATGCCCCAAAGGGGCTGTTGAAGGAAAACATCCTGGGTGTGAGTTCCTCTATGCTGATGCCGCAGTCAGGGCAGGCATAGTTCTGGCTGAAGAGCAGCTCCTCGCCCCCGATCACGTCTATGACCGCCAAGCCCTCTCCCAGGGCCAGGACTGTCTCCAGGGAGTCCGCCAGGCGCTGCTCCACACCGGGCCTGACGATCAGGCGGTCTACAACGACCTCCAGGGTATGATTCTTATTCTTGTCCAGGACTATCTCCTCCGCCAGCTCCCGCATCTCACCGTCGACCCGGATGCGGACATAGCCTTCCTTGCGGGCTTTGTCAAGCAGCTTGACATGCTCGCCCTTCCTGCCCCTGACCAAAGGGGCCAGCAGCTGTATCCGGGTGCCCTCCCCAAGGGCCATGACAGCATCCACCATCTGATCCACGGTGGTCTGGGATATCTCCCTGTGACATTTGGGGCAGTGGGGTATGCCGATCCGCGCGTAGAGCAGGCGCAGGTAGTCATATACTTCAGTGACTGTACCCACGGTTGACCGGGGATTGCGGCTCGTGGTCTTCTGGTCTATGGAAATGGCCGGTGACAGTCCGTCGATGTGGTCCACGTCAGGCTTGTCCATCAGGCCGAGGAACTGCCTGGCATACGCGGAAAGGGACTCCACATACCGCCTCTGCCCCTCGGCATATAAGGTGTCAAAGGCCAGGGACGACTTGCCCGACCCACTCAGGCCCGTCACTACGACCAGCTTGTTTCTTGGGATTTCTACGTCTATGTTTTTCAGGTTGTGGACCCTGGCACCTTTTACGATGATCTTGTCGTTACTCATCAATTTCTCCTATCTGTTCCTTAAGTCGTGCTATGCGGTCGCGAAGGTCTGCCGCCTTTTCAAACTCGAGTGCCTTGGCTGCAGCCTTCATCTGCTTTTCAAGCTCTTTTATGAGCTCATTGATTTCTTCAACTGAGGAGATGCCGGTCGCATAATCCTGGTCCTCCTCAGCAACCCTAGTTATCTCAAGGGTCTTGTGGATATTCTTGACTATGGTCTGGGGCGTTATCCCGTGCACCCTGTTGTACTCGATCTGGAGCTTCCGCCTGCGGTTGGTCTCATTGATGGCCCGGGCCATGGATTCCGTTATCCTGTCGGCATACATGATGACCATGCCATCCGTATTGCGGGCTGCCCTCCCTATCGTCTGTATCAGAGATGTTTCAGACCGCAGAAAACCCTCCTTGTCGGCATCTAGGATCGCAACCAGGGAGACCTCCGGAAGGTCGAGACCCTCCCTCAAAAGGTTTATGCCCACCAGGACATCGAAGACGCCCAGGCGCAGGTCCCTGATTATTTCCATCCGCTCAAGGGTCTCCACATCGGAATGCAGGTACCTGACCTTGACATTCATCTCCTTCAGGAAATCGGTAAGCTTCTCAGCCATCTTTTTGGTGAGGGTCGTTACCAGGACCCTCTGGTTCTTTTCAGTCCGTTTCCGGATCTCGCCCAGCAGGTGATCTATCTGGCCTTCGATCGGGTAAACCCGTATCTCTGGATCTACCAGCCCTGTCGGCCTTATTATCTGCTCTACGATCTGGGTCGACTTTTCCAGTTCATAAGGCCCGGGCGTGGCACTGACATATATGACCTGGTTGAGCTTGCTTTCAAACTCTTCAAACTTAAGCGGCCTGTTGTCATATGCTGCAGGCAGGCGGAAGCCGTACTCGACCAGGGTATCCTTCCTGGACCGGTCGCCCGCATACATGGCCCTGACCTGGGGCAGGGTGACATGGGATTCGTCAACTATCAAAAGAAAGTCCTCGGGGAAGTAGTCCAGGAGCGTATAGGGCGGCTCCCCGGGCTTCCTCCCGTCCAGATACCGGGAATAGTTCTCTATCCCGCTGCAATACCCGATCTCTCTCATCATCTCCAGGTCAAAATTGGTCCGCTGCTGCAGGCGCTGGGCTTCAAGCAGCTTGCCCTCAGCCTTGAACTTCGCGACCTGGTCTTCCAGGTCCCGCTCTATGGCCGCAAAAGCCCTTTCCAGGGTCTCCCTGGAGGCCGCATAGTGGGATGCTGGAAATATGGCCGCGTGGTTGAGATACCCTAAGATCTCACCGGTCAGGCAGTTGATCTCCGTGATCCGGTCTATCTCATCGCCGAAAAATTCCACCCGCACAGCCCTGTCAGACGAACCGGCGGGGAATATTTCGACCACATCTCCCCTGACCCTGAAGGTGCCGCGCACAAAGTTGACATCATTCCGCTCGTATTGTATGTCAACGAGCTTATGAAGCACCTCGTCCCGGTCCTTTATCATGCCAGGTCTGAGGGATAGGACCAGGTCCCTGTATTCAGCGGGGTTACCCAGGCCGTATATGCAGGACACGCTGGCGACTATGATGACGTCCCTGCGCTCGAACAGGGCGGCAGTAGCCGAGTGGCGCAGCTTGTCTATCTCGTCGTTGATCGAGGCATCCTTTTCGATGTAGGTATCGGTAGAAGGCACATAAGCCTCCGGCTGGTAGTAGTCATAGTAGCTTACGAAGTACTCGACGGCATTATCAGGGAATATCTCCCTAAACTCGCTGCAAAGCTGGGCAGCCAGGGTCTTGTTGTGGGCCAGCACAAGGGTGGGGCGCTGGACCCTTTCTATGACATTGGCCATGGTAAAGGTCTTGCCCGACCCCGTTATGCCAAGCAGGGTCTGGTGCCTGTCGCCCCTCAGGATGCCCTCGACAAGCTTCTCTATGGCCTGGGGCTGGTCGCCCCGGGGTACCATGTCGGATTTTATCTCAAATTTCACCGGATCTCCACTCCTTCGGCTCATAATTATACCACATCCGGTCCGGGATTAGAACACCTGTTTCCGTCCCAGTCATCCTGTTTCGACCTGTGTCTTTCAATTTTATTGGTATAGTTGCCAGACATGATAATATAAATTAATAGACAAGGTCCGATCACTGATCATCGCAAGGAGGAAGCGCAAATGTTCAGATATAACCTGCACCTGCCCCTCTTGCGGCGGGGCAGCACCGGTCCGCTAGTTACTCTGGCCCAGAGCATGCTCGTCAGGCATGGGTTTTACAACGGCCCGATAAACGGCATATTCGATGCCCATACCGAAGAGTGTATAAACAGATTTCAGGATGCCTGGCAGATGCCGTCCACCGGGTATGTGGACGACAGGGTATGGAAGCTGCTGCTGGATGATACCATGACCTGCAAGACCCCGCCCTATGACAGTCTGATGGTGAGATCCGGCATCCTACTGCTCCTGACCGTCGACAAGCCTGTGTACAGGCCTGGCGACATCGTCCTTATATCATTGATCAAGCTGAACCTTTCAGGCACGACAGAGGTTTTCAACTACAACACCAGCCAGCGGTACGATTTTGAAGCGGTCTACCCCGATGGCAGGATCCTGTGGCGGTGGTCCGATGACAAAGCATTCACCCAGGCAACAGGGACGGTGGCCCTCTCTCCGGGCAGGCCGATCATCTACAAGGCGCACTTCATGCTGCCGCCACAGATCCGCAGCACGGTCTTCAGCATCATTGGGTGGAACACGGCCAAGCAGCTTGACCATATCAGACTTTGCCTGAAAACTAAAACAACCTCTTAAAGAGGCTGCTTAGATCTGACTCTTCCTTATATGCTCTTTCCCCTGCCGGACACGAGTCTGCGGAACAGGGTATTTTTTTTGCCCTTGGTGCCAAAGCTGAAATAATGGCCTGTCTTCCTCGGCACGAACACCAGGCCGATATCCCCTACCCCGTTGCGGTAGTCCCTGTGATCCAGGGTGATCTTGTTCCCGTTCCTGTTGATATCTATCCAGATATAGGTCGGTGACCCGCTCAGCTCAGTCTTGAGCATTTCTTCGCTGTTGATCGGTTTCCCGTTCAGGCTGAGCAATATATCACCCGGCCTTATGCCCATGCTGCTCCCCGGCGACTCCGGATATACAGCCAGGATCCTAAGCCCTCTCCAGGGGGGCGCATAGATCGGGTCGCCCGTCTCCATGCTCCTGCTGCGTATATATGCGACTGACCCATACAAAATGGGCGTGAGCAGGGCAGCTACATATTTCATGATATATATGGCATCAGCGGCTGCAGCCAGTATGAGCACCACCAGGCTGTAGGCGCACAGGAACAGGCCTGAGTCCCTGGCCCTTTGCCTTGAGGTCGCGGTGACCGCCATGTCCTGATAGCACAGGAGGGCTGCCAGGTAGATCATGCCAAAAGCGCCTGTAGAGCTTCCGCCGTCCAAAAGCGGCCACCATTCAGGCATGCTGATCCCCTCCGACCCGGTATGTGCCGGGACCGAAGGCACCAGCATGACCAGGGGCACCGGCCACAGCTTGCTTGATACGAAAGCGCCTGTAGGGCTGAACCTCTTGTGCTTCACGACAACGGGCACAGACCCGCTGCTGCCGTCTGCCAATGTCAGCAGGCCCTCGGCCAGGTACAGGATGCCTGCCAGGGCCGTTATGGAGGCCGGGTCCGTATCCGGCCATCCGAAAATGAGATTGGAAAGGGACGCTATGCCTGCGGCATACGCAAAGCCCATACCCCTGTTGGTTGCCAGCATAAAGAGCATCGCCAGCCCCCAGATCAGCAGGATCGAGTCCGGATCCACCACTATGCCAAGGCCTGTGATGAGGAAGCTTGCCCCCAGCCCGGCCAGCATGCCACCAAGCACTGAGCCCATGAGCATATTCCGGGCACAGTCACGGGAATAGCCCAGCCATTCCTCCTCCAGGCCGGCATTGCGCTTTATATTCACAAAGGCCATCAGTACCGCTGTGATATATATGAAGTTGGTGATCGAATAGGCAAAAGCTGTAAAGAGCAGCCTTACGAATGCCAGCATCCTATTGGCTCCTTTGCCTCAGCTATTCATTTATCAACCTTTTAAGTTCTTCTATCCCTGTGGACAGCGGGGCGTCAAGCTCTACAGGCAGTTCCTTGCCGGGGTTTTCCCTCATGTAGTCATAGGCCTCCTCCAGTTCATCGACCTCTATATCGGGTACTACGCCCTTCTCGTTGATTTTCCGTCCCTTGGGCGTAAAGTACTCCGATGTGGTCAGCCTCAAGACATCCCCTTCCTTGAAGGGATGCAGGTTCTGGACCAGCCCTTTCCCAAAGGTGGTCTTGCCAATGATCGTACCTACCCCGTGGTCCTGTATGGCTCCTGAAAAGACCTCTGCGGCACTGGCGCTGTACTCGTTCACCAGCACCACCAGGGGGATACCAAGCGTATCGCTCCTGGACGGGTACTCGTACCGGTTGCCCTGCCTGTCTTCGGTATACATGATTATGCCTTCGGGTACAAAGATATCAGTGATCTCCAGGCAGGCAGTCAGGACTCCGCCGGGATTGGACCTTAGATCCAGCACAAGGCCCTTCATACCCTTGCTGTCCAGGTCAGCTATCGCATTCTTCATGTTTTCCGCGGACTTTAAGTCAAAACGATAAAGCCATATATAGCCGATTCCGTCATCCAGCATCCTGTATTCCATGTCCGGGTAATTGATCATTGCCCGAACGATCGTGAACTCCAGTATCTCACCGTTTCTGTTTATCGTCACTGTGACTTCGGTACCGGGTTCGCCACGCATCCTGTCAACAGCCTCGTCCAGCATCGATCCGTCCACCGGCTCGCCTTCTATGCCGATTATCTTGTCCCCGGGCAATATACCATTTTCAGCAGCGGGACTGCCCTTAAAGGCATTTATTACGGTGATCTGGTTGTCATTAGGGTTGACCGAGACTGAAAGCCCTACTCCGGCATATGTGCCTTCAATGCCGATCAGCATCTCCTCGTACTCCTCAGCTGTCATATAATAGGAGTACGGGTCACCCAGAGCTGCCACCATGCCCTTTAAGGCACCGTTCAGCAGGTCCTCTTCATTGGGTTCCTTCAGATAGTTGGTTTCTATAAGATTCTTCACTTCCTTGAACTTCTTGTAGAAATCCTTCAGCTCTGCGAATTCATCCCCTGATATATTGCCATTGTTGATGGAATTGTACTCATAAACCGTATATGTGATAACCGACGAAAAAAAGGCGGCGAACAGTGCTACTGCCACGGCGATCAAAAATGCTGCTCTTCTGCTGATCATGCGTTTACCTCCTATACATATGTCATATAAATTATAGCACAGGGTCTGCCTTTTCAAAACCGCTAAAGAATTATTTTGCATATAATAAAAGCCGTGGGGCTAGACCAACACGGCTCTATATTCTGCAATATTTGATGCTTCAGACCTTCAGGTGCTTGCGGATCGACAGCATGCTTGCGGTCACGCCTATGAGGCAGCCGATCAGCACGAACACCAGAAGCACAGGATACATGATATCCTTCAGCGGAAGCAGGCCAAAAATCGATAGTATGCTGCCCATGTCATTGGCCTTCCCAAGCAGGAGGGCATATGCGCCCGCAACGGCCCCTCCGGCCAGCCCAGCCCCGAACAGTCCCAATACCATGCCTTCGATCACGAAAGGCCACCTTATATACCAGTCAGTTGCGCCAATATACTTCATTATGTTGATTTCCCTGCGCCTTGAATAGACTGTGAGCTTAATGGTATTGTTGATTATAATTATCGACATTATAGACAGGAGCAGGACTATCGACAGCCCGATCAGCCGGGTCGTGCCGGCTATGCTCGTTATGGCCCTGACCACATCGGCACTGTAGCGGACCTGGTCGACCGCATCCAGTTTTTGGGCATTGTTCACTATATTCTCTACATATTCGGGCTTCTCAACCCTTATGAAGAAGGTATCAGGCAAGGGGTTGTTCTCTTCATTGTAGCCATCAAGCAAATAGCTCTTGCTCCCCATTTCCTTCCGCCAGTTCTCCAGGGCTTCTTCCTTGGAAATGAAGTCGACCCCGATTATACCTTCCCAGCTGTTGATCTTATCCCTGACGGCATTGATATCACCCTGGGTCACGCCTTTTTTGAGATAGACCGTCACTTCGACCTTTGATTCCAGCCCGGCCACTATGTTGTCAAGGTTGATTATCGTAGCCATTATGATGCCAAGCACAAAGAGAGCTGCCATTATAGCGCCTATCGAAGCAAGGGTCATTACCCTGTTGCGAACCACATTGCGCATGCCTTCCCTGATCATGTTTTTCCAAGTCCTAAACTTCACCGAAGTACTCCCCTTTTTCCTGGTCTGAGACAATCATGCCCTTCCTGAAGGTTATGACCCGCTTTTTCATGGCGTTGACGATTTCCTTAGCGTGAGTAGCCATTATAACGGTAGTACCCCTGTGGTTTATCACGTTGATTATTTTCATTATCTCCTTGGCAGTGGCCGGATCCAGGTTGCCCGTGGGCTCATCGGCAATCAGGATAGACGGGTTGTTCGCCAGGGCCCGGGCGAGGGATGTCCGCTGCTGCTCTCCCCCGGACAGCTCATGGGGGTAGGCATTGGCCTTTGAAGCCAGGCCGACCAGCCCAAGCACGGCGGGTACCTGCCTCCTGATCTCCTTCTTCGATGCCTCTACGATCTCCATGGCAAAGGCAACGTTATCGTATACGGTCTTGTCAGGAAGGAGCCTGAAATCCTGGAACACCACACCCAAATTTCTCCTGTAATAGGGTATATGCTTCCGTTTCATCGCGGACAAATCCGTGTTGTTGACTATTATCTGGCCGGCAGTCGGCTCGATCTCCTTAAGGAGCAGCTTTATAAAGGTAGACTTGCCGGCACCGCTCGCGCCTACTATGAATACGAATTCACCGTTTCCAATCGTTACATTGACATCCTTAAGCGCACGAACATTGCCGTAAAGCTTGGAAACATTCTTAAACTCGATCAATATCAACACTCCTGCACATATCTGTCCATAAGCATCATCATAATCTTAAACGTAACTGCGTCGTGAAAGTTGCGCAAATCCAGGCCCATGATCCTTTGGACCTTGTCCAGCCTGTACACCAGTGTGTTGCGATGGATAAAAAGCTGCCTTGCAGTCTCACTCAGGTTGAGGCTGTTCTCGAAGAACTTGTCGATGGTGGTTATCATTTCTTCGTTCAACAGCTTTTTGTATTCCTTGGTGAACATTATCTTGCTGTACTGCTCACAAAGCTCAAGGGGGACCTTGTGCAAAAACCTCTCCAGCAGCAGTGAGTCATACCGGAAGGTGCGGTTGTTGATGCTGAATATCTTACCGACCGCTATGGCGTTCTCAGCCTCGTTGTATGACTCGCCCAGCTTGAACAGGTTGTCCCTGACATTTCCTATACCGATATAGGCCTTGATGGAGGCTTCGTTTTCTATCGTCTCCTCAATGGCTGACCCCAACTGCAGCAGCTCCTCGGGGTCCATGTCCTCGGTCATCGCCTTTACAAGGCACACGGTCATCCCGTCGATGGGGACCAGTATATCGCCCTGGTTCCTCGGAAAGGCCTTGATCAGTATCTGGTATGCAGCTTCCGCTTCCATGCCGAAGGTCCGGATCAGGAAGACTACCCGCGGCAGGCCCAGCTCCAGCTTATAATCCCTGACCAGCTCCTGGAGGTCAAGCTCTCCCAGCTGGCCAAGCAGGATCCGCCTCATCACTTCTTCCTTGTCCAGCCTCTGGTAGTTCGATTTCAGGTATGCATCCATCATGGACACGATTAGCATACTGTAGTTGCGGGATACCCTGTTTGTCCCCTCAACAGTCAAAAAATAGGTCATGTTCTTATCGACTGTAAACCTGGTATACGTCCTGTTGTTGTCGATAAAAATGGCATCGTTGTCTCCTATGGCAAATTCCTTCACCGCAGGATCCAGTTCCCCTACCCTTGCTGCATCGCTGCTGGCCACGATCAAACCGTTCATATCAAGCACATCCATATCGATCTGAACGTTTTTGATCAGTTTGTCGATTATTTTCTGCATTCGTCGCTCAGTGAGCATCAAAATCACCTACTCTTTAGTATACATAATTATTGGATGAATGAACACAGGAAATACCATGCAATTTTATGCAGGTATAAACAAAAAGCAGAGATATTATCTGCAAAGATAATATTTCTGCTTTTTTCACAAATATCCTTCTAAAACCTTTAGAAAGTCTATCTGTTGAGCAGCGTTTCTTCTGTATCCTTGTCAAAGAAATGCAGCTTGTTGGGATCCATGGCGATCCTGATTGTATCTCCGGTCCTGGCTGTGGATCTGGGGTCTACTCTGGCAGTAAGGTTGTTGCCGGCCACATTCAGATAGAGGTAGGTCTCGGAACCCATGAGCTCAACAACATCTACATAGGCTTTGACCGTGCTGTCGGGTGCACTCTGGAGGAATATCTCCTCATCATGCAGGTCCTCGGGCCTGATGCCCATGATTACTTCCTTGCCTATATATGAGAGGTCTTTGAACTTTTTGACCTTGCCTTCCGGAATCTTGATCTTGTTGTTTTCAAATACTGCATAAACGTCGTTTTCCTCTTTAACAAGGTTAACATTTATGAAGTTCATCTGCGGGCTGCCTATGAAGCCTGCAACAAAGAGATTTATCGGATAGTCGTAGAGATTCTGAGGAGTGTCGACCTGCTGTATGAAACCGTCCTTCATGACAACTATCCTGGTACCCATCGTCATAGCCTCTGTCTGGTCGTGGGTAACGTAGATGAATGTTGTCTGAAGTCTGTTGTGCAGCTTGGTGATCTCAGTCCTCATCTGAACTCTGAGCTTTGCGTCAAGGTTTGACAAGGGCTCATCCATCAGGAAGACCTTGGGTTCACGAACTATAGCGCGTCCTAACGCAACCCTCTGTCTTTGTCCACCGGATAATGCTTTGGGCTTTCTGTTGAGTAAGTGTTCGATATCGAGGATCTTTGCAGCTTCCTTGACTCGGCGGTCGATTTCAGCCTTGGGTGTCTTTCTCAGCTTCAGACCGAAAGCCATATTGTCGTATACGGTCATATGAGGATACAGAGCATAGTTCTGGAACACCATCGCGATGTCTCTGTCCTTGGGAGCTACATCGTTCATCAGCTTGTCGCCGATGTACAGCTCGCCTTCCGTGATCTCCTCCAGGCCGGCAACCATCCTGAGCGTGGTTGATTTACCGCAACCCGAAGGTCCAACCAGAACTATAAACTCTTTATCGGCTATATTCAAATTAAAGTCGCTAACTGCAGTTACGCCGCCCTCATAAACCTTGTAAATGTTTTTGAAAGTAACACTTGCCATTAATACCCCT
>JAKORJ010000020.1 GCA_029777885.1 Bacillota bacterium | reverse complement strand
GCGACAAAAAGGCCTATCACGCCACCGATCAGCGCTGAGCAAAAGGTGAGCTGCAGCGAGATAAGCAGGCCTTTGAGAAAGAGCTCATACCTGCTTTCACGTATGAGATTAAAATATATCTCGTCAGACAACAGCCTGAATAACCCATCTAAGAATGCCATTTCAAAAACTCCGTCCTATGATTTTATACGATCTTCATTATGCTTTGTCAAAAGCGCAGGCTGACTCATGCGCCAGCCTGCTTGACTCACTATATCATACTTATTTATATTTAAGCTTAATCCAATAATGAATACTCTTCTACCCATTCATCGATCTGGCCGCTTGCGATGAGCTCTTCCAGCACCTCATCAATGACCTTTTTCAGGTCATCATCGCCCTTGCGGACAGCCATGGCGTATTCCTCGTCCTCGCCGGCTTTTTCTTCGAGTATCTTGAGTCCCGGGTTCTGGGCGACCAGGTACTGGGCAGGCAGATTATCGATCACGATGGCGTCTATCCTGCTGTTTTTCAGATCGAGCACAGCCTCCATCGGGCTCATGAACCTGATGACTTGACCGCCTTCTTCTTCTGAGACCAGTTCATCAGAGGCTATAAAGTCGCCTGTCGTGTTCTCCTGCACACCGACCTTTTTGTCGGCCAGGTCGTCGGGTCCATTGATATCGGTATTGTCTTCCTTGACTATTATCACCTGTACAGCTTTGAAATACGTTTTGGTAAACAGGACCTGCTCCTCACGTTCAGGGTTTATCGTAAAGCCTGCGCCTATGAAATCGATCTGCTTTGAATTGAGTGCGCTGATGAGGCCTCCGAAGTCCATATCCTCGACTACCAGCTCAACGCCCAGCTTTTCGGCTATCTTCTTCGCTATTTCAGCGTCCACTCCTATAACTTCGTCTCCTCTGCGCATCTCAAAGGGTGCGAATTCAGCGTTGGTTCCCCAGATAATCTTACCCTCTTTTTTGATCTTGCTCATGGTTTCACTTTGGCCGCCGCCGCATCCTGCTAATGCAAGCCCAAGGGCCAGTACCAGAATCATAACAAGTATCTTTTTCATTTTCTTAATCCTCCCCTAATTTATCTTTTGTATATTATATATGCATATTTATAAATTTTCAATGCATAAATATAAATTTAATATTTATAATTTTTTCGTCAAGAAAATGCAAAATATAAGTTGTAAAAATTCATGTTGTGGATATGTGGACACAAAATGTGTGGACAATGTGGATAAACCTGTGCATAACCTAAAAAATCAGGGTTTCTCATGTGGAAAAGATTAATTTGGCCAGGGGAACGCATATTCTTTTGTCGATATTTATCTGTATTTCTGACATTTCGACATGAAAAATCTGTGCTTAGGACAGGGTAATATGACATGAAAATTGCATAATCCAAAGTCAACTAAACATCGTCCTACAAAGAAAACGGATGTAGCGCATTTGATCTTACATAGTCAGAAAAGCCCATATAGGCGTTTTATCGGTGAATACCTGCTTTCATAGCAGATGATCACTCTCAGACAACAGCTTAAGAGAAATCTCTTTTTCAGAATCCGAAAAAGCAAGAACATACCCCTGGGCATCATCATAACCGCTGTTGTTTAGCTGAATTGTAACTATCTTATTGCTATTAATAGCATAAGATAAAAGAGTACTTATCGCAACGCTTTATAAATTTGAGTTTGTCATTATATATCAATTATATAATATTGTTGGGAAAATGTGGTCGTCAATTTGCAAAATAAAAACCCCGGATAAACCGGGGCTTTCTGACCAATCCTTGCAATCTTACACTAATCGTTGACCGAGCTTGGGGATTACCTACGAGCTTGGTAGCAGTCGCTGCACAATATTGGTCTGTCGTTTTTCGGTACGAAAGGTACCTGTGTCGGAGCTCCGCACTCTGCGCATATGGCATCATGCATTTCTCTCGGTTGCGTTTTCTTGCCTTTTCTAGCATCACGGCAGGCTTTGCAACGAGCTGGTTCGTTTTGGAATCCCTTTTCGGCATAAAATTCTTGCTCGCCGGCAGTGAAAACGAATTCATTACCGCACTCTTTGCAAACTAAGGTCTTGTCTTGGAACATGGATCTAATCCCCTCGCTTTAAATAATGATATTTGTGCTCTCATCTTAGCTGACCTGGTCTTTGCCCCCACACTCGCCGTCTGGAAGCCTCGCTCAAGGCATCTGCCTTCCACTACTACTCCTCGCTATAGTCTTGCTGGGGTGAAGAGTGCATTCAGTGCCTTTTGTTTGCGAACCTGTGTCAAACTCATACCTGAGAGGACAGCTTGGGGATATGAAATCCATATCTTTCGAAACTTAACAGAACACCTTAGGATCTTCATCCTAACAAACACTATAGGCCGGACTTACATCTAAGCCGCACCATGCTCGCCGAAGTCTGCTTCGGCTTACGTGGATCGTTTCGCCTGCGACTGGCATCGATTTTCAACCACAGACCTAAGATCAGAACATACAATGATAGTATAAACCTATTTATGCCATAAAGCAATAGGTATTGTAAAAAATTAATAAAAATAAGCTAAATATTTCTGCCTGTTGCCAGGGTCAGAACATATACCATGCCTGCGCCTGCGCTCTTAAGGGCTCTGCTACAGTTGTCAACGGTCGCACCGGTCGTGTATATATCATCAATAAGCAATATATCCCTGCCTGCTATCCTGAATGGCTTCGCAATATGAAACGCGTGCTTCAGGTTCTCCTCCCGCTCCCGCCTGCTCAGCCTTGTCTGGGTACCCGTGTCCACCTGCCTTACCAGGACGTCAGTTAGGCAGGCCATACGGCACCTATGAGCAACATATTCAGCCAGGAGCAAGGCCTGGTTGAAGCCCCTTGACTTCAGCTTGTTTTTATGCAAGGGGACTGGGATAACGACCTGCGCCTTCCAGCCTGAAGCCCTATACAGCTCTGCCATAAAATATGCAAGGCTCCTGCCCAGGTAATATTCCTTGCTGTACTTGTACCTGTGCACAAGCCCCCTTATGGGTTCAACATACTCAAATACCGACAGACCGGCATCAAAGACATGGTCTGCTCTGAGGCAGTCAGGGCAGAGCCTGTCCGCCTTGGTTTTCAAGGGCTTACCGCATTTCCGGCACCTGGGGTCTGTTATAAAGGGCAGGCTTGCATGGCAGCCGCTGCAAAACCCGGAGTATGAGTTTCTATCCAGGGGTGAGTCGCACAGCTCGCAGTATATGCACGGGAAGATCAGGTCAAGGGCTGCGTTTATGACCAGGTTTATCCCATTTCGGCGGCCTCCTCCTTTGCGTACCGTCTTTTATGAACAGCCCGGCAGTTCAAACGTCTGCACAAATATATCAAAAGCGGATGCAATAGGCCTTCAAGCGCTTGTCCAGTAGAGAATACCGCTTTTCTATATGGTTGTTGTTGACCATCCTGCTGATGATCTCCTCCCTACCGACGATGACCACGAGCTCCTTTGCCCTGGTGACCGCGGTATAAAGGAGGTTCCGGGTCATCAGCATAGGCGGCCCGTACACTAGTGGTATTATCACTACAGGGAACTCGCTGCCCTGGCTCTTATGTATCGTGATGGCATATGCAGGCTCCAGCTCGTCAAGCTGGCTGAAATCATATACAGCCAGCCGGTCATCATCGAACAGGACTGACAGGGTCTGCACCTCATGGTCTATCTGCTGTATGATCCCCATATCGCCGTTGAAAACGCCCTCACCCTCGTAGAGCACTTCCCCGTCCTTTACCCTGGACCATTTGAGGCTGTAGTTGTTCTTGATCTGCATGACCTTGTCATATTGGCGAAAGATCGTTTCTCCCACGCGTTTCTCATTCTTGTCCGGAGAAGGCGGATTCAGCGCGCTTTGCAGCTCTAAGTTCAGGTTGTGCACGCCCGCGACGCCCTTGCGCATGGGGACCAATACCTGTATGTCCGTGGCCGGGTCGTAATTGTTGTAACCGGGCAGCCTGCGGACCACCAGGTCCTTCAGCACCTCGGGCAGGTCCTCCGCATTTTCCCGCCTGTCAAAAAAGAAATCCTTGTCTTTTACGTTCAGGAGAGGCAGCTCTCCCCGGTTTATCCTGTGGGCGTTTACCACTATCATGCTCTCCCGGGCCTGCCTGAAAATCTCTGTCAGCTTCACTACCGTGACCGTACCGCTGTTGATTATGTCCTTAAGCACATTACCTGGCCCGACGGAGGGGAGCTGGTCCACATCACCGGCCAACACCAATCGGGTGCCCGGGATCGTGGCCTTGAGCAGGTTGTGCATCAGCAGGATGTCTACCATTGACATCTCATCTATGATTATGGCATCGGCCTTTATTGGGTTCTCCTCATTTTTCTGGAAGCTTCCGCCGTCACCTTCGCTGTAGACATACTCGAGCAGCCTGTGGATGGTCTTGGCTTCATAGCCCGTTGCTTCGGTCATGCGCTTGGCAGCCCTCCCCGTTGGGGCTGCCAGCTCGAATTTAAGCCCTTTCTGTACAAGGAGCGAAATGATGCAGTTTATGGTGGTGGTCTTTCCCGTGCCTGGCCCGCCGGTTATAACGACGATGCCGTTTTCCATGACCTGGATCACTGCTTCCTTTTGTCGATCTGCCAGCTCTATATGGTGCCTTCGTTCAAATTCCCTGATTTCCTTGTCTATATCCCCAAATCTCACACTGGTCCCAGCGGCAGCAAGGCTCGATAAGAGCCTGGCCGTATTGGCCTCGGCCCGGTAGAGGGGCGCCAGGTAGACCAGCACACCATCCCCGGGATCCTCCATCACGACAGCCTGGTTCACTGCAAGCTGCACCAGGGCGTTTTCGACCAGGGCCTTGTCGACCAGCAAAAGCCTTGCTGCCTTATCTACCAGTTCGGCTTTCGGCAGGTATGTATGCCCGTCAGATGCGGCCTGGGCCAGCACATACCTTATGCCCGCAGCCGCCCTGTCCATGGAATTCGGGTCTATGCCCAGCCTGGCCGCGATCGCATCGGCGGTCCTGAAACCTATCCCCTCTATGTCTTCAGCCAGGCGATACGGGTTTTGCTTAATAAGCCCGATCGTATCACTGCCATAACTTTTGTATATCTTGAAGGCCATAGCCGTGGATATGCGGTATGCCTGCAAAAACAGCATGACCTCCCGGATCTCCCTCTGCTCGGCAAAGGAGGAAGCGATCAGGGCAGCCCTCGTCTCGCCGATCCCTTCGACCTCGGTCAGGCGGGACGGGCTAAACTGGATCACGTCCAGCACATCAAGTCCAAAGTGCTCGATAAGCTTTCTGGCCGTAGAGGGGCCGACTCCCTTTATCAGCCCGGATGCAAGATAGTTTTCCATCCCAGTCAGGGTTGACGGCGCGACAGTGACATAGGTCTCCATCTTCAGCTGGCGCCCGTATTCCGGGTGCCTGACCCATTCACCGGTAAGCCGGACCCTTTCCCCGATGCTGAGAAAAGGAAAGCTGCCGACAGCAGTGACTATGCTGTTTGTATCCTCATCCCGGATCTCCACCACCGAAAATCCGTTGTCCTCGTTACGGAAGACGATTTCTTCGATCAGGCCTGTTATTTCTGCCATATACCCTTATGTACCGCTCCTTGCTATTGACTGCTTGGTCCCCTATAGAGATATCCTACAGGAAAATACTGAAAAAAACAAGTGTCAAGCGGGAAAGGGCTGAATCCGCCGGCAGGGCTTATAAACCGCTATCAAGCATCATGGCACAGATTATCTATGGCACGGGCCAATGCCTGGATGGACTGGGTAAGGTTCTCCATCCGGTTTTCGATCCTTACAAGCAGGTATACGGAAATCGCTATCGGAAAGCCTATGTTGGCGATCATGGCAAACAGCTGCTCCATTGAAATCCCCCTTTGCGTGTTTTTACAGCCGTCCGGCATATACAGGGCCGATGCATGCATGTATGGTTGGGGAGCGGGGAAGGCCGCTCCCCGGCAACCTTATTCGAAGGCAATAAGCTCGATATTGGTCGTCACGACTTGCGCGCTGTCGATCGACGCCAGGCCTCCCTCGACGGCAAAGATGTTTTTGGTCAGTATCAATTCCATGGCTGCCTCTACCTCAGCGGGAGTCAGATCCGGCTTGGGATCATCGACTGCAAGCCTGAAGGTCCTGCCTTCACCGGTTTTGAAGAACATCTCAAGGACGCTGTCCATGTTCACTCACCCCCTTTACCAGGAATTTACCGGGCGCTTAGCCCTCTGCCTCTGCCAGCTCAGCCTGGTCTACCTTGCGGACTGCGACGACCCCATGGGATTGAAGACCTGCCAAGGCCATGGCCACATCATAAACATCCTGGTCCGACGCCTCCGGGTTGACGTTGCTGTAAGTCCTGGTCCGTGTGATCCTGCGGCCGTCCTCGTTCTGACCGAAGTCCAGCTGAAGCTGCAACCTGGAGCTTAATGGTCTACGTTCAAGTGCCATATTTTCACCCCCTTTGCCCCGATTCAGGCCGCATAAAGCAGCCTGTACCAGTTAGATTTCATTAGGTAGGGGAAACCGGACAGCCAGATCAGGTTTAAAATAAAAAAGCTGCGCACCCCGCCCTTGCAGGCCTTGAATGCACAGCTTCGCTCCATATAGCTTAAGTTCTATATAGTTTGATTTTCAACCGGTCCTGGTACTGTCATATGTATGAAATAGGCCTTTCAGATAACCCTCGGCTTCTTCCGGCCGCAGGACCTTTACGACCGGGTAGCTGTACGACAGTCTGTCCATAATACTCAATGTTCCGTCTGCGGAACCGTAGTCCAGCAGGATCACTTTAAGGAATTCGTCCCTCAGCGCGTCTGTTTCCGCGCTGGACAGAAAGTCCCTGACTACACCCTCTATAGTATCCTCCCGGTTCTTTGCCGCGATGATCAGGGCATAGGCCCTTTTATTCCTGCCTGCAGCTATGCTCCTTAGGACATTCCTGGCAAAATAGATGAAGCCAAAGGCGGCAAAGGCCCACAGGGGAATGGCTATGTACGGCTCGATATACACCTTACTCACCTGCCCTTTCACTGATGCTGCATTATATGCAGGCAGGAAGGGCAATGTGAATGGAAGGATTATAAATCAAAGGCCTGCGAATGCAAGGCTTCTGCCTTGTCCGTCCTTTCCCAGGGCAAATCTATGTCTGTCCGGCCAAAATGGCCATAAGCAGCTGTTTGCTTGTATATAGGCCTTCTTAGGTCCAGATCTCTTATGATGGCTGCAGGCCGCAGGTCGAAGTTCTTGATGATGAGCTCCGTTATCAGGTCCTCATCCACCTTGTTGGTGCCAAAGGTGTCCACCAACACGGACACAGGCTTGGCCACACCTATGGCATAGGCCAACTCTATCTCGCACTTGTCCGCAAGGCCTGCGGCAACTACATTCTTGGCCACATAACGGGCGGCATAAGCGGCTGAGCGGTCAACCTTGGTCGGATCCTTGCCCGAGAAAGCTCCTCCGCCATGACGGGCATACCCTCCGTATGTATCCACTATTATCTTGCGCCCGGTAAGGCCGGAATCGCCCTGGGGTCCGCCGATCACAAACCTGCCGGTCGGGTTGATTAGGTAGTTGGTCCTGCTGTCCAAAAGGTGGGCAGGGATGACCGGCTTGATCACTTCCTCGAAGATATCCCTTTCTATGGTATCCGCGTCGACCGAGGGGCTGTGTTGGGCTGATACGACTATGGTGTCCACCCTGACCGGCCTGCCGTCCACGTATTCGACGGTCACCTGGGATTTGCCGTCCGGGCGGAGGTAGTCCAGGATCTTGTTCTTGCGCACATAGGCAAGCCGCCTGGTCAGTTTGTGGGCAAGGGAAATGGGCATGGGCATCAGCTCAGGGGTCTCGTTGCAGGCAAAGCCGAACATCATGCCCTGGTCGCCTGCGCCGGTGAGCAGCAGCTCGTCAGCATGAGCCCCGCCTCTTGTTTCCAGCGCCTTGTCCACACCTGCCGCTATATCCGGGGACTGCTCGTCGATGGATGTGATCACGGCACAGGTATCGGCATCAAAGCCGAATTTTGCCCTTGTATAGCCTATATCCCGGACCGTACTGCGCACTATGCTCGGAATATCCACATAGCATGAAGTGGTGATCTCACCCATGACCAGCACCAGGCCGGTGGTAACGGCAGTTTCGCACGCCACCCTGGCATCCGGATCTTCTGCCAGTATGGCGTCAAGTATGGCATCGGATATCTGATCGCATATCTTGTCCGGATGACCTTCCGTGACCGATTCTGAAGTGAATAGTTTCCTGCTCAATTAGATTCCTCCTATGTACTTAAGTTTCCAGTATAGAGAAAAGGCATCAAGCTTTATTGGCTGTGCTTATCAGTATTATGCGCCTGATGACAGCCGATAAGCAGAAATATAATACACAAAGAAAAAACCCAACTCAAAAGATGGGTTCTATTACAAATAACCTCATCTTTCAGGAATGCTATCCTGCGGGAATTGGCACCTGGCTTATATATAAGCTGGTTGCCGGGTTTCACTGGGCCCGTCCCTCCACCTCTCTGGATAAGGCACTATTTATAGTTTATCGGCTAGGAATAATATAGCCTACTATGCGATATATGTCAAATATTAAATACAACCTTAGAAGAAAAAGTTGCTGAATGTCATCACTATGAGCCCGGCTATCAAGTCGCCGATAGCGATAGCACAAAATGCATGGGATATGCGCATGCCCAGGAACGCTGCTATCGCACAACCGGTCCAGACCCCCGTAGTAGGAAAAGGTATTGCTACAAACAGGCACAGGCCTATCAGGCTCAGGTTCTTGATCCGCTTGCTCTTTTTCATAGTACGGTTTTCCAGCCATACCGCAAACCAGCGGAGGAGCTTCGTTTCCTTCAGATAATTAACGACAGGGCGCAAGAAGTATAGAAGCAGCGGCACAGGTATCAGAGAGCCGATCAATGCAAGCATGAACGAATGCCACATGGACAGCCCCATGGCCATGCCCACCGGTATAGCCCCTCTCAGCTCTACTACCGGTATAGCTGCAGTACCTATCACAACAAGCTCCCTTTTTATAAGGGCAAGAAACTCCCATAAAGCCTCCATCACAAACCCCCGCATGACATGATCAATCACTAATATACACTACTATGCCATTTTTGTAAAAGCATTTTTATGTTCCTGTACTTCGATTATATCAACAGTGATTCAAATTTATGTATAAAGCATTTCACTTGTTGTCGTACAGGTCAAAAAGGCTCAGTTGGGTATGGTTGGGTTCAGGAAATTCATTGAGATACTCAAATATCTCCCTGACATCGCTCATCACGCCATTTTTCTTGCACTCAGCATAAAATATCTTCATTAACGTATTGTTATTGTCACTTGTGACCACATAGGAGTAGCCGTACCTACGGTGATATTTCTCCTTTAGGCCGGGGAAATGCTCATCCAGTTTCTTATAGAAATATTCCCGGTCCCCCTCCCGCAAGGTCATGCCTATCCCAAAGCAAAGGATGCCTTTAACTTCGGCTTCAAAGCAGTAATCCAAAATGCCGCGCAGGTTTTCCTCAGTGTCATTGATGAACGGCAGTAGGGGCGACAGCCACACGACAGTGGGGATACCATTGTCCCTCAGGATCTTAAGGGTTTCAAACCGTTCTCTCGTAGTGCTGACATTGGGTTCAAGGATCCTGCACAGGCTTTTATCATAGGTGGTGAGCGTCATTTGCACGACGCATTTGGATTTGCTGTTTATGCTTTTTAAAAGGTCCAGGTCGCGCAAAACACGGCTTGATTTGGTTATGAGCGTTGCGCCGAAGCCGTATTTATCGATGATCTGCAGGCATTTTAGCATCAGCCCGAGCTTATCTTCACAGTGCATATAGGGATCACACATTGATCCCGTGCTGATCATGCACTTCCTGCGTTTGCGGCGCAATGCCTCCTCCAGAAGCTCCGGGGCGTTCTGCTTGACCTCGACGTCCTCAAAGTCGTGTTTCATCTGGTAGCATGTGCTTCGGCTGTCGCAGTAGATACAGCCATGGGTGCAGCCCCGGTAGATGTTCATGCCGTTTTTGGCTGACAGGATCCCTTTTGCATTCACAAAGTGCATAACTACTCCCTCAATATTAAAACCAGTTTTCATACTGGCAGTATAAAAAACGCCAACCAATACAGATGGTTGACGTCAAGTGCGGTGTTTTAAGTTGATACCTTAGAATCGGCCTTCTGCCTCCATTTTCTTTAATACCTTGAGGCACTTTTCAATGCCCTCGAATGGCGTATAGAGCTTTTCGCTCTCATATTCCACGATGAACCATTCCGTGCCGCCGTGCTTCAGGCACCAGGTCATAAATTCAGTCCACGGCACATCGTCCTCCCCTATCATCGTGTCATAACCGTCGTTCAGGTTCTCGCATCCAAGCTTGTAGGGCTTCAGATGGACCGACTTGGCACGGCCCGGATAGGGGGTTATGGCAGCCATCACATCGCCGCCGCCACGCAATACATGGCCGTTGTCTACCTGGACGATGACATCGGGGACCGTATTAGAGAAGAGGATATGGAAAGGCTGCTCTCCGTCCATGTAGGCAAACTCTGAAGCATGGTTGTGATAGCCTATCCTCATCCCATGCCTTTTAAGCTTTTCCGACAAGCGGTTGAATTCCCCCGCTATCTTAAGCCAGGCTTCCTTAGAATTGGTTAGCTCCCTGGGAAGCCCCGGTATGATCACATTTTGATTTCCGATTTCCTTAAAGTATGCGACTGTCTCATCAAACCTGTCGTCCTGCACATAGGTCCAGGGGGTGTGCCATCCGCAGCAGATCAACCCGGTCTTGTCCAAGGCCTCTTTGATCACCCGGGCAGGATGCCTGAACTCCCCGAAAAACTCCACTGCTTCATAGCCCATATCCCTGACTCTTTCCAGCGTCCCCATCAGGTCCTTTTCCAACTCGCCCCTGACGGAATACAGCTCCACTGCATACCGATAACCCATTGGATCTTCCTCCTTTTCCTTTCGCACCACTTGTTACCAGGTGTTGTGCATATCCTGTTATCATTACATAATTTTAGCACACTTCCATGGCTGCCGCCATATATATCGGTCAAATATAATGCTCGCGGACATCCTTGAGTGAAATGGACTCCTTGTGCTCGATCTTCTTCCATTTCACCTTGGCAAAAATCGCTGCAAAGGTATTAGGAACATATGTAAACATGAAAAAAGGGAACGTAAAGGTGTAAAGTATTTTCTTAACTGCCGGGCAGTAGATTTTCTTCCACTCTGTTATAGTTGTAATAAAGCCAAGCAAGTAAAACATTATATATGCCTTGTACAAGGATTCCCACAACGACTTCACTATCAGCATGAAATTTTTGCCGTTAGTGAGCAGCTCATAGCCGATCCCGACCAGATTGATGATAACACTGAAAGCCGCCAGAATGATCGCTATGGAAACTGTCATTGTTATATCGTAATTGGAAAAGCTCTTGAAAATGGATTTTGCCATCCTTGCACCATACTTTTGGCTAACTTGCATATTTCCCTTGGCCCAGCGCATCCGCTGATTCCAGGACTGACTGAACCGGACAGGCTGTTCGTCATATAGCACGGCGGATTCACAGTAGGCGATTTTTTCACCGTTTATTATATTGTTGACACTGAACTCTATATCTTCAGTCAGCAGGAAATACTTCCATCCCCCGGCTTTCTCTATGATGTCCCGGTGGAACAGGAAACCGGTCCCTGAAACGGCACAACTGGTCCCCAACAGCATCCTTGAACGGTTCATATACTGAGACTCCCACAGGAACCACAGGGCTGTGCCGGCCGAGATCCAGTTCTTCCCGTAGTTCTTGGAATTGCGGTAGCTGGTGATGATGCGGTTGCTGTTTGAAAAGGACTTGTTCATTTCAGAAATGTAGTTCTCATCCAGCAGATTGTCCGCATCGAAAATGAAATAGCCGTCAAAGGGCTTGTCGGGATACATCTGCCCGATTTTATCCAGCAGAAAGTCGATCGCATAGCCCTTGCCTATCTGCTGGCTGTTGAAGCGCTCCCACACGGTCGCGCCTGCAGCCCTTGCCCTTGCAGCGGTATTATCTGTGCAATTGTCAGCCACAACAAAGATATCTATCAACTCGGAGGGATAGGTCTGGTTATGGATGCTTTCGATCAACTGTGATATTACGGCTTCTTCATTTCGTGCAGCTATTAGTACGGCATATCTGTGCAGCTTTGCTTTTTCATACGGCTTTTTCTTCTTGATGAACGGAACCGCTATATATATCAGTTGGTAGGAATAGCAGACGATGAACAAAGCAGCAACTATGTGGTTGATTACTGGAATTACCTTCAAAAATATACCCCTTTCCGCTCCGCATTTCAAAACTTGTTCGGGGACGCATCACTTGACGATTGGAAATGTCAATACCACCTTGAACAAGTCGCCATCAATAATTAGGTCCAGTTTCCCCTTTTGCAGCTCTACCAGGCTCCTGGCTATGGATAGCCCAAGGCCGCTGCCTTCAGTTGATCTTGCGCTGTCGCCCCGGACAAACCTTTTAAGCAATTCCTCGCTTGAGATATTGAGCATATACCTTGATATGTTCCGGAAGGTTATGACAGCATGCTCCCCTGCTTGCTCCAGGCTGAGATATGCCCTGGTGTCTGGCTGGGAATACTTGCAGATATTGCTCAACAGGTTGTCGAAGACCCGCCACAACAGCCTGCCGTCGGCCATTATAAAGACTACTTCCTCCGGCCTGGTCAGAATCAGTTCCAGCCCGTTTTCCCTCATCCTCTCTTCATATTCGCCCACGGCCTGGGTCAGCAGCAGGCCGACCTCAGTAGGAGCGCTGTTTACAGGCAGGCTGCCCGTTGATGCCTTTGAGGCCTCGATCAGGTCATCAATTAGTTTCTTGAGTCGGGAGGACTGGCGATCCAGTACGGTGACATATTCCATCAGCCTCTCATCCTTAATTTCCTCCCTTTTGATCAGGCTGACATAGTTGATGATCGATGTAAGGGGGGTTTTTATATCATGGGATACATTGGTGATGAGCTCGGTCCTGAACCGCTCACTCTTCATGCGTGCTTCCACTGCCTTTGACATACCGACACTAATATTATTCAGGTTCTCCCCATGCTGCTTGAATTCCCAGAACAAATGCCTGGTGTCGATCCGGTAGTCAAGGTCACCGTCCGCGATCCTTTGGCTGCAGATCCTCAGCTTTTTGAGACTAAGCACAGCATACATCGCAGCAGGAACTATGATCAGCTTTTCAAGCAGCCAGAAAAACAACACTATACCAACATTATATGGAATTGTACAGACAATTACAATAAGCTCTGCGACAGAAAATAACAAAAGTCCAAGGATTGCCTGCCACAGCAGAGGCAGGTGCACCAGCAGCAGTTTAATATCATACAAGGCTTTGCGAAGGGTTTTATGAATGAAGCGCAATAGTCGAAATATGATAGTATTTTTCCACCACTCACCATGCTTGTATCTCCTGGCGAAGCTCATACAGGCCAGCAGGATGAGCAAGATGCAAATAAGTGCAGAAACACATGCCAGTCCCAGCTCCACTGCCGTATTTCCATAGGTCATGCTGACACAAAGCTCGTACAGCATCCTGATCAGGATAAATCCAGTCACAAGCAGGCCAGTAAGCAAAGCTTCGTAGGGTATTTTGTCAATGCCACTGAGTACGACCTCCGTCCTGCCGCTCCTGCGGCCTGCGGCGCACATGAGGAAAACAAATAGCAGGATCGACAACAGCAGAAATGATGCTGTGATCGCGATCAGGGCATAGCGCATGGAATAAGCGTAACTGACCCAGTATTCCGCTTTGGAATAGGTGTCATATGCGGTCAGCACTTCAACGACATGGCATTCCATTGTATAGGTCTCTGTTTCATCAAATACCGGACGGCCATCCTCGTCATAGTACAAAAACCCCCCATGGAGATCATAATACAGGGTGAGGCTGAACTGGACCTCCTCGCCGGCATAATTCCCAAGCACCGTCTCACCCTCTTCATTTTTCAGGGTGAAGCGAAAGTTAGTTTTATCAGCTGAAAAAGCCGACTCTATGGACTTTTGACTATATCTCTTTTCCTGATAAGCTGGGAAATACTCGTGAAACACCCGGTCAGCAAAGCTCCTGGTGATTTTGTCAAACATGAGCTCCCTTACGCTGTCAACCGGCCAGTCATAGAAATGATTGGCTGAAAGGTACACGATCCCGAATGCGCCACTGACAAATCCAAATGAGAAAAGGATGAAAAGCAGAACAGCTATGGATTTGACTGCCATGTTGTGTGTGAAACGCTTCATTATCGCAGATCAGTATATTGTACATCTGCATACCCCCTGTATACTTCCGTTCATTGTCCATTACCACTATGCATTCATTTATTTTAAAAACCAATGAGCAAATTGTT
>JAKORJ010000152.1 GCA_029777885.1 Bacillota bacterium | reverse complement strand
GGCACCAGCCTGGAGGACCAGTGGGGCAGCTTCCGGTTCAACATCTACTATCTCATTGGGGTTTTAGCCTCCATCGCAGCGGCATTCCTGGCCTATGCCACTATGCCGGTTTTCTTTGGCGTAAAGGCTTCCCTGCCTATAACCCCCGTGCATCTTAACCTTTCGCTGTTCCTTGCCTTTGCCCACCTCTTCCCCAACTTCGAGGTAATGATATTCTTCATCCTGCCGGTAAAGGTCAAATACCTGGCGTGGCTCAACTGGGCCTTTATAATTTTCTCCATCATAGTTAACCCCCCGCCCATGAAATTCGCGGCCGTGGCATCGGTCGTAAACTACCTGATATTCTTCAGCTCGGACATTATCAAGAAGATAAAATTAAAACGGCAGGTATACAAAAACCGGAGAAGGTTCAGGCAGGCTTTCAAAAAATAGCCCTTAACCGAATATCAGCAGGCTGATAGCCATGACAGCCATGCCTGATACCAGGCCGTATATAGAAAGATGGTGTTCGCCGTATTCCCGGGCGGTCGGCAGCAGCTGGTCAAAGGATATGTAGACCATGATGCCCGCCACCGCGGCAAAGACGATCCCGAACATAGTGTCGGTCAAAAAGCTGGACAGGATCAGGTAACCGATCACTGCCCCCACGGGCTCTGACAGGCCGGACAGGAATGAATACAGGAAGGCCTTGGGACGGCTTTCCGAGGCATAATACACGGGCATGGACACCGCTATGCCCTCGGGGATGTTGTGGATTGCTACCGCGATCGCGATACCCAGTCCGATGTTAGGGTCCTTGACGGTGGCCATGAAGGTGGCAAAGCCCTCGGGGAAGTTGTGGATGCCTACAGCCAGGGCCGTAAAGAGGCCGACCCTCAGCAGGCTGTTCTTCTTCATCATCCACTCCGGCGGCTCCTCGCCTCTTATATCCTCTACCCTTCTTGTTTCATGGGGGTTTTCAAAATCCGGGACCAGCTTGTCGATCAGGGCTATGGCCAGCATTCCCCCGAAAAAGGCCAGCAAGGATACGATCATGCCCGGCCGCTTCCCCAGCTCGCCTATAAGGGTCTGCTGGGCATCTGCCAGGATCTCCATGAAGGATATGTAGACCATCACGCCCACAGAAAAGCCCAGGGCAACGGACAGGAACTTAGTATTGGTCTTCCTTGTAAAAAAGGCAATAGCCCCGCCTATGCCAGTCGAAAGTCCGGCGAGCAGGGTGAGCCCCAATGCCGTCAAAACATTTTCACCCATATGAACTCCCCCTTTACACAGCATGTATTTAGAGCAAGGAAAAAATCACAAGCTTAAATAAACGGTGCTTATATATATATGCTATATAGTAATTAAACCACTTTTGCATAAGCCTAACATGCATCAACCTAACACAGGTCAGGGCTTTTCCTTTACCACCCT
>JAKORJ010000019.1 GCA_029777885.1 Bacillota bacterium | reverse complement strand
GTAATAGGTACCAGCTATTACTCTTTTTATTTTATGGTATGCGTCCCGGATAAAAATCAAAATGGGGAGGTATTATCCATGAAAAAGCTGTCCGTAATGCTGCTGGTGATGGCATTAGTATTTGCGGCCCTTGCTCCGACTGCTTTTGCAGCGGTGTCAGAATACGACCAGGTTCAGGATTTAATCGACAAGGCAAATGCAAAGATCGAAACAACAGTTGAACAAGCAATCGAAAAAGCGGACAAGGTGACGGAAAAGTATTTGGAAGACCTTGAGAAGCTGGAGGCAAAATTGGATGCAGGCGTCTTCAGTCCGGACAAGTATGAGCAGGAAAAAGCCAAACTCACGGACAAGTACGAGCAGGAAATAGACAAGATAATCGGCAAGCTGGTTGACGAAACTAATAAAATTGCTGTCAAAGCAATTAATGAAGCAGCAGAAAAGGGATTCGTCGTAATCTGCGAAGATGTAGAAGTGGAAATAGCCGGCCGGACAATACTTATAGACCCATTGAGAATAGCTGATTTCTGATACATAGGCGTCCCTATATGCTGTGACCGACAAAGTCACAGCTTTTTTATTTATGCAACAAGCATATTTTTTGAAGGTTATTCGCAAGTTTTGTAGAAATAAAGCTAAAACGATCAGCTTTATATAATCGTAACAATGGAGGGCATAGTGAATACAGGATTTTATATTGGAACGGAAAATGACAGCCTGGAGAAATCCGTCCAGGGCTCCGGCTCACTGAACCTGCTTGGCAAGGGTGACGGGGCTGAAGTGATGCTGCAAAGGATAAAGGCAGACAAAACGGTCTTCATAGAACCGGGTGAATCCAGCGAGCTCATGGAATTTTTCTATATACTGGATGGGACTATCGAGATAGAGCGGAATGATCAAAAAACTATCCTGAAACGGGGTGATTATTTCTATTCCCACAATCTCAAGCAAACCATACAGTTTAGGACAAAAACCGATGTTGCCCTGATCTATTTCACGACCCAGCCGGTATTCTATTATCTCAGCGCCACGATCAAGGAGCTGACGGCACTGGCTGACAGGGTCTCGGAAAAGGACCGGTACATCCTGGAGCACAACCGGAGAGTCAAGGACTATTCACTGAAAATAGCCGGCAAGCTGAACCTGTCAAAGGAGAGGAGCGAGAACCTGGCCTTTGCCTCCATGTTTCATGATCTGGGCAAGATAAATATACCGGATGAGATCCTGAACAAGCCGGGCAAGTTGACGGCAGAGGAATTTGAGATGATAAAAAAGCATCCTGCTGATGGCAGCAAGCTGGTCCAAAGGACATATTACGAAGGCATTGCAGAAATTATATACCAGCATCACGAAAGGCTTGACGGATCAGGGTATCCCCTGGGATTAAAAGGTGATGAGATATTGCTGGAAGCAAAGATCATAGCAGTGGCAGATACCTATGATGCCATGACTACCGATCGGGCCTACAGGCTCAGAGTGTCGCCACAGGAGGCGGTCGATGAGCTGATCAGGCTGAAAGGCATCTATTATGACGAAAAAGTGGTCGATGCATTTGTTCAGGTTTTAAAAGAGGAAAATATAATATAGCCGGGGAGAGTTCAAATGAATGCGCCATCATCGAATGGGAACAGGATAATAACTCGCGTGCTGCAGTTGGTTTTGACAGGACTTTTTTCAGCCCTGTGCTATGTTGCACTTTACTTTAAGATACCGATCCCGTCTCCCGTGGGAAACCCCTTTTTGCATATGGGGAATATGATCGTCATACTTGCATCCCTCTTATTCAACGGGTTTATCGGAGGGGTCTCAGGATCAGTCGGAATGGGGCTGTTTGACGCCTTGAACGGCTATGGCTTCAGTGTACCTAAGACCCTGATCCTAAAGCTTGGTATAGGGCTAGTCACGGGTGCTGTCGCCTCAAAGGGCAAAAGGGACCATGCAGGGTCGCCCGTAAAATGGATCGCCATAGGGTCGGCGCTCTTTATTGCCACGGGGGCAGCCCTTTTGGCAGTTTCCCTCCTCAAGGGCTACGAGATAATCATAGAAGGCTTAGACAGACCCCTGGTGATCAACCCGGTCTTGTATATTTTCTCCCTGATCCTGGGCGCAGCTCTGGCTGTAGCAGCCATCCTGTCCCGCAGGTACCCGGTCAGGGTCCAGCATGCCATACTGGGGGCTGTTGCAGGCATAGCCTTCAACCTGTTAGGGGAATTCATCTTTGGCGTTTTTTACGCTCTTATAGGAGGCTTAAGCTTTTATCCCGCAGCCCTGGCTGCCGCCGTGAGCCTGCCGGCAACCCTGATAAACGGTGTCTTTTCAATCATCGCGGCTGTGGCCCTTTATATACCTATAAGCAGGGCGCTGGGCAGGATAAACTTCACTTTGTAGGTGAGCAGGAGGAGTGGATCGATGAGGGATGATCCCAACCTGAAGATAATACCCTTGAGCGAGGTTGAAAATTTAAAGGTCCACGGCAGGACGACAGGCTGCCTATCCCCCTTGACGCTCTTTTGGACGGGGAGCGGCTTGGAGATAAATGTGACCGGGTCGGAGCTGTGGGTCGAGCTGGAAGTGGATTATAACATATTTGAACAATGGATCACCATACTGATCAACTCGGTGCCCATAAGCAGGCTTATGCTAGTGCCGGGGCGGTACTGGCTCTGCATCTTCAGGGGCATGGACAAAGCCAGGGCAAAGAACATCCGCATCGTAAAGGATGTGCAACCGATGGGCGGTGACCCTGCCGCCTGTCTGCAGATCCATGCCCTGAAGTCAGACGGGAGCCTTCTGCCTGTTGAGGACAGGCCGGTCAAAATCGAATTCATCGGGGACAGCATCACATCCGGTGAAGGCGCAATTGGCGCAAGACAGGAAGAGGACTGGATACCCATGTTTTTCAGCGCGGTAAGAAGTTACACTTTTATGACGGCGGCTTATTTGAACGCCGATTACCGCGTAGTATCCCAGTCCGGGTGGGGAGTGCTGTCCGGCTGGGACAATAACCCCAACAGCAGCATACCAAAGTACTACGAGCAGGTTTGCGGCGTGCTGACAGAGGAAAAGAACAGGGCCCTGGGGGCCTTTGAGGAAAATGACTTCGATTGCTGGCAGCCTGATATAGTGGTGGTCAACCTGGGCACAAACGATGCCGGAGCCTTCAACTCGCCTGCATGGAAGGATGAAACCACGGGCAGGGTTTACAAGCAAAGGCTCAACAGTGACGGAACCTATAACACCGAGGACCTGAAGGCCTTTGAAGATGCGGTAGAGGCTTTTCTTATCAAGCTCAGGAAATACAACAAGACCGCCCATATAATATGGGCATATGGTATGCTTGGCATACCGATGATGCCTGCGATATGCAGGGCAGTAGACAGATACAAGACTAAAACCGGGGACCAGAAGGTCTCCGTGTTCAGGCTGCCCGATACCAGGGAGGAAACGTTGGGCGCAAGGAGGCACCCTGGAGCTGCAGCCCACGAGGAGGCAGCCAAAGCCCTAGCAGGATACATTAAGGAGCTGCTTTCACAAAAGAGCCAATAGAGCATCTATTGCATCCAATATTTAACAGGATATAATCAGAGAGCCGGGCAGGACCCACAGGTCCTATAAACCCGGCTTTCTTGATGCAAGCATTCTATTTTTCAAGGGGCTCTGTGTTCGGGCATGTAAGGGGCGGATATTCGCCGTCCGGCTTTGCCCACAGCACTGCGTTGTATAGGATTTTCCTGACGGTCTCATTGTAGTATATGGGGTACTGCTCGTGTCCCGGCTGGAAGTAGAACACCTTGCCATAGCCCCGTGTGAAGGTGCAGCCTGCGCGGAACACTTCGCCGCCCTTGAACCAGCCTACAAAGATGAGGTCATCGGGCTTTGGAATATCGAAATATTCACCGTACATCTCTTCATTGGGAAGCTCAAAATACTGTGGGATGCCCTTTGCTATCGGATGTCTGGGTGCAACGGTCCAGAGCCGTTCACGGTCATCATCCCGCCACCTAAGGGTACAGCTTGTTCCCATGAGCTTCATAAAGGGCTTCGATGCATGGGCTGAGTGCAGGGCTATAAAGCCCATTCCTGCCAGTACCCGTTTATGTATCTTTTCTACAAGTCCATCGGGCACCTCATGGTGAAACATATGCCCCCACCAGATAAGTACGTCCGTGGTGTTCAAAACATCGTCAGGAAGGCCGTATTCCGGATCGTCCAGGGTTGCGGTGCGGACCCTTATGCTGTCACAGTCCTTGAATATGGATGCGATAGCGCCATGTATTCCCTCCGGGTATACTTCCTTGATATCCAAGGAGCGTTTTTCATGCCTTCCCTCGTTCCATACCGTTACATTTATCATCTGGTTTCCTCCTTTTCACTGCATGCCACAGCTTATATTGTATATGTTGATGCTGGCATATTGATATGTTTGGCTTCATTAATTTTATCACAAATCTATTGTAAAAACTCTTCCCACAAGACAATAATCGAAAAAATGTCCTGGTCCAATGCCGATTTACCCATGCATCAAAGGATTTTAGGCATTTTCGTGGAACTTATAAATATACTTGCCATAGGGGCATTTCGCACGGCCATATAGGAATGTATGTATCCATAAATCGTTCCGGGGTGTTTTTGATGAAATTTGCCTGGCGCAGGGCTATAACATTCGCATTGACAGCATATACAGCCTTGCTGGTTTACTTGATGTTTTTCGGTTTCGGAAGGCACACATATACTGATTACATGTACAATCTTAAGCCGTTTTCGACGATCATGCTGTACTTAAGCGTCAGCGGCACGGGCATCAACACTTACAAATGGCTGCTGAACCTGGCAGGCAACATAGGGATGTTTATCCCCTTCGGGATCATTCTGCCGGTCGTACTAAATAAAAGGTACCTGAGTTTGCTTTATATTTTTTCAGCTGGTATATTTGTACTGGAGCTTTTACAGCTTATAACCAAAAGAGGCAGCTTTGATGTAGACGACTTTTTGCTCAATATCATTGGGTTTACGATCGGATATCTGTTGTATCTGGGCGTGCGGCAATTCGCCAGGAACAAGGGTGAGCCCCAGTAAAGCGCCAGTCAAGCCCAGGATTAGATCTTATGCTACCAGTCCACCATGCCGCACCTGGGACAGGTTATGCCAAAGCCGTTGAGCAGCCCCCTGGTTAGCTTATAGCCTATTGTTATGGGCGAGACCTTTTGAGTGCTGGGAGCCAGTCCTCTCGATACGAGCAGCAGCCTGCCGATCTGGCCGATCACTATGCCGGCCATCTCGATAAAGCCTGCTTCTTTTCCGCAGCTTCTGCACTTAAAGGGCATGGCGGCACCTCCGGTGAATGGTGTTGAGCAAAAAAGCCCTGGCTTTATGCGTTGTAATACAGAATATGCTATTCGTTCAATTTTAGTCCTGCTTTTCTGATGTGTAATCCTTAAAAAGCAGTTGAGAAGTAATGCCGGATGATATATTGTATATTTTGTTGGTTATATAAATTGAAGCTATAAAAATGCGATGGGGGTTTAGACGATGTTGGAGGTAAAAAACCTGACCAAGCGCTTTGGGGACTTGATAGCTGTCAACAATATCAGCTTCAGTGCCGGTCAGGGAGAAATTTTTGGACTGCTGGGAGAAAACGGTGCGGGCAAGACCACGACCTTAAGGCTCCTGGCCACTATGCTCAAGGCGACCTCGGGGACTGCGACCTTGAACGGGTATGACCTCATAGATGAACCGGAAAAGGTAAGGAGCAGCATAGGCATATTGTTCGGTGGCGAGAGCGGCCTGTATGACAGGCTGACTGCCGCAGAGAACATCGCCTATTTCGGCGAGCTCAACAACATGAGCAGGCAGGAGATCAAAAAAAGGATAGCTGAGCTAGGTGAGGCCTTTGAAATGACGGACTACATGGATAGGAAGGCCGGGAAGTTTTCAAAGGGCATGAAGCAAAAGGTGGCCTTCGCCAGGTCTATAGTGCACAACCCGGCAATAATGCTCTTCGATGAGCCTACCTCGGGCCTTGATGTAAGTGCAATCAGGAACGTGCATGACTTTATCATGGCTTGCAAGCAGGCGGGCAAGACCATAGTCCTCTCCAGCCACAATATGAGCGAGGTCGAAAAGCTTTGTGACAGGATAGGCATAATTCATAAGGGGAGACTCGTGGCGGTAGGCTCAATCCCGCAGCTTCTGGAGGAGCATGGGGGCAGCTCCCTTGAAGAGATATTCATGAGACTGGTAGGTGACTGCAATGAACTTTAAGCATATACTGACCGTGTTTAAAAAAGAGGTAAAGGACCTGGTCAGGGACAGGAAGACCATTATAAGCAACCTGGTCATCCCGATCGTACTCATGCCCCTCTTGTTCACCATTATGAGCGGCAGTATGGAGAAGATGGAACAGGATATCACGGAAAACATCACTGTAGGGCTGACACAGGGATCGGATACCCCGGAAATCAGGAGCCTGCTGGAAAACGAGATCTTTGCAGGCAATCCGCACATCAAGTTAAACGGGACCTTTGAGGACCCGGTGGAGGCAGTGCGCAACAACGAGGTAAGGTTTGTGCTGGATGTGGAAAAGAATTTCGCCGCGAGCCTGGAGGCAGAGCAGCCTTACTCCATAACGATAATATATGACCAGTCGGACACGAAATCCAGCGGCAGCTTTGGGATCCTTGCCGCTGCCATAAATGAATACAGCCAGAAGATCGTGCTTGAAAGGCTGGCTAAAAAGGGCATCGATACGAGTGTACTCGAGCCAGTTAGGATCGTGCAGAGCAACGCTGCCTCGGAGAAATCCAACAAAAACCTTATGCTGATGATGATGCTCCCCATGTTGATATCGATACTGGTTGCGGTGGGCGGCATACCGGCGGCTACTGACCTGGTGGCCGGCGAAAAGGAAAGGGGCACCTTTGAACCCCTGCTGACGACTCAGTCCAGCCGTATGTCCATCCTGCTGGGCAAATACTTCACCGTCACCCTGTTTTCCATAGTCAGCGTGATTTCCCAGTTCATCGGCCTTACGATCGGAGCTATGATCAGCCCCGGGTTCTTTACCCTGGGAGGGAGCGAGGGAGGCTTGAGCATCTATATACCGCCCCTGGCGCTTATGCTGATCATCCTGATCACCATCAGCCTGGGCATGGTATTTGCAGCCTTGCAGTTGGCTGTCAGCACCTTTGCAAAGTCATTCAAGGAGGCCCAGACATACCTTTCCTTCTTCATATTCATAGCTATGGTGCCGGCTTATGCGACCATGATGATGCAGCCTGATGACATAAGCCTGTCCATGTTCTTTATACCGCTTCTGAACTCCATAGCATCCCTAAAGATGGTCCTGGGGAATGTGATAAACTATTCCTACCTTGGGATAGCCCTGGGAACATCGGCTGTCTACGTTGCTGTTTCACTCCTGTTTGCGGCCTCGCTGTTCAACAAGGAGAAGGTCCTGTTCAGGAGCTAGCAAATCAAAAGCACAGGATAGCAAATATTAGCCTTTATCAAAAGCTCTCCGGTAAGCTGCGCCGGAGGCTTTTTTATGCTTGGCATATTTCAAAATGAGTAAACATAATATTGTATTGTTTACTATAAGCTAGACATTATTGTAATTATGTTATATAATCCTACACCGAGAAGGAAGTCAATGAGATCCTGAAGACCGTATTCGATGACTATGTGACGATCAGGAGAGCCTTGATCGAGTATGGATTTTTGGACCGGAAAAGCGACTGCAGCAGCTATTGGGTCAAGGAATAAGGCAAGGAAAGTAAAAATGCCTTCAGGTAAAATTACCTGAGGGCATTTTTGATAATCTTTCTACTATAGCCTGGGCAACTACATCCATCGGATCGAGTAGGGGCCTGGAAATATGCTCAGGCTTCAGCGCGAGGCCTATTTCAGTGCAGCCCGCTATAATAACCTCTGCTCCAGCTGCGATAAGCTCGTTGGCCGCGTCAGCCAGGAGCCGCATCGGTTCATCACCTGTATTGCCCGCCTTAATGCCGCTTTCACCGTATATGGCCTTCATGACCTTGCCCTCCTGGCTGGCAGGATCAGGGCATATTATTTGCAGGTCCGGCATGTATTTCTGGTACAGGCTTGCTTTTATCGTCCCTGTGGTGGCAAGCAGGCCTGCTTTTTTGACGTGGGGATAGACCTTGTTGATGTATACCGCCAGCTCTGCTATCATGTTCACGACCGGGATCTTGAGCCGGCTCTGGATCTCATTAAAATAATAATGGGAAGCGTTGCAGGGTATAAGCGCTATTTCAGCTCCCATTTTTTCAAGATTCTTTCCTGCTTCAACTATAGCCGGCACAGGGCTTTCGCCCTTTCCCAGGATCGCAGCCGTGCGGTCAGGGATCTTTGGGTTGCAATCGATTACGATACGGAAATGATCCTGGTCCCTCTCGACCCTGGTTGCCTTGATTATCTTTATGAAAAGTGCGGCTGTGGCTTCCGGACCCATGCCACCAATTATGCCTATCACTCTGTCATTCAATTAGTTTGCCTCCCATGGCATAGTATAAGCTCGGGGCTTGTTATACCGGCCACCCGGTTCTTTAGCGGCTCAAAGAGCTTTTGCCTGTCAAGATGGGGCCTCAGCCTGTAGAGCTGCTCCAGGGCGATCTGCGCCCCGAAGTCCATCCCCTGGCACCCGGCCAGGAGCACGACATCGCCGGGCTGTATCTTATTCAATGCATAACTGATTGCATCGGGCAGCTCCTTAAAGAGGTTGACCTTGATGCCCGCTTCTTCCATGACCTTAAGGAAAACCTCCTTTTCCTCCTCGGTCACCATGTCCTTTTTGGCTACATGAGATCGGCTCAAGGTAGCTGTGATCTCTCTTAAACCGAGCTTTGAGGCCCACTTGACGATAGTTTCCGCATTTTCCCGGTTCGTGATGCGGCCACGCCCACCCCTTATAGCATATACAATGTTGAGGGAGTTATATTCCATGAAGTTTAAAGTCTCCAGGGTAACGTTTATGTTGCCTGCATTGGCAAAATGGTCGTCAATGATCCTGAAATCGTCCTCGTATATAAACTGGAAACGACGCTCCACTCCTTCAAACGCTTTAAGTGCCTTTACAATGGTCGGCACGGGCACGCCACACAAGAGTCCGATCGCGATGGCAGCCATCGAATTGTATACGGAATGGTAGCCGGGTATGGACAGCTCGATGTCGAATTCACATGGGCTGTATTTGATGCCGTTGACCTCAAATGGCTTGCGTATCTCAACCCCGAACCTGGCCCGGCCGGTAGAGAGGTCCAGGCGGGTGCAGCTTAAATGGCCGTTCCCGTTTTCGACGCCGTATGTAAGCACCTTTGCCCTCGTCTGGGTCGCCAGGTCTGCACTGTACTTATCGTCCAGGTTGAGCACTGCCCAACTGGAAGAAGAAGCATTCCGGATAAGGCTGGCTTTGCTGTTGTAGTAATCCTCAAAGGATCCGTGCAGGTCTATATGCTCGCGGCTGATGTTGTTGAAGGCCACGATGTCAAAATCCACATTGTCCACGCGGTGCATGCCAAGGGCTGAAGAAGATACCTCCATGACCACATGGGTCACGTTGCTTTGGACCATCCTGGCAAGGTGTCGCTGCAGATCAAGGGATTCCGGGGTCGTCAGCACCGAAGGCTCTGAAAAGCTGCCGTACCTGACCATTACCGTGCCTATAATGCCCGTGTTCAGGTCATGGGCTTCCAGTATGGCGTTGGTCATAAAGGTTGTGGTCGTTTTCCCATTGGTGGCGGTTATGCCTATCATGTTCAGCTTACAGGAAGGATGATCGTAAAAGGCGTCGCTCAAGGCAGCCAGGGCTTGTCTGCTGTCAGCCACCTTGTACTGGGGCAGGCTGCATTTGTCATCGAAGCGCTCAACGACAATAGCTGCAGCACCTTTTGCTGCGGCCTGGGGGATATACAGGTGGCCGTCGGTCAGATAGCCCTTTATGCATACGAATAGGTCGCCGGGGCAGACCTTGTCGGAATGGCAGGAAATGCCGCTGATCTCCATATCCTTATGGTTGCGAGTTTCAATCACATTTACAGACTCAAGTAGTCTGTTTAGATTTTTCAACTGGTATTTCTCCTCTCAAGGGAATTCAATTGTAACTTCCCCATTTTACGTTTAATGCCTTGGAGAGCTTGTATACAAAGAATGCAAGGGATGGCATGGGATCTTTTGGATTCCATACCGCGTAGGCTTTTTTCATGAAATAGGATTTTATTACCTGGCCTAGGGTAAGCTGGCCTGTCCTGATATAGTCCCTGACAGCGAGCATATCCCCAAATGCATACCAGAACACATATCCCGTATCGTAGTTGACGGCCTTGGGCTCCAGCGGATCGCCCGTAAGCTCCCGGTATGCCACATAGGGCATATTCAGGCCGGATTTGAACAGGAGGCTGTTCAGATTGGTCGTGCGTACATTCACTTCGATCAGGTAGAACTCTCCTGTTTCTGCGTCCTTCTTGAACTCGATCTCCGCAAAGCCCTTCCATCCTATGCCCTCTAAAAACCTTGCGCCGATATCATAGAGCTCCTGCACATATTTCTGACCGGTGTATACTGAAGCACCGAAATTTATAGGGTACTGCCGGTATTTCTGGCATGTGGTCCAGTGGGTCACCTTTGAATCCTCATTCAGATAGGCATCAAAGGTATACATGTGGTCATCAAAGCCGGGTATGATGCGCTGGATGATCACTTCCTGTCCGGCATCCCTTGCCTTCATGACCGCCTCGGCCAACTCTTTCCTTGAATTGACCTTGAACACCTTTCTCCTGAATATCGATACAAAGGCAGGGGAGTCAGTGGGCTTCACCAGGCAGGGATACTTTATGATGCTTTCCACTTTGCCCAGGTAATCCTCTTCCGTGGGTTGGACGGTCTCCGGGACCCTGACCCCGTGCTCTGCCGCCAGGGCATGGAGGCTGTCCTTCTTCATGACCCTTGTGTAGAGACTCTGTTCTATGGAAGGGAGCAGGTAATACTGCCTCAGGATGTCAAGATGCTTGTCTATAAACTCCACATAAGGGTCTGCGCTGGGGAAAAGCACCGGCGGAGCCGACTGCTTCTTTGCATATTCGACAAGAAAGGCCAGGAATCCTTCGGGATCATTTTTGTAATTTGGCCCGATCAAGGCTTCGGAAAGGTATTTAGAAAAAAAGCCATATGTACCCTTCCGGCTGTAATCGACAGCCGCCACCTTTATCCCGTGCATTCCTAGGCATCGTATGATGCTTAAGCCTATATAATAATTGGCACCGAGCACCAAAGCTTTATTTTCCATAAAAAATATCTCCTAGGGTCTAAACTTGTCACCTGATCCATAAGTTATTGTGCTACAAAACAGATACCGATAAAAGCGAAGGCAAATTTATTGTCACAAATCGCGATATGGCTATTATTTACAGCATGGAGCATATCTATACATATTTGGTCAGGTCTACAGGTATATACAAGGGCTGCCTATTAAATTAAAATAAAACGATAATAATTATTGACTAACAATAATTTATATGTTACCCTATTGCCAAAAGCTTCATATATGTGTGACTGTGATCTATGATGCCAAATGAGAGGTGACCTGACGATGAAAAGCAAAAGGACTCTATGCATCCTGCTATCCGCAGAAGCGCTTGTTTGCCTGGTGGCGGCTCTGGCCTTGCCGGGCGGAAATAAGCCGGACATGGCGGCGCTGTACAGTGTGCCCTTTTCCCAGATAGGCAGCCTACTAAGGAGCCTTTCCCTCTCGGGGCCTGCCGGTAATGTGCTTGCTTTTTCGCTTTATCTGGCCTTGGGAATACTCCCCCTTGCACATCTTGTCTTCCTATTAGTATGCAAAAAAGCGGGGGCTGAGGACATTATCCTGCCCCTTTTGAGCGGTCTTATGTTCTTTGTGCTCTATCTTATGATAAATCCGGGCCTGATAAGTGACTGGCTGCAAAGCCATGCTGATGATGCTGCCTTCATGGTACCAGTCGGAAAGGCAGCGCTTGGCGGCACAGTCTATTCGGTGCTGATAAGCTATCTTGTGTTCAAGGCCCTGCGCAACATTGAAGGAAGAAAATCCGACCGGCTCCTTGGCATGCTCCGCACTCTCCTGGCTGCGGCAGCTGCCGTCATGGTGTTCAGCATCTTTTATATAGGCGTAAGGGATTTTGCTGCAGCCATCCGCGAGCTGAAAGGCTCCAACAATTTCGAGGGAGCCGGTTTGGTACCGACGCATTTATTCATGTTTATCGGTTTTTTATTCAATCAGCTTCCGGCTGCAGTCGCCGCCCTGTTATTTATAAAGGCTGCAGAGCTGACAGAAGCCCTTAAGATCGACAGGTACGGGGAGGCGGCTTTGCAGGCTGCAGAAAGGTTAATCAGGACAGGTAAAATTGGGGTCATTGCCATAACGGCTTCTACTATGTGCTTTAATCTGATGCAGCTGATATTCAGCCGGTGGCTTCGTGTTACGTATTATTCTACCCGGCTTCCCCTGGATGCCGTCATCCTGACCCTGGCTATGGTCCTGCTGGGCAGATATATCAGCGAAAGCAGCAGGCTGCAACAGGAAAACCAGATGTTCATATAGGAGATTGCCATGGCTATAAAAGTACACCTGGATGAAGTATTGAAAAAACGGCATATGACTTCAAAGGAGCTATGCGGCCTGATCAACATAACGGAAGCCAATCTATCGATACTTAGAAGCGGCAAGGCCAGGGGCGTCAGGTTCAGTACGCTGAACAAGATCTGCTATTACCTGCAGTGCGATGTCGGGGATATCATGAAATTCGACGGAGAGTTGGGGGATGAAAGAGATGAATAAAAAGATATGGACGGTTTTGTATGTCATTGCTTTTATAGGTGCCACGTTTTTGATTTGTGCCTCACTTAGCGGATGCCAGCTTGCGATCCAGGACAAGGGTAGTGCTGATCCCGGTGACATAGTAGACGAGTTCAGGGGCTTTTATATCACATTCAGCCGCCTGCCCTTAGACCGTGCGAAAGCACCCGAAGGCAACCGCATATACGCAGAAGAGAAAACGGGCGATGAGCCGGGAAAAATCCGGTATGAATTTGGGGGGATCGAGGGCATACCGTTTTTCCTGGCATCTGTGCCCATTAAAGGAACCGATGAAAGCTGCCTTTTTACCATAAGTGACAACCATATTATATCGGATGTACACATGGATGTCGGCAGCGGCACAAGGATGTCAGGCAGGCTTTACTTAAGCCACGACTTTTTCGGAGGGTTATACTTCTATCCCGTATTTCAGAAACGGGATGGCCGCATCTATCTGGATGCTGCCAGAGGCGAAGTCGTTGGAGCCTCGAATGCAGCAAGCGCCAGATATGCCTTTGAGGCAAAGACGACGATCAGTGATGGAGACAAGAAACAGGAAATCACCAACAAGGCGGAGGTTATTATTGAATACATGAACTCCCTTGAAAAGATCGTATTCAAGGAAATGAACAGCCTTGATGAGGTGGTGGTGGTCACAGAGGCAGCCAAGGGGCAGATCATGAAAGCTGTGCACCTTAGCGAGAATACAGCATACATCCTGGTGGAGGAGCATGGTGTCGATCATAGAGGAGAGGCGGCCGTAGTCCGGTCCCTCCTCGAACGGGATCCGCTCAACATGGATATACGCTTTCTATGCCGCTTTATGGATGACAGGGGGATAGCAGAGGTCTACGAAGTAAGATTCATCCACTGACCGGTCGTTAGAAAAGGTAAAAGGAGGCGAGCCCAGGCCTTGGGTCAGCCTCCTTGTCTGTCAAGATAAGGATTTGTGCGCCTGTGCCTTTATCAGCCGCAGACCTGCGCACTTTTCAATTCCGAGGTGCGGGACTTCATGTACTTCCACTTGCCGGTCTTGTACCTTGCATATACTATGGCAGCCCTTGTGTACTGGTCGAGTACCAGGGCGATCCAGGCCCCAATAAGGCCCCAGCCGAGTACATGGACAAAGATATAAGCCATTACTACTCTGAATACCCAGATGCCAAAGGCAGAGGCATAAAGGGGATACACCGTATCGCCGGCGCCCCTGAGGGCTCCTGAGATCGTAAGCTGGGTGGGCATGCCTAGCTGGGCTAGGGCAACTATTTTCAGCACCGTACCGGCCATGCCGGCTACGTTTTCATTGTTGGTATAAAGCCGGGCCATCGGATGGGAGAAGACAAGGAACATCAGGCCTACAAAGCACGCAACGCCGATCGCCATATGGTGGACCAGGTTGGCGTACCTTTCAGCCTTCTCCTCGTCATTTGCCCCGAGGCTCTGGCCGACCAGGGTGGTGGCTGCAACACCGAAGGCCATGCTTGGTGAAAAGGTCAGGCCGTTGATATTAAGGCCGATCTGATGGGCTGCAAACTCAGCATCACCAAGGGCAGCGACCGTACGGGCAAACAGCATTAGGCCGCTTTGCAGTATGAACTGTTCAAGGGCTGCGGGCAAACCAATGTTGAATACTTTTCTTATTATGCCAAGGTCCGGTTTCCAGTTGCCCTTAAGCGGTATAGCCATGGCTGTCAAGGACTTTCTTGAGAACAGGACATACAGGGAGAACACGCATGCAACGAGCCTTGACAGGGTGGTTGACAGGGCGGCACCGGCCACGCCCATCTCAGGAGCGCCTAACTTGCCGAATATCAGCACATAGTTGCCGAAAACATTCAACAGGTTCGCGCCCAGGTTATACAACATGGGGATCTTCGTTTCCCCGACGCCCCTCAGGGAAGCTGTCACACCTGCAGATATCGCCTGGAAGACCAGGCCTGCGGCCACTATCTCAAAGTACTCGATGCCCAGCGTCACTCGAAGCTGCTGCTCGGATGGGTCGATATTGGCCGAATTGCCGCTCATAAATATAACGATGAGCCTTGCCAGGGCAACGCCGAGTATGCTGAGAAGAGTGCCTAATACAAGATTTATCAGGAGTATCTGCCTTACAACAGATTTGGCCTTTTCCTCCTGCTTTGCGCCTATGTTCCATGCAACCAGGGTAGTCGTACCTACGTTGACTGCGGCAAATATGGCAAACAGGAGCATAAAGGGCTGGTTTGTGAAGCCTATGGCGTTAAGGCCGGCTTCGCTTATATGCTTGTCCGGTATCTGGCCTATCATGATCATGTCGACCATGCCGAAAAGGGTCGACATGACTAGCTCTATAAAGGCCGGCCAGGTGATTTTGAGTATCATGCGCCATGTGTGCTTGTCGTGGTCTGGCAATGCTTCGTATCTGGCTTTAATTAGGGAACGTATCAATAGCTAAACCTTCTTTCTAGAGTTAACACCATATACAATGATACCATTTTAGTTCGCTGAAATCAACTTGAGGACTTATACGTATAAATTTTATATATAAATATAAGTCAAGCCTAATGTAAATATAGCTATTCAGAGTTCATGAGACGCGCAAAACCGTTGATCCTGTCTTCCTTTATATCGGCCATATCATGGTCTATTCCTATAAATTGCCTGACCATTTTCCGCTCAATGAAGTTCATTTTTTTGAAAACGAATCCACCGCCGAAGCAGTCCTTAGCCCTTGCAATTTCGCTAAGCTCCTTCGGATAGTTTGCTTCCAGCTCCTCCATATAGGTATCCGGCCGCATGCCGCAGGTAAACAGGCCAAGCTTTTTTGTCTTCAATACCTCAAGGTTTTTCTCGCAGAAGGCCCTGACCTCCTTGCGTATTTTGCCTATGTACATCGAACTGCCGATTATGACTTTACCGTATTTTGACAGATCAGGCTTTTCTTTTTTGATGTTGCAGATATATACCTCCCCGTCCAGCCTCTCCGCTAGCCTTTTTGCGCACTCCGCGGTGCACCCGTATTTGGTTCCGTAGGCAATCAAGGTGCTCATTTTTTCTTCCTCCCGTTAATATACTTTAAAGATATGCAGATCCTTTGAATAATGTATAACAAACAATAAATTTTGTAAATCAATATATAAATTTATTAAAGTTGATATTTATTTCATTTTCGATTATATTTTATTCAGGCATATTTCCCAATAAGGGGTGTTGCCATTGACTATCACGCCCAGGAAGTACAGTGCCCTGGACTTTATAAGGATACCTTTCAGGACACAGCCGGTACTTTCAGGACTGAAGGCACTGATCGTAATAGTTAACGCCCTGGTTCCATCAATAAAAATCATTGAAACAGCAAGCTTTGTCGATACAGCTCTGGACATATTCAAAAACGGCGGCGGCAACCGCATATACACACCTCTTTTGCTACTGGCTCTGATTTCTGCATATACCTATTGCTTTGGCATCTTCATGAATCTTATAAACACCAGGCTGACGCTGCGCCTTGGGGAGGAATTCCGCACGGCCGTGACCGAAAAGCGCAGCAGGCTCGAATACAGGCATATTGAGAACAATGACACCTGGGAGCTTATAAGCAGGGTGTCAAACAATCCCGAGGGCAGGATCTCAGGCGGGTATGACATCCTGCTGGATGTGCTCTCGATCATACTTATGGTGGGAGGCATACTTACCGTGCTGGCTGCCCAGGTATGGTGGGCTGCCCTGGCGATCGTCGCCTTTTCCGTGCCCCTCTTTTTTGCCGCGGTGAAAAGCGGGAAGACTAACTATGAAGCCTTCAAGAACGCCAACAAGTACCAGCGCAGGGCAGGGTACCTGGAATGGGTCCTTTCAGGCCGGGATAGTGTCGAGGAGCGGGCCCTGTTTGGGTACACCAGCTCCTTAAGCGAAAGGTGGTACAAGGAATACGAGACGGCAAGAAAGGGACCAGGACCCAGGCCTTGAACTTTATCAAGATGAAGGGGTCCAGCATCATAACCATATTGGTGGCGGTCCTCATCGCGGGGGTATTGCTGATACCGCTCAGAAGCAAGCTTATCACGGTCGGGATGTTCATGGGCCTTGTCAATGCATGCTTCAACCTGGTGCAAATGATGTCCTGGCAGCTCTCATACGTGATGCAGCAGCTTGCCAACAACAATGAATACCTGAAGGACCTGTCAGCCTTTTCGATGCTTGAGGAGGCGGAAGGTGCAAATGACCTGCCTGCTGGTGATATAGGCAGGGACAGCCTGGATTCAATAGAGTTCAGGGATGTGAGGTTCAAGTATCCCGGTACAGTTAGGTATGTACTGGACGGGTGCTCCTTCAGGCTGGATAGAAGCAAACACTACGCCTTCGTAGGCATAAACGGCGCGGGCAAAACGACGATCACAAAGCTGCTCACGGGGCTGTACCCGGATTTTGAAGGCGAGATACTGATCAACGGCCGTAGCATCAAGGAATACAGCCAATCCCGGCTCAAGGCCTTGTTTTCTGTTGTTTATCAGGATTTCGCAAAATACTACATAACCCTAAGGGACAATATTTTCCTGGGAAATATAAACGGGGTCGATGACAAGAGGATCGCGGAGGCCATTGAGGAGATCGACCTGTCTGAAACCCTGGCCAGGCTTGAAAAGGGTCTGGATACGCCTCTCGGCAAGATCCTGGAAGGAGGCACCGACATATCCGGCGGTGAGTGGCAGAGGGTCGCGATCGCCCGCACCCTGGTCAGCAATGCCCCCCTGCACATACTCGACGAGCCTACGGCAGCCCTGGACCCAGTGGCTGAGAGCAAGGTATATGAGCTCTTTGGCAGGATCAGCAAGGGTAGGATGACGGTATTCATCACCCACAGGCTGGGCGCGGCGAAGCTGGCGGATGAGATCCTTGTCCTGAAAGACGGGAAGATAGCCGAAGTGGGCAGCCATGACGACCTCATGGCCAGGGGCGGCATATATGCCGAGATGTTTGAGGCTCAAAGGAGCTGGTATGCATGAATACGGCAGAAACCAGGGAACACAAGCCCAATGTCATAAAGGTGTTTTTAAGGATGCTGCCTACTGCCTTTAAAGCCGAGCCCTTGTTGTTCACATTGACCCAGCTGGTCAGCATAGCCCATGGCTTGTCCTGGGGCATCACCACCCTTGTGACCCAAAGGTTTTTTGATATGGCAGAGCGTATGGTACGAGGCATGGCGGATCTGACCGCTGTCATCCTGTCCCTTCTTATGCTAGGTCTTATACACTTTTTCAACCAGGTGCTCAACGGTGTCGGCAACTTCCTGCCCCAGGTATATGGAGAGAAAGCCATGGGAAGGATACAGCGGGGCATAAATGAGAAAATGGCGAGGATCTCTCCCGTCTGCTTTGAGGATACGCAGCTGCTCGATGACATAAACAAGGCCAATGAGGGCAAAACCCATGCAGTGTTTTTTGTGGCTTTGGTCTCCTTCATTTTCACCTTCTATATACCCTACTTCCTGTTCATGGGCTGGTATCTCTTTAGCCTGAAGCCCATCCTCGCCCTGTCCATAGTGATAGTCTTCATACCCGCGATGACGAGCCAGGTATTGCGTTCCAAGGTATACGCAGGCCTGGAGGACAAGGCAGCTCCGATCCGCAGACGGTTCGAATACTATGAAAACTGCATAGCCGGGCGGGAGTATTTCAAGGAAACCAGGCTCCTTGGCGCTTTCAGCTTCTTCATGAGGTTGTACAGGGAGTCCCTGGAGCTCCTGAACAAGGAGCGCTGGAAGGCAACGTTCAAGACCGGCATGTACGAGCTCCTAATGAAGCTCCTGGCCCTTGCTGGCTATCTCCTTATCCTGTTTATGCTGTTTGAGGCCCTTATGAGCCAGGAGATATCCACAGGCGCCTTTGCTGCTGTTTTTGCCTCCCTGGGAGCCCTGTTCGATATTATGGAGGAGGTCGTATGCAGGCATGCGGGCAATATAGCCCAGAACCTGGGCACTATACAAAACTACCTGAACTTTCTTGAGATCCCGGAGCGCGGGGGCAGCGACACTGATGTCGACCCTGATTGCGACATAAGGCTGGTGGATGTAAGCTTTTCATACCCCGGTGCGGAAACCGCGGCTGTTAAGAATGCATCCTTTACCATAAAAAAGGGCGAGACTATCGCCATAGTGGGCGAAAACGGGTCGGGCAAGACCACCATAGTCCGTCTTATCACGGGGCTTTACCTGCCGGACAAGGGCTATGTGTTCCATGGGAATAAAAAAACCAGTGATATATCATTTAAAAACCTGTTTAAGAATATATCCGGGGTATTTCAAAAATATCAGAAATACCAGCTCACCCTTGGGGACAACATCTCCATATCCGACACAGGTCTAAAACCCGAAGAGGAATACCTGGACAGGGTATCAGCCATGTCAGGATTGGACCCGAAGGATGAAGCCTTTGTGAACGGCTATGACACCATGCTGTCCCGGGAGTTTGACGGTGTGGACATCTCTGGCGGCCAGTGGCAAAGGGTGGCCATAGCCAGGGGCTTTTACCGGCCCCACAATATAATCGTGCTGGATGAACCCACGGCAGCCATCGATCCCCTGGAGGAGAAACGGATCTACGAGCGTTTCGCAAGGATCGCCAAGGATAAGACCGCCATCATAGTGACCCACAGGCTGGGCTCGGTCAGGCTGGCTGACAGGATCATCGTCATGGATAAGGGCGAGGTAGTGGACATCGGCACCCATGAGGAGTTGATCGACCGATGCGGCAAGTACAGCGAGATGTGGAAGGCCCAGGCGAAATACTATGTATAGCTATGCGTTTACCAGGGGGGGAAATAAATGGAATGCGTGCATTGCGCTCACGGGAGCGCTGAAAAGAGCTGCATAGAAAAGGTCCCGATCTTCAGCAGCCTGACCCGCGAGGAGATAGCGGAGATCGCCATGATCACCGACCAGAGGGAATACAAAAAGGGCGAATTCATATACATGGCCGGAGACAGGAGTCAGAAGCTCTATGTCATCCATGAAGGCAGGGTAAAGATCACCAGGGTGCTCGATACCGGGAAAGAGCAGGTCATAAGGCTCCTGGAGCCGGGTGACTTTTTCGGGGAGTTGTCGCTGTTTATATCAGCTCCCCTCGACAACAATGCCGAGGTGCTGGAGAACACGACCGTTTGCCTGATCGAAGGCAGCAGGCTGAAGGATATGATAAGCAGGAAGCCCGCTATTGCAGTAAAGATCATCGAAGAGCTCAGCAAACGGCTCCAGAGCTCCGAATCCATGATCGAGACCTTAGGCCTGCAGGATGTGGAGCAGCGGCTGGCCAGGGCGCTGCTAAGGTTCTCTGAAGGGAAAAATGTCATAAACCTGCCCTTCAGCAAAAAGAACCTGGCAGCCCATATCGGCATAAGCCAGGAGACCTTGAGCAGGAAACTGTCCTTGTTTGAGGATATGGGCTTGATCCGGCAGTCGGGCCAACGGAAGATAATCATTGAAGATAAGGCGGAGCTGGAACGCCTGAGCGGATTTGATCTGTAGCTTGTTATAAAAAAATCAGGATCTATTCTGGAAATAGTCCTGATTATCTATTAAGCCGATAAATTATTCGGTATATAGGTGTATTAGTCCTTGGTGGTCCGTGATCAGAGCATGGTCATCAGGTTGTTGAAGTTGAGCTCTCTTGTCTTCTTGGTGATCGTGAACCAGTCAATGATGGTCAGCACACCGCAAAGTCCGCCTGTCAACAGCTTCAGGATACCCATGCCGACGTCGCCCAGCATGAACCTGTCGACACCAAGGGCTCCCAGGAAAATCGATACCAGCAAAAGGGTGGTAGGATCCTTCAGCTCTACTGTGGAGATGAAAGCGAACTTGCTGTCATCCATTGAGGTGAGCTTTTCCCTTATGTAGACGAGCTTCTCTGAAGGGAAGTACTTTTGGTTGGTCATAATATACATATCTACCTTTTGGCTATCCATGGTTATTGCCACCTTTCATAAAAATTATATATATGCACCATAATATAACATAAAATTACATAAGTCAATAAAACATTATATACGCGTCTGTTATACAAAAAAACAGGATTATTCAAATGAATAGTCCTGGCTAATAAGTCGGTCCTACATTTGGTGGTAAGTATCTGCATGGTTTCCTGGATGTTATATAAGGGTCATCAGATTGTTGAAATTATACTCCCTTGTTTTCCTGGCGATCGTGAACCAGTCGATAATGGCCAGTACCCCACAAACGCCGCCTGTCAACAGTTTCAGGATCCCCATCCCGGTTTGTCCCAGCATAAACCTGTCGATACCAAGGGCTCCCAGGAAGAATGATATCAGGAAGAGTGTAGTGGGGTTTTTGAGTTTTACGGATGAGACCAGAGCAAACCTTTCGTCATCCAGAGCCAGGAGCTTTTCCTTGATGAATACAAGCTTGTCAGCAGGGAAGTACTTCTTATAGGAGGCCAGGAACATTTCAACTTTTTGACTATCCATGCCAATTCCCACCTTTCACATGAAAATATATATTTATGCACATTATAACATATAATTACAGGAGGTCAATTAAATCATTAATTTTTACTAATATTTTTAAATATAGATATATATTCACTCTCATATATATTGTGGAAACTACGGGGATATTCCTTCAAGGTATCAAATTGTTTGAAAGGCGGTAGATATATACGACTATAATAACGACACTGCCGGCTATAAGGATGAGGTCGATGACCTTCGAGCTGATTTTAAGCTTATTCCTATGGAAGGCCAGCAAGAGGAGCGCAGCAATTAGTATGGTCAGGGGATGATAGTACAAGGACAGCCTTAAGTCGCCTGATGCAAGCGCCCTGATAGACCTGGTCAAACCGCAGGAGGGGCAGGGTATGTTTGTTAACTCCCTGAACACGCATGGGATGGTTATGGATCGTAAAGCAAGCGCAGCAAGAATAATAAGCACAAGGGCTACAATATGCAGGATCAGCTTTTTGGTTGCGGTCATGGCGGTCAAACTCCCATATATTGAATATGCCTTGAACAAAAGTGCTCAATATAAAGCTCCCGGAATATGTATAGCACAAATATTGCAAAAAGGGATACAAGTCTAAGCCTGTATCCGGTCATCAGCTGAGTAATCGTCAAAGTATCCCTGGATATATACTACGGGCGTGCCCTTGTCCCCGCTGCCGGAGGTCAGGTCGCACAGGGTCCCGATCAGGTCCGTTAACCTTCTTGGCGTAGTGCCCTGGGAAATCATGCTGCTCACCAGGTCACCGGGCTTGTTCCTGATATACTCGGCTATTGCCTTTTGGAGCTCTTCGCCCCTGAGGTGGCCAAACTGGTTGTCTGCCAGGTACTTGAGCTTGACCTCGTTTGGCTTGCCTGCAAGTCCTTTTGTGTATGCAGGGGATACAACCGGGTCCGCCAGCTCCCATATGTTGCCCACAGGGTCCTTGAAGGCCCCGTCCCCGTATATCATGACCTCTATGGTTTTGCCGGTAAGCTCCTTTATCCTCTGCTGGATGCTGTCGACCAGGGGCTGGCAGTCGCGGGGGAAGAGCTTTACGGAGTCCTCTGTCGCCTTGTTGCTCCCAAGGAGCCCGTAGGCTTCATTATAGCCGCTGCCGTCTACCGGGGCAGCCAGGATGTCATCCAGGCCATATACCTTCTCGGCCCCGTTTTGCTTAAGAAGGCGCTTTGTCCTGTGCCGGGCATGGATATTGGCGACTAAAACGCTTTTGGTGTATTTTAAGATCTCCAAGGGGTTGTTTGAGAATATGACCGTGCATTTTGCCCCGCACTCTTCTATGGTCGATTTGTAATACTCCACATAATCCACACCGGTAAAGGGGTGCTTGTAATACCCGAAATAGGTTCGGTATTCCTCCTCAGACAGGGTATCGGACCAGGGGTTTATATTCTTTTCATCAAGCAGGCCGTCATCAAACAGGTGATTGCCCACCTCATCGGACGGATAGCTTAGCATGAGCACTATTTTTTTAGTGCCCTTTGCTATGCCCTTAAGGCATACGGCAAAACGGTTGCGGCTGAGGATGGGAAATACTATACCTATGGTGTCGTCGCCGAATTTGGCCCTTATATCCTTTGAGATCGCGTCAATGCTCGCATAGTTCCCCTGGGCCCGCGCCACGACGGACTCGGTTACGGCCAGCACATCCCTGTCCTTTATGACAAAGCCTTCTGCCTCTGCGGCCTTTAGCAATGTATTTACCACGATTTTCTCAAGATCATCGCCCTTGTTGATGATGGGCGTCCTGAGTCCCATGACAACTGTTCCTGTCAACCTTTTCATAGTTCAGATCTCTCCTGGTTAGCATTTGATTTAGTTTAGTGAATTTCACAGTTCTCTATACAAGAGTAAACCACCACCCTTGTAATATACACTAATTTTGTGATATAAGCAAAGTGTACAATTTCCATTTTAGGCTGCAGACATTCTATGTACGTATATCAGGTCCATATTTCAAATAACAGGGGGTGCGGAAATGGACAACTATGCCGACCTTTTAGAAAAAGGCTATTACATCGTGGAAATCGAGGATATCGACATCAAGTCCCGTATTTGCCGCCACATCCTGAATTCACTTCCTGAGTGGTTCGGCATACCGGAGGCAATCGACGACTATACCAGATGGGTAAGGACCATGACCTTCTATGCCTGCTATGCCGGCAGTGAACCAGTGGGCTTTGCAGCCTTAAAGGCCCATAACAGCAAGACAGCGGAGCTAAGCGTGATGGGGGTGCTGAAGGAGCACCAGCGGAAGGGGATAGGAAGAAGCCTTGTAAACCAATGCGTCCGCTATTGCATGGAAAAGGAATATAAATTCCTGACCGTCAAGACCCTGGCTGAGGACAACCCTGATGAGTTCTATGCCAGAACAAGGGCATTTTATCTGTCCATGGGCTTTACCCCGCTGGAGGTTTTCACCACAATATGGGACGAGAACAATCCCTGCCTTTTCATGGTCAAGGTCATACCGGGGAAATAAATATAAAAAAACCATAGACCCTTCCAACATTTCTTCTAGATCCGGTACTTGTATTACAGAGTGCTTGATCGGGCGGTGAGCGTCATTAACCTGAGCGATGATATGATACGCGCTTATGCAAAGAAAATAACGGGGTTTGCATACTCGAGGACGCATGACCTGCAGCTTGCCGAAGACCTGTCCCAGGAGATACTCATGTCCTTGTCATCCTCCTTAAGGCGCCATGAGAGGATCGAGGACCTGGACGGCTTCGTGTATACGATCTGCTGCTATACCTGGTCCAAGTATTTAAGGAGCAATAAAAAGCACTGGAACAACCTTGATATCGATGCCCTGTTCGACCTGCAGGATGAGACCTGTGTGGAAGACGAGGTAGAGACCAGGCTTGCCATTGAAAAGCTGCGCACGGAGGTGGCATATCTCAACAGGCTCCACCGGGAGATAACCCTGCTGTTTTACTATGAAAACAGGACCGGAGCGGAGATATCGAAGCTCCTGGGCATACCCCATTCGACCGTCCGCTGGCACTTGTCCGAGATCAAAAAGAAATTGAAAGCGGGGATCGAAATGACGACCAATAATCTGAATGTCGCCCCAAAAAGGCTGATGGTGGGGCATGACGGGTACACATCAACAGAATACGGCCAGTGCGGCCTGGGTGAGGACAGGCTCGTAGACAATATTTGCCTGGCCTGCTATGGAAAGAAGCTCACTATAGAGGAAATAGCAAGGACACTTTCAGTAGCCGCCGGCTACCTTGAGCACCATATCCGGAAGCTTGTCTACATGGACTACCTGAGGGTGGCCGATAAGAACAAGTACACGACCAATTTCTTCATAGCTGAGATACGGCATAATGTGCTGCGGGGGAGATACCATTTCCATCATATCGGGCCCTATGCGGAGCGGATCTTCGACGCCTTTGACAAAAGGTACGACAGGATAAAGGGCATTGGCTTTTTGGGCAGTGACCTTGACAAGGACTTTGTCCTATGGGCCATTATACCTTTAGCTGTTAATATGCTCTATTATTGGTCCCTGAATGCTGTATACAGAGAAAACAAAATCACCATCGACAGGCCCAAGCGCAAGGACGGGTCCCAGCACTGGGTATGTGCTACACTTTGCGATGATCACTACTGGGAAAACCAGAAGGAGTTCAGCCCGGAGGAGGTCGACTTTTACCACAAGGCTGAAGGTAACGGCATCAAATCATACAGCGACAGCCTGGGCAATTCGGCATTGCAGCTGGACAGCAAGGCCACGATCGATATCGGCTTGCACTGGCGGGACTTTAGTGTAACGAATCTGGCTGAACTGACCCGCATCGCCCAGCTCATACGGGATGGAGGAACCCCAAATGATATGGACAAGCAGATCATTGCAAAGGAAGCCGAGCTGGGCTATGTGAAAATGGAGGACGGCAGGCCGAAGATGCTTATCCCCTATTTCATAAAGGAGCAGTTTGCAAAGCTGAATGATATATTGGACGAGATGTATGCAAAGCTCGGTAAAGAGATGTTCACGGATTATATCGAAGGCTTCGCCGAGGAATTCGATAAGGAAATACCGGACTTTATCTCGAAGGATGAAAGGGCTTACCTCAAATACAAGATCTATCCCCAGTATGCCGTGCTCTACTGGCTGGCGGACAAGGGGCTGCTCAGGTACCCCACCCCTGAGGAGGCAAAAAGGCTGTGCACGGTGGTATGGAGGGATAAATCAGAGCTGATAATAAGGGTGTAAGGCCTAAGGCAGAAAATCCCAGAGGCAGCAAGGGCTCCAATGGGCAGAATGCGAGCAGGGCCAGGGCGCTGGAGGAGCTTGAAAGGAAAATTGAGCAATTGGAGCAGCAGGTCAAGCTGATCGAAGGGCAGATGTACCTTTACTGCTCGGATGCAGTGAAACTTAAGGAGCTGTTTGATGAAAAGGTGGCGATGGATGCTGAGCTTGAGCTTTGCTATAAGCAATGGGAGGCCGCGGTCTCGGGCTTGGACAAGGGCTGAGCCTGCCAGGCATCGGGATTTGGATGCTGCTTATTGATATACATTTAAACCGGTGATATAATAGAGAAAAATCAACATAGATTGCTAGGGGAGCTTAGGCTGAGAGGATCTTGTATCCGACCCTTTGAACCTGTCAGGGTAATGCCTGCGTAGGGAAGCTTATTTCAAGATGAAAACATGAAGCTTCTTTCATGTTTTTTTCTTTCCTCCTCCGGCAAATAAATCTACAAGGAGGTTTTTTCATTATGAACGGATTCATATCCTACATCCGGTCAATGTTTGAGGAATTCCTCGAATTCACGCCTGTCACCATAGCTATCACTGTTTTGCTTCTCATCATCGGGATCGGCGGGATCATTTTTGTAAGAAGGAGCAGGGAAGTCAAATTTACGACCGGGATGCTCGTAAACGCGAGCTTGTGCATAGCCCTTTCCTTTGTCCTGTCATACATAAAGCTCTGGAGCATGCCCCAGGGGGGAAGTGTTACGCCTGCAAGCATGCTGCCGGTAATGCTGTTTGCATTTATATACGGCCCCATCCCCGGAGTGATGGCGGGTATAGCCTATGGTATACTCCAGTACATCCAGGGGGGATATGTGGTCCACTGGGTGCAGCTGATAATGGACTATCCGCTGGCCTTTGGCCTGCTGGGCTTGGCTGGCCTTTACCGTAAAAATATAGTGGTTGCATGCTTCATAGGCGTATTCGGCCGTTTTCTCATGCACTTTTTGACCGGGGTCATCTTCTTTTCAGAGATCACCCAGGCAGCAGACATACTGCCCTCGATATTGTATTCGGCTGCATACAATGGCCCGTTCCTTGGAGTCGAGTTCCTGATCTGCGCAGCCATTACACTGCTGCCGCAGATGAACAGGATGATAAAGCACCTGCAGAAAACATATTCTGCCTAGAGGTATCTGCATAAAAACCCAGATATGCTTATGCCGTCCGGTCTTGCTGCCGGGCGGCTTTTTTTGCTTAAGTCCAGACTTGATAAATGCCTTTCGCAGTGGTATATTTTGTATAACTATTTTGAAAAGAGCATATGAGGAAACCGGAGGATCAATGCTAATGTCAAACAGCAACGAGTTGGAGTTAAGGCTGTTGAGCTCTCTTGTAAAGGTTTTTCCCGATGAGGACCTGACAGCTAGGCCCTGGGAAAAGGGTTCCATGCTCCTGAATGAGGTATACTCCTTCCAGGTAGCGTACAGGAGAAGGCCGGATGATAGTTATCTGAATGGTAATCTAACGTGTGGCGCAAATCGTCTTGATGAAGTCAAGGTCAAGGCAGTTTCTGAGCTTTCCCCCTTTATAGAGCTTCGAAAAGTCGAGGCCGTGCAATCGGACCTGCCCTGCTACCGGGATCACGATGAATATGTGCTGCGGACGGAGCCAGGACTCTATCCGGACCTCCTGCTGCCCGTTCAGGATACCCTGTCCTTGTCGGACCGGTGGCAGTCCCTGTGGGTCACCATCGACTTAAGGGATAAGAAAGCAGAGTCGGGACATAAGGAAGCAAAGCCGGAGCATGAAAAAATAATACCGGGCTGTTATCCGGTGGAGATTGCCTTTTTCGCCCCCGAGGGAGAAAAGCTGACCAGTGCCGTATTCTACTTGACCATCATAGACAGCCTGCTTCCAAAGCAGACCCTCATAGTGACGGAATGGTTTTACGCCGACTGCCTGGCGACATATTACAAGGACGAGGTCTTCAGCGAAGCCCATTGGCGCCGCATCGAGCAATACATAAAAACAGCTGTAGACCATGGGATCAATATGATCCTGACCCCGCTCTTCACCGTCCCCCTTGATACGGCAGTAGGTGGTGAAAGGCCGACGGTCCAGCTGGTGGATGTCAAAAAGCATGGAAATGAGTATGAATTCGGCTTTGACAGGCTTAAGCGGTGGGTCGACCTGTGCGATGCATGCGGAGTCGAATATTTCGAGTTTTCCCACCTGTTCACCCAGTGGGGGGCTGAACATGCTCCTAAGATAGTTGCCGAGGAAAACGGTGAACTGAAGAAAATATTCGGCTGGGAGACAGATGCTGCAGGACCTGAATACGAAAGCTTCCTCGACCAATTCCTGCCTGCCCTGGTCACATTCATAAGGGAGAACGGCCTGGAAAAACGCAGCTACTTCCATGTATCCGATGAGCCCCAGGAGGAGCATCTTAAGTCCTACGCTAACGCAAGCCGCATAGTGAACAAGCACCTGTCCGGCTTCCCTGTAATAGATGCCTTGTCCAGCTATGAGTTTTATAAACGCGGGCTGGTGAAAAGGCCGATCCCCGCATCGGACCATATAGAGCCCTTCCTGGAAAACAAGGTGCCGGAATTGTGGACTTATTACTGCTGTGGCCAATACCGCAAGGTATCCAATAGGTTCTTCAACATGCCCTCGGCCAGGAACAGGATACTGGGCATGCAGCTCTACAAATACGACCTGGCGGGCTTCCTACAGTGGGGCTATAACTTCTGGTATACCCAATATTCGACCCGTCTTGTTGACCCCTTTAAGGAAACGGATGCAGGCAAAGCATTCCCCTCGGGAGATGCCTTCCTGGTATATCCCGGTAAGGATGGCCCCCTGGAATCCATCAGGCTGGAGGTGTTTTATGAAGCCCTGCAGGATGTCAGGGCACTCAGGCTGCTGGAGGAGCTGGTCGGCAGAGAGAAAGTCATAGCTACATTGGATGCAGGCCTGGACACCCCCATCACCTTCAGCGAATACCCCAGGGATGATGAGTGGCTCCTGAATAAGAGGGAGGAAATAAACCTGCTCATCAGCAAAACAAATTTCACGGGGCAGGTATGAATTCCAGTTCCTTTCTTGGACCCTCATCGAGGCTTTGAAGATTGAAAATGGTGCTGATTTCCTGATCGACATAGTATCCTTTTACCATTTTGCCGTCTATCTCCTTTGTGCCCAGCTTGTGACAGAAAATTACCTTGTATCCCAGGCCATAATATATCCTTGAGGCGGATAATAACTGTAAAAAGGTGAGGCTGCTATAATGTCGAATTATCCAATAATTGATCAGAAGAAGGTGTATTTATGAACAATGAAGCTTTGAAAAGATATGCGCGGTTGATAGTGAAAACAGGCCTGAACCTCCAGAAGAACCAGACCCTGGTCATCTCGAGCCCCATAGAATGTGCGGAATTCAACAGGCTGACAGTCCAGACAGCCTACGATGAGGGGGCCAGGGAGGTCGTTGTGAGGTGGACTGACGAGCTTACATCAAAGATTACCTACAAAAGCGCCCCGGATGAGATCTTTGACGAGTTTCCGGACTGGCAGAAGCAGTTCTATGAGTATTATGATGCCCAAAATGCCGCTTACCTCAGTATATCGGCATCCGACCCTGAGCTTTTCAAGGATGTTGACCCCGGCCGGATCTCAAGGGCCAACAAGGCTGCCAGGACAGCCCTCAAGGTCCATTCCGAGCGCCTGATGGGCAATAAGATCAGGTGGTGCATTGCGTCAGTGCCGACAAAGGCCTGGGCAAAGAAGGTATTTCCCGACGCACCGGAGCAGGAAGCGGTCGATAAGCTCTGGGATGCCATACTTAAGGCTGTCAGGGCGGACAGCAGCGACCCGGTCGCAGAGTGGGCCAGGCATACGGACTCCCTTAAAGCCCACATGGAGAAGCTTAACAAGCACCAGTTCGATGCCCTGCATATCAAAAACAGCCTGGGCACGGATCTTATGATAAAGCTGCCAAAGGGCCATATCTGGCTTGGAGGCTCCGAGCTTTCCGCTGACGGCGTTGAGTTTATAGCCAACATGCCAACGGAGGAGATCTTCACGGCTCCCAGGAGAGACGGTGTGGACGGGACCGTGGTTGCTTCCATGCCACTCAACTACAACGGCAACCTGATCGAGGATTTCTCAATCACCTTTGAGAAGGGCCGTATTGTTGACTTCAGTGCCAAAAAGGGCTATGAGGTGCTGAAGCAGCTTATAGAGACCGACGAGGGAGCCCATTACCTGGGCGAGCTGGCGCTGGTACCCTATGATTCGCCTATTTCCAATATGAACATACTGTTTTACAATACCTTGTTTGACGAAAATGCCTCCTGCCACCTGGCTATCGGCAAGGCCTACCCGGTCTGCCTAGAGGGCAGTGACCGGATGACGCCCGAGGAGTTGGAAGCTGCAGGGATCAACAATTCACTGGTGCATGTCGACTTCATGTTCGGAACGGCCGACCTTGAGATAACAGGGATAAAGGATTCCGGGGAGCAAGTCCCGGTGTTCAGGAATGGCAATTTCGTAATTTAATAAAGCAGTGACCCTTGGGACATTTAATGTCCCAAGGGCTTATGTGCATGCTGCTTGGATCATGCACATGGACTAAGGACCTAAAAAGAGATAAGCTTCCGATATATCGCACAGACAGGCTTTGGGCCTGTCTTTTGTAATTTGTAACTTATTCATGCTGTGTGAAAATGCCGGTTTTGATCTCAGCGTCACAGGAGGGGCATGTCAGTGATTCATTGTTTTTAAAATCCGATTTGAAGAAGGATAGCCTTTCATCACAGCCTGGGCAGGTTATATAGATATAGCGTTGCCTGTCGGGACAGAACCGGTGTTCCCGTCCTGATGCCTGCTGTGATATACTAAGGAAAAAGGTGCGGGCCGTGTGCCCGGGATGAAAAGGAAAAGCATATGGAAAAACCTATAGTCAGGATATCTGTACGCAATCTGGTAGAATTTCTGCTGAAAAGCGGCGACATAAGGCCCATGGGCATCCGGAGCAGTGAATCCATGCTGCAGGGGGCAAGGCTCCACCGCAGGCTGCAGCGGGCGGCGGGGGAGGATTACAGCCCGGAGGTCAGGCTTG
>JAKORJ010000018.1 GCA_029777885.1 Bacillota bacterium | reverse complement strand
CGGTGGCAATAGCGAAAGGGTCACACCTGTTCCCATTCCGAACACAGAAGTTAAGCCTTTCAGCGCCGATGGTACTTGGCGGGTGACCGCCCGGGAGAGTAGGTCGCTGCCGGATCTATATATTCCTCAGTAGCTCAATGGCAGAGCACTCGGCTGTTAACCGAGGGGTTACTGGTTCGAGTCCAGTCTGGGGAGCCATACATAAACGTCAGGTGATGACATGGTCATTATCTGACGTTTATATTTTATTAATAATGATTACTACTCATTAAGCAGCTGTATTATCTATGTTCTGCTCATTTTGTTCATTGAACACATTTAACGTTATGCTATAATATCCGTAGCACATTTGAATATAATTTACATTTTATATGTTATACTGTTTGGCAGATATGTTTGTGAAAGGGTTGATCCAAAATGCTTAGAGAGCCCTTGTCAAAGCAGGAGGTTATAAAAGCTATAGAAAGAAAAGGCTGCGACCGAGTGCCTTTGGTATTTCATAAATGGTGGGGCGAAGGCCTGGTTGATAAATACGGTGAAAGACTGACGAAAATGAGCGAATGGTTTCCTGATGACATCTTTGCCGCATGGCACCTGGAGCCGGGTTTTGAAACTTCACCCAACAGCAACAGGTCATACCGCCTGGGCTACAAGGATGATTACAGCAATGAGGAAAGGCACAGTATAGGAAGGGCGGTCGTCCTCCTGCCCGACTGGTCGGACCTTGATAAATTCCTTAATGATTTTCCGGACCCTAATGAGCCCGGTAACTTCGATAGTGTGGTTTCCAGCCTGCCTTTAGCTGGTAACCGCTATAAGCTGGGCTGCTGGTGGAGGCTGTTCCATGAACGGCTGTGGGCTATCCGAGGTATGGAAAACCTCATGCTGGATTATTACGATAATATGGAAGGCCTAAAGCTAATAGGCAGGAGGATCCTGGACTTTTACAAGGTGATCGTTGACAGGTATGCTGAGCTAGGCTTTGACGGCATATTTACCTCGGATGACCTGGGCCATCAGACCGGGCCCATGATGTCACCGGCTGTATTCAAGGAACTGTACCTACCCTTGTACGAAGAGTTTGCTGACCATGTGCACAGCAAAGGGATGCGTTTCTTCCTCCATTCGTGCGGTGACAACACAAAGCTGATGGAATACCTGATATCGGCGGGAGTTGACGTGTTCCATCCTGTTCAAAAGGGCTGCATGGATTTCAAGCAAACAGCAGAAGCCTACGGGGACAGGATCACCTTCCTTGCGGGCATGGATGTCCAGCATATCCTGCCCGAAGGGAGCCCCCAGGATGTGATAAATGAGGTTCTATACATGAAGGAGGTATTCCATACGCCGAAGGGTGGACTCCTGCTTGCGGCAGGGAACGGCATAATGCCGGACACGCCACTGGAGAATATAGAGGCTATGCTCACTGCCATGACCGAGCTGTAAACACAAGGCACATATATACGAATAAAGGTTCCGTGCAACAACGGGGCCTTTTTTTATGCCCGTTCAAGATGTCCGCTATCGCGTACTAAAGCTGTATGTTCAGCATATATTTATACTATGCAGCCACAGTGTACAGCGCCTATACAGGGTGGAGGAGTATCGGTGGAGCAGGCAGGCACTTATATCAGCTTCAAGGATTTCATCAAGGCTATCGGCAAAAGGTATATGCTTGTAGTGCTGATCACTGTCTTGTGCATCAGCGCAGCGATCCTTTACCGCATGCTGGTTGCGAAACCCGTTTATGAAGCAAAGGCGAGCATAATAATCGGGCTGAAGCCTGATATCATTCAATATGCAAATATTGATATAGATAAAAACATGCTCACCTGTGTAAAGCTTTTCAAGACCAATATGATAACCTCGAGGATCGTGTCTGACCTCAAGCTTGACGTTCCTGCTGACAAGCTGATAAGGCGGATCAGCACCGAACACCAGGATGGCACTCAGATCATCGATGTCAGCATCAAGTGGGACGACCGCTATGAAGCCTCAATGATACTGGACAAATTGATATCGGTATTCACCGAGGAAGCTGACCGGATCTTTCCCATGCATAACATATACGAGTTGGACAGGGTGCCTCCAAAACTTTTTGAGACCCTGGATGTAAAGCTGTATTATGGGGCAGCCTTTGCGGCAGGCCTTCTGATGTCGCTGTTTATCGTGCTTATCGCGGAAACGACGGACAATACCCTGAAAACCGAGGAGGATATAGAGAAATATCTCGACCTCCCCGTTATAGGTACCATTCCTCTTTATAAAAAAGCAGGCTTGCGCAGAAAGAAGCTGATGAAAAAATATCTGGCATTTCCATTTAAAGTCTCCAGTCCCAAAGAAGCAGGCGGTTATAAAAGCTATACCACCGAATTCCTGAAAAAAAATGACTACACGATGCTTGATGCCTTCAGGATACTTCGGACGAATCTTTATTATATCTCAGGCAAATATGATGCCAGAACTATAATTGTGACCAGTGCAAAGCCAGGAGAAGGGAAGTCATCAGCCGCCTCGATGCTTGCCATCGTGCTGGCCCAGGATGGCAAAAAGACTCTGCTGGTGGATTGTGATATGAGAAAGCCTACAATACATGAATTTTTCGACATCGATAAAATAGGGCTGTCCAATATACTGATGGCTTCCATTAAGTGGACCGAGGGCATAATGAAAAGCAAGGTCGACAACCTGTTTATCATGCCTGCCGGCTATAAGCCCCTGTACCCTGTAGAGCTTATTTCATCTGAAGATATGAGGTTCCTTGTAAGAAGGCTGAATGAAGAGTTCGACTATATAATCCTTGACACACCACCGGTGGGGCTGTTTACGGAAGCCCAGGTACTTTCTGAGTATGCAGACGGTTACCTCATTGTAGTGTCTGCGGGCAGATCCGACAAGGAAAGCGTCATGAAAGCGATCAAGCTCATCAGGTTTGCAGGCGGCAGGATCCTCGGCGTTCTGCTGAACTGCACAAGCGGCACCGTATCATGATCGTAGGCACAGATCAATCATTGCCTTCACAAGAACAGAGGGGATGTGACGTGACTTGGACAATGGGCTGAACATCCTTGTCTGCAGCGCAGGGCGAAGGAACCTGTTGATAGAGTATTTCAAGAAGGAGTTGGCGGGCAAGGGCAGGGTGATAACCTGCGACTGCAGTCCTTTTGCGCCTGCGCTCTATGCTGCTGATAAGCACTACATAGTCCCCAGGATAGATGACCCTGGCTATTTCGAAGCGATCATGGAAATATGCACAAGGGAAGGGATCAGGGCGGTCATATCGCTTATAGACCCGGAGCTTTCTGTACTGGCAAAAAGGCGGGAAGAGCTGGAGCAAATTGGAGTAAAGCCGATAGTATCACCTTATAGAACCTGCGAGCTGTGGCTGGATAAGTATGCGGCTTATCACTTCATCACGGCTAACGGGTTCAGGGCCGCCAAAACCTATGCCAGCTTGTCGGATTTTGAAGCAGCCTTGAAAGCAGGACTGATCAGCTTCCCGGTGATCCTGAAGCCCCGCAAGGGAAGTGCAAGCCTGAATATCGGCAAGGCTGAGACCATGGAAGAGGTCGCGTTCCTGTTCAACAGCTGCAGGTCGATGCTCATCCAAGAGTACATAAATGGGAAAGAACTCGGTGTCGATGCATATATAGACCTCATATCAGGGAAGATCACAGCAGTATTTGTAAAGGAAAAGCTGGCCATGCGGGCAGGTGAGACTGATAAGGCAAAATCGATCGACCCGAATGACCTTATCCCGATCGTGAAGGAGTTAGCGCAGCGCTCGGGCCTTGTCGGCCCCGTAGACATGGATATTTTCCATTGCAAAGGAGAGTACCTTGTCTCAGAGGTCAATCCCAGGTTCGGAGGGGGTTATCCTCTGGCATACGAATGCGGCATAAACTTCCCCAGGTACATATTGAATAATCTATTCGGGATAGCAAATGAAGCTGACATTGGCAACTACGAGAAAAACGTTTACATGATGAAGCATGATGTACTAATGGTCAGAAAAGAGGTTGAAATCGGCACTATGTAGGCTTGTTTTGGGGGAAGGGCAGTGGATAAAAAACCGATTCGTTTGATAACTCCCCATATGCATGGAGAGGAGATCAAGTTTGTCAATGAAGCCTTTGAGAGCAACTGGATAGCTCCCCTAGGCCCCCAGGTAGATGCCTTTGAGCAGGAGGTCGCCGCTTATGTTGGCGTCAAGGCCGCTGCAGCTCTGTCCTCAGGCACTGCAGCCATCCATTTGGCGCTTAAAATTACCGGCGCCGGCAGGGGTGATGTAGTCTTCTGCTCTACCTTGACCTTTGCCGGAAGCTGCAATCCCATAGTATATGAAGGTGCAGAACCAATTTTTATAGATTCTGAGCCTGACAGCTGGAACATGTCTCCGGACGCGCTGGAGCGGGCCTTTAGCGACTGCTCACGGGTAAAGAGACTGCCCAGGGCAGTCATCGTAGTAGATATATACGGCCAAAGCGCCAATTTCGGTCCGATCCTGGATATTTGTAGTACCTATGGCGTCCCGGTCATCGAGGATGCGGTTGAAGCCCTGGGAGCCAAATACCAGGGCAGGCATTGCGGTACCCTTGGTGACCTGGGCATCTATTCCTTTAATGGCAACAAGATCATCACCACCTCCGGCGGGGGCATGGTCGTATCCGACGATGAGGCTGCGATCAGGAAAATCAAGTTCTGGTCGACCCAGGCCAAGGATCCGGCAAGGCACTACGAGCACAGCGAGCTGGGGTATAACTACCGGATCAGCAACGTGCTGGCTGCTATTGGCAGGGGACAGCTAAGGGTACTTGACAAGCGCCTGGAGCAGAAGAAAAGGATATATGAGTCCTATAAGGCCGGATTTGCAGGCATTGATGAGATCGGCCTCATGCCGGTGGCTGCTTATGGTGAACCGAACCACTGGCTTTCGGTAATTACCCTGGCAGAAGGGAGCAGGGTCTCCCCCCTGGATGTAATGCTTGCCCTGGAAAATGAAAATATTGAATCCAGGCCTGTATGGAAGCCCATGCAGCTGCAGCCCTTTTATAAAAACTGCAGGTTCTATCCCCACAGGGATGGCAGGAAAAGCGTGTCCGAGGATATTTTCGATCGGGGTGTATGCCTGCCCTCAGACACTAAGCTGACGGATGAGGACCTGGAAAGATCATAGGGGTCATAAGGAGCCTATTTTTATAAGTTGGGAAGTGGTAAGTGTGACTGGCACTTTTTATACAAGGTACATAAAACGGTTGCTCGATGTGTTTTTTTCATTGCTTGGATTGATCCTTCTAGCCCCGGTGTTCCTTGCAATAGCTATAGCGGTCAGGCTGGACTCAAAGGGGCCGGTGCTTTTTATTCAGCCAAGAGTCGGGAAGGATAGGATCATATTCAGGCTGTATAAGTTCAGGACCATGATCACGGAAACCATGAAGGACGGTCGGCAGCTAGATGATGAGGAGCGGCTGACCAGGGTCGGCAGATTTTTAAGGTGGCTGAGCCTCGATGAACTCCCCCAGCTAATCAATGTATTGAACGGCACAATGAGCTTTATCGGCCCCAGGCCTTTACTGGTAAAATACCTGCCCTACTATACGGAGGAAGAAAATAAGAGACACAGCGTTTTGCCAGGCATATCAGGCTGGGCTCAGGTGAACGGCCGAAACGCCATAAGCTGGGAGGATAAATTTCGTTATGACCTGGAGTATGTAAACAGGATCTCATTTGCCTTTGATGTGAAAATCGCTCTGATGACGGTGCTGAAAGTGATACAAAGGGCGGATATTTACCTGAATCGATTGATGGACCTGGATTTGGAGCGAAGGGGACAGGTATGTGAAAACTCCGATCTATAAAATGAAATATACTGATGCGGGTCATTGCCAACATGGCAGCTTCCTTTTGAATCCTTTTACAGCTTTTACAAGGCCAAGAGGCACAGAGGTTTCAAAGTGCTGATAAGTTGGATAGTTCACCTGCGGCAGGTAGAAAACATAGCAGGGAGGTCTTTTTCCTGGGGGAGAGGGATGACATCGATTTATTGCTAAGGGCAGCGGATGTGGCCTTATCTTCTTCAAGGCGGAAGGGCTTGCCGCTCAATATCATGGAGGCTATGGCTGCAGGACTGCCCGTGGTCGCTACAAGCTGCAGGGGCAACAGGGACCTGGTAAGGGACGGTGAAAACGGACTGCTCGTCCGAGCAGATGATGTGGCTGGCTTTGTCAGGTCTATTGAACTGCTTTACAAATCAAAGGAGTTCAGGCAGACCCTTGGTGAAAAGGGCCGGTCATTGGTTAAAGCCTATACGGTGGATAGGGTTTTAAGCTATCTTAAGGATATATACTCAATATACCTGAAGCCCAAAGGCAAGGGGACCTTCGTCCTCAGCCTGGATACCGAGCTTGCCTGGGGCAGTTTTGACCTTGGTATCAGCAAACGCCAGAGGGCCGCCTTGCTTGCAACCCGCCCCTGCATTACGAAATTGCTTATGCTGCTTAAAGAGCATAATATCTCAGCCACCTTCGCCTTTATCGGACACCTTATGCTTGACAGATGTGCATCTGATCAAGGGATAAAGCATGGTAACCTGGTACGCCCTGATTTTAGCTGGTATCCGAGGGACTGGTTTTCCGAGGATCCAGCATCGGACATAGCTGAAGCTCCGCTGTGGTACGGCAGGGATATACTGCTACAGGTCCTGGAGGCACAACCGAAGCATGAAATCGGCTGCCACAGCTTCAGCCACATCATTTACGGGGCACCGGGCTGCAGCAGGGCTTGCGCCGAATCGGACCTGTCAGAGTGTGTTCAGACGGCAGATATGTTAGACCTTAAGCTGATCTCCTTTGTATATCCGCGCAATCATGCAGGGCACAAGGATTTATTGTTCAGATATGGGTTCAGAATCTATCGCGGCCTGGGGAATGAATGGTTCCAGAAAATAAAGAACAGCCTGCTTAGAAAGCTTTGCCATATGATAGATCAGTTCCTGGGGCTTGTGCCTGAAACCTCCTTGCCTTTCAAGGAGGAAAGCGGACTTTACAACACGGTAGGCAATATGCTGTATATGTCAAGAAGCGGCATCAGGAGGCTGATCCCGGTAACCAGCAGGGTCAGGAAAGCAATTAGGGGAATAGACAGGGCAATTGAAAAGGGAGAGGTTTTCCACCTGTGGTTCCATCCTTCAGATCTGGCATCTGATCCTAAGGGACTCTTATCCGGCCTTGACAGGATATTTTCCTATGTCAGGCGGAAAATCGATGAAGGCGTCCTTGATAATTGTACCATGGGGCAGCTCTATGAAAGGTACGGCACAATAAATACTTCAGGAGAATAGGATATATAAGCTATTCGGGCATAAGCAGCCTATATCGAAAAGGGCAGGAAGTGCAGGTCATGCGGAGTCTGGAGTATGACAAGCCTGAGCATTTTGTGGGCTTTGACGGACCGGAACCGGCAACTGAAAGCAGGAGCAGAGCCCTGGGGTTCACAGTTTCTTTGATGAGTGTGTTTTTGAACCAGTCCAGCGTTTTTTTTAATGTCAATATGTCTCTGGCGGATATTTTCTGCATGTTCGCATTCCTGATCATGGTATATACCAGGAGATGGAAAACACTTATAGTGCCTACGATTTTCTTCTTATCAGTCACCTTGGTTGCCATATTCGCTTCGCTCTTTTATGTACCTGTCAGGTATTTATTGGCTGCTGATGTCATTTACTTTGTGGTCAACTATATCAAGCTTACAGTCGT
>JAKORJ010000151.1 GCA_029777885.1 Bacillota bacterium | reverse complement strand
ATTTATAAATTTATCCTTTGCTGAATTGGCTGTTTCTATTACTTCATCATGTGCCAAAGGACGATCCAGCACACCAGCTGCCATATTTGTAATACATGATATACCCATCACTTTAATTCCAGCGTGAACAGCAGCTATCACCTCTGGTACGGTCGACATGCCCACTGCGTCAGCGCCAAGCACTCTCAGCATCCTTATTTCTGCAGGCGTTTCATAGCTGGGGCCCTGCATCATGGCATATACACCTTTTCTCAGCCTGATATCAATGGCTTTGGCGACTCTTTCTGCAAGCTCGATCAAAGCAGGGTCATAAGCATAGGTCATGTCAGGGAACCTGGGGCCGAGTACTGCTTCATTCTTGCCCCTTAACGGATTTACGCCGCTCAAGTTTATATGATCGGTGATCAGCATCAGATCACCGGGTTCAAATCCCGTATTGACTCCTCCTGCTGCGTTGGTAACGATCAGCGTTTCAACGCCTAATTCCTTGAACACCCTGACCGGGAGGACGACCTCATTGATGTCAAATCCTTCATAATAGTGGAATCTGCCCTCCATAGCGATGACGTGCCTGCCTGAGCAGGTACCCGCTACAAACCTGCCTTTATGCCCTTCAACTGTGGTTTGGGGGAAGCCCGGTACAGAACTGTAATCCACGAAAACAGGGTTTTCTATTCTTTCTGTAAACTGGCCCAGACCCGAACCCAGTATCAGTCCGACTTTGGGACTTGATGGTATGTGCTGTCTCAAATATGCGGCTGCCTCTTTATACACTTGTACTCCCCTCCTTTATAGTAACATGCCTGCAAAGCTGATCCCTGCAAGCGCCGGTTCTATGCCGAGCAGTTGAAGGACGGTCGCCCCTATATCACTGTATGTGGCGCGTATACCAAGATTTACTCCCGCTTTTATGGATCTGCCGTACACAAGGATCGGCACATATTCCCGGGAATGATCAGTGCTGGGTGTAGTTGGGTCGCAGCCATGGTCAGCGGTTATGATCAGTATGTCTTCATCACCCAGGGCATCCATAAGCTCCGGTATCCTCCGGTCAAAGGCTTCGAGCGCCTGGGCGTAGCCTTGTGTATTATTGCGGTGACCATATAGCATATCGAAATCCACCAGGTTAGTGAATATCAGCCCGTCATAATCCTCCTTCATCTGCTCCAGGGTCACATCCACGCCGTGGTCATTGTCCTTGGTGTGCAATATCCTGCTAATGCCCCTGCCGGCAAATATATCGCCTATTTTGCCTACTCCGACTGTCATCAGGCCATTCTCTTTTATCAGGTCCAGCATCGTGGTACCTGTCGGCGGCAGGGAAAAATCCTTCCTGTTCTTAGTACGCTGGAAGTTTCCCGGTTCTCCTGTAAAGGGCCTGGCTATGACCCTGCCAACGGCATGTGGGCCCCGGAGGATGTCCCGAGCTGCCCGGCAGTATTCATAGAGTTTCTCGACAGGTACAATGTCCTCATGGGCTGCTATCTGAAAAACGCTGTCCGCCGATGTGTATACTATGAGCTTGCCTGTTTTCATATGCTCTTCGCCTAATCTTTGTATGATTTCACTGCCGGACGCCGGCTTATTCCACATGGACTGTACACCGGTGGCTTCATGGAACGCATCCATTACCTCTTTCGGGAAACCGTCGGGGTATACCGGAAATGGGTCTTTGAGCTGAAGCCCTGCTATTTCCCAGTGGCCTGTTGTCGTATCCTTTCCGGCAGATACTTCAGCCGCTTTGCCATAGCAGCCGACCGGGGCTTTAGTAGAATAAGGTATATTGACGTTATCAATATTGCCGAGTCCAAGCCTAATCATGTTTGGTATCTCAAGGCTTCCAAGATCGGCTATTATATTGCCCAACGTGTCACTGCCTTCATCGCCGTATTTTGACGCATCCGGGAGTTCGCCGATACCTACACTATCCATTACTATCAAAATTATTTTTGACATTGTATACCTCCATAAACTAAGGCTATGATTATAATAACCTAAATAATGACTCTTTAACATAAAATAAAGCCCTTCCGGGCGGATCGGCTTTATTATGCTCTGGGATGTGCTTTTTGAATCACTTCTTTTACGTTTCCGGCCTTAGCTTGGCTGTATATTTGTGTCGTAGAGATATCCGCATGTCCAAGGAGTTCCTGAACTGAACGAATGTCAGCCCCATTGTTTATAAGATGCATAGCAAATGAGTGTCTGAGGGTCTGAGGCGTTATGTGCTTGCTGATACCGGCGGTTTGATTGTATTGCTTTAGGATTTTCCAAAAGCCTTGCCGTGTCATCGGCTTGCCATGCATATTGACAAAAAGGGCGGTCACGTTTTCGTCACGCATCAGCTCGTTCCTGGCTTGCTTAAGGTATGTTTCAAGGGCTGTTATAGCTGACTTACCTATGGGTATAGCCCGTTTTTTCCCTGCACCGCTTAGAATTATGTATCCTAACGCCAGGTCCAGGTCGTATGTATTCAGGGCTATGAGCTCGGAAACACGGATCCCTGTTGCATACAAAAGCTCCAGCATGGCTTTGTCCCTGATCGACTTGGGATCATTGCCCATTGGCTGCTCCATGAGCCTGCTGACTTCTTCGACTGTCAGGGTGGAGGGAACCTTGCGCTCACTTTTTGGCAGTTTCAGGTTTGACGTAGGATCCTTGTCGATGATACGGCTGGTAAGCAGGAAAAGATAGTAGCTCTTCATGGCTGAAAGCTTGCGCAGCACTGTGGAGACAGCGTTGTGCTTTTCTAGATATAGCATATATGACAATACTGAAGCATTGGAGGTCTGCCTTATGTCAGTAATGTTTCTGGACTCAAGGTAAGCTATATACTGCTTGATATCAGTTGTGTATGATCTAAGCGTAACGGTCGACAACGACCTCTCTCCACACAGGTAATCCTCGTATTCGCTTAAGTAAAAGCCCATATTCCAAAAACCTCTAATCTGTATGTAATACTTATATAATTCAACATATAATTAAAAAATCCTCTATAGTTAAAACTGACCATCAGCTAAATACCCATTTAAAAAGGCCGGTCAAAAAAGGCGTTACAAAGGACTCGAAGATGCTACCCAGGATCAGGATCAGGAAAATGATCAGTAAATTGGTCGTATAGGCCGCGAAATTTCTGAAATTCTCCTCTCTAGTATATTTCATCTTCCTGGTCCTGAACTTCCTTATCGCATTGTCCAAGGCCAGTACCCCTAGTCCCATATAGCACGGTATGTAAAGCAGGGTCTGGGGCAGTATGCATACCAGGACGAACAAGGCCCCGCCCAAATCGTATCGGCTTACTAAGAAGCTAATGGTGAAGCCAATAAAAAAGCTGCGTATCCCTACTAAAATGAAAGTTACGGGCGCTCCCGGCAGGAACAAGCCTGAAAGCCATATCAACAGGAAGAACTGGAAGTGCTGCCAAACACACAGGAGGAACATTTGGATGCTGTTAAATGATTCTTCGAGTGAGTTACCGAAAAAAAAGCTTATATAGTCTGCCAGGTCCTCCTTCTGACTGTCATTCATGGCCCTTACAGTAAATGAGCCAGTGGTTATCCCGGTTACTACAGCAAAGCCGATAATCAGGTATAGGATAAGATTTTGCTTAAAGTGCTGGATAATGTCAGTCTTCAGGCGGTTAAACACTGTATCCTGAGCCCCCTTGCCTAGCTTAAGCACAGCTTGTCATGCTTGTACATTATAATGATTTGTATGCCTTCAAGAACGCTTTTATAACTTATCCGACAATATTTTTCAAATTTCCATTGTTAGAAAGCAGTTGCAAGCCTTTGGCGCACGATGCTCCTATAGCCAGGAAAAAGCATGGATCGTCCTTAAATCCTCTTCCCATCGAAGTGGTTTCAAGCCCGTATGCTTTCATGACCCCTTCTATTGCCCTGCCGTCCTGTATAGAGAGCCTTATTGACAAAGGTAGTTTCATTGACCTTATTTGACTCAATAAGAAGTTCAATTTTTGCTTTTCCGCTATGGGCAAGGCAACAAACACCGGTTCCCGCAGCAGTTCGCTCATTACGGTCAAGGAATGATGGCTGATCCCGTAGTGGCGTGGCCGCCTGTCAGCGAAGCTGATCCTGGGTATATAGATGCAGCTGGCTCCATACCGAGAGGCTAAGTCTATATAAAGGGCCAGTTCCAGGCCGGAAAATCCATATTTTGTACCTGTACCGGTTATCCCTGGGCCCATGGTGACAATTATGACATCAGCCACCGATGATGCTGTCTGTAATGCGGTATATATGTTAACACATTCTTTGTCTCCGCCAAATGCGTTGCCTGTGGTAATGGTCAGGTCCAGAAGCCCATTTTGCTTAAGCAGGCTTACATTGTCGGAATAACAAAGCGGGAGGGCAGCATGGTCTGTCATTATATAGGCCGTTTTGATCTTTTCATTGCCGTATCGTTTCAGGAAAGCACATGCAGGAGGCAGCATACTATGAAGCTCGCCGAAAATCACTACCTTCCCTTTAAGATCCATCTGGACATTGTACAAATCATGCTCAGTCTTGTTTTCTTCCTCAATAAATGAGATCTGTACCTGCATCGGGGTATATCTGACCTTCATGCCATGCCCATGGGGTTTATGATCGAGGCTTATGCAGGATGCGTTTGTTATAACGAAGTGCGAACCTCCGGTGCCAAGGGATAGGGAACCTGCCGTTGTGTTCAGATAAAGCATGTCCCCTACTGACACCTTGCCGGTCAATAAATTGTAGTTGACTGCTTTTTTAACAGGGTGGTCTATATCAAGCAGGACTTCTGTTTTTTCCCAGCTTTCTGAGAGCACCTTTACTACCTTCCCCATTCTTATCTCAATCATATTTTCATTCCTTTCTTCCCAGCCTGTCCAATTTTTTAAGCATGGGGACCTTTTCAATATAAATTGATAAGGATATATGCTCAGCAAGCACATGCAATACAGAAAGCAGGACCACAAAAAAAACTTTTGCCGTTATGGGCAGCGCCAAAACGGCATAAAAACCAGCTGTCCCTCCGAGCAGGCAGGAGCCTGTATCGCCCAGCATATATACTTCCTGCATTTCGTCTTTCATGTAAAGGCAAATGCCCGCAAACAAGGGGAACAGGATCCAAGCCAGACTGAACCGGCCAAGGATCATGAAAAGAAGCAGTATAAGAAGCCAGCCTTTTATCGCCCTGCCAGGCCGCAAATCCAACAGGTTTACCATGTTTACGCATAAGGCAAACAATACTGTATCTATAAGAAATATCATCGCGTTTGAGTATATGCTTAAGGCTAGCACTATGCCCAGGGCAAGGCCTGTCATAGCTTTCAGGATCCCGGTGGAAAAGCTTCCCTTGATCAGGCATCTGACATGGCCTGAAAGGCCTTTGGCCGAAGGATCTCCCAGGGTGTCGTCCAACAAGCCTGCAAAGGACAAGGCCAGCGCTATTAAAAAACACATTTGAATAGCTGTATCATCATCAAACAGCATTAGCAGAAGGTAGGACGCCAAGGTGGAAACAGTAAGCAGCAAGCCGCCACCGTTTATGACATCCTTGCCTGTATAATTGACGGCTATAATTTTTTTTGCCTTGAGAAAGCCTATTATTCTATTTTTGGATGCAATAAAAGCTGCCAGGCCGGCCGTTGTTGCCAAAAAATGCCTAAATATCGTCTGATGCAATTACAACCTCCGGAATAACCTGTCTATATAAGTGATTTTATCTTCCCTGAACTTTACAAGTATTACCTTCAAGATGTCCCAAAATTGCCTCCCCCTGTGCAAAAAACCTTTCAGGTCCCTGCCTGTGGTTCGATGGCTCATGTCAACATCGATCTCGATCAAATTGGTGCCTTTCTTTAAAAGCTCCAAAGTCATGCCGAATTCTATGCCAAAGGATGGATAATCAAAGCTTAAGTCTGTCAAAACCTGGCGTTTGAAGCACCTTTGGCCCGACAATACGCTGTTGAAGGTCTTTCCTGACATGACCTTCAGCCCCCACGTTGAAAGCTTTTTAACTAACCCGAAACCTCCTTTGCTTCCTGACGGTGTAAACCTAGCGACGGTTGCCTCTGCGTCGCCTCTGCAAACAGGTTTCAAAAGCTTGATGGCTTCCTTTGCGGTCAAGCCCAAATCGGCATCGATGAATAGTATCACAGGAGTGGTAGCAGACTCGAAGCCCTTCTTCATCGCATTAGCTTTGCCCATATTTTTATCCAGCCTTATCACCTCAGCCCCGCTGCTCATGGAGATATTGGCAGTATCATCTGATGAACCGTCGTCTATGACCAGGATCCTGTCTATGCATCCAAGGCTTCGGAGGGCTTTAATTGTTGCATGGATCCTTCCGCTTTCATTAAAGGCCGGTATAATGGCTGTAATACTTAAGTTATAAAGACTCAATTCCGGTTGCCCCCGCTATTTGAAGCCATGTTTTCCTGATCGTCAAGATCCGGCTCTATACTGCCAAAGAGGGGATCCGGAACGAGCGCTTCAGCTTGGCTGCCATATCCATAGCAGCCACTGCTGCCTGTAAGGACAGATATCAAAGAAAGCTTGCCATAAAGCGTATCTATATGGTCGATCGTCGATATACCCATAGTCTTATAGTCGCCAATAGCGCTGTTTTCCAGGCTGCCCGTTTCTACTGCGACGACAGGCATTCCCGACTCGAGCGCATAGTCAATGAAAATGGCGTCATAGCAGGAAGTCGTATTTCCCTTGCACAGCACAACTACTGAATCTGCAGGGACCTCGTAGCCAAAGCTGTTTTTGATAAGCCCCAGTTCGTGCATTTCCTGTATCAGGGGCGTTATTCCACCGAAATTCAAGCTGTATGTGAGATCGTTCAGTATAGCATGGACGAAATCATCGTTATAATCTGCTGAAGCTGACGCTGGGTCAACAGAGATAAGCCCTGTGGCATCATTGATGGACACGGCTATATCGAATCTGATGGAAGCGCCAGCATTGGTCAGTAAATTGACCAGACTGTCCGTATCGACCTTGTCACTAAAGCTGACCAGTGCCACATTAAGGCCAGTGAGCCTATTTGCCGTCGCTTCAACAAGCAGCATTTCAGCAAGCTGCTCAAGCTGCTTGTTTTCAGCCTTCATATTATCAAGCTCCTGGTTCAATTTTTCTGTTTCGCTTTTGTAGTGCAAGATGCGCTCCTCGATTTGGTTTACCAGGTGCATCTGCTGGTTTTCAATGACATCCTTGTCTTCAAGGGTGATCCCAATCATCATCCCAAGTCCCAGGGCAAGAAATATCCCTGTCATCAGGAACACATAGTATTTTATGTTGATCATGTATACCACCTCTATAAGCCAAACAGCAGCCTCAATCTGAGGTAAATTAGCCGGTACAGATCCCGGATCAGGGGGGATGCTTTTGCAACCAGGGCAACAGGCAGCATCGCAGCAGCCATGAGCATTAGGATATAAGAAGGCCTTAGCCTGTTTTGATAGAGCTCGCTTACCCCCTTGGCATCTATGACCTTGTAGCCTACCTTCATCCTTACTAGTAATGTGCTGGCCATCCCCTTCCTGCCTTTTTCGAGGAAGTCTACCATGTTGGTATGGCTCCCGACAGTTACTATAAGCTCGGCCTTGTTTTCATAAGCCAATATCAGGGCTATATCCTCACTTGTTCCAGGATACCGGAATTTTTTCGCTTCTATTTTCAGCGCTTCGAGTCTTTGCATTCCGGGCGCTCTCCCATCCGGATAAGCATGAACGATTATCTCCTTGCATTTTTTCAGACACTCGTCGCTGACGCTGTCCATATCACCTATAATAATGTCAGGCTTGTAGCCGGACTCCAATACAGCATCGGCCCCGCCATCGACACCTATGATCACCGGGTTCACATCCATGATGTAAGGCCTAATAGCTCTTAGGTCTTCCTTGTAATTTTTCCCCCTGACAACTATGAGCACATGCCTTCCCTTGATCCTTACGTTCACCGGTGGCAAAGCTGCGGGTTCGAGAATATATTGCTTTTCCTTTTCTGCATAGCTGAGTGTATTATCCACGAAATCATATAATACTTTCCTTAAGTTTTCTGAGGCAAGCTCGGTTTTTCTGTCCACCTCTTCTTTGCTAAGGATATTCACCTTGCATAGCTTTTGCTTGTTTATATAAAGCGAATCATCGATTATCTCTATCAAATCGTTTTCCTTGATTTTGTCGAATACATCCTGGCCTATATTGTCTATCACCGGGATACCCGCTTCTGAAAGTATCTTCGGGCCCTGGTTCGGATAACTGCCGCTGATGGATTCTGCACAGTTGATAACTGCGCGGATCTTCTTTTCAGTCAAATGCAGGGCAGCTACCTCATCTATGTCACGATGGCTGATAACAGCTATGTCATTTTGCTTGAGCCTGTTGACCAGCCTTTTGGTTTTCAGATCCTTTTTTGCATATCCTCGAATGATCATTTGATCCGGTGGTCTCCCGAACGGTTGTATTTTTATATAGCTTTTGCATAAAATTAGCAATATATACGTAAAAAAAGACAGTTTTGAGTAACTGTCTTTTCGTTAAACCAATATTAGTATTTGCAATGCATATAAAAAGCTTTATGGTCTATTGCCTGGCTTTCATGGCTTTTGTCTGGATCCTGAGCTTGTCAGCAACCATTGCGATAAACTCACCATTGGTTGGTTTGCCCTTTTCATCGTGAACCGTATATCCAAAAAGCTTGTTGATCGTTTCAACCCTGCCCCTGCTCCAGGCTACTTCTATCGCATGGCGTATCGCCCTTTCGACCCTGCTGGGAGTGGTGTTGAACTTCATGGCAATATTAGGGTACAGCTCTTTTGTGATCCCGCTCAGCAGCTCTATTTTATTGTAGACCATATATATCGCTTCCCTAAGGTAATGATATCCCTTAATGTGCGCCGGTACACCTATCTCATGCATTATATTGGTGATCGCTATCTCTATAGGCTTGGAATCCTCAGTCCTGTAAGTATTATAGCTTATCTCTGGCGCAGGACTGGCAGGCCTGACCACCTCATAGTCCATGGTTGTCAGTTCGCGTATCCGTTTGACGAATATCTCCAGATCAAAGGGTTTGACTATATAGTAATCAGCGCCCAGTGCAATTGCTTTTTGCGTGATCTTGTCCTGCCCGACTGCTGATAAAACTATCGTCTTTGGCTGGTGCTCTGTTTCACGGGAATTTAACTTTTCCAGCACACCTATGCCATCCAAGTGGGGCATGATGATATCCAGAATCAAGATATCAGGCTTGTGCCTATTGATAAGCTCAACTGCCTCATTGCCGTCATTTGCCACACCTACTATTTCTATATCATCCTGCATCTCGAAATACTGGCATAAAATCACGCAAAAGTCCTTGTTGTCATCTGCGATCAAAACCGAAATCTTATTTTCCATAAATAAGACCCCCTACAATAACAACCACTTTTTTCTATCTGCTTATTTGAAATGTATTCGACAAATCGGCAATGAATCCTTCTTGATTTTAGTATATATCCCACACATTATTGCTTTTTACCTTATGCCTAATCCATGATCTTATTGGCTTCATCCAGCATCCACTCAATAAAGATTCCATAGCCCTTTCTCGGATCGTTCACAAACACATGGGTGACGGCTCCGGCCAGCTTGCCATCCTGGATAATAGGGCTCCCGCTCATGCCCTGCAGGATGCCGCCGGTTTTTTCTAATAGCTCCGGATCGGTTATCTCGATAACTAAGCCTTTTGGCCCTGGCTGGGTCTGCCTGTTCACCTTTAGGATCTTTATGTCGTACTCCTTTACACCTTCATTGTCAATGGTCGTCAGTATCTTAGCATCGCCAGGGTATATATTGTACTGGTATGCAATCGGTATAGGCTTGTTGTTGACTATTTTTGAATACAAGGGCTTGGCCTTACCATATATGCCATGCCGGGTATTTTTGACTATATCGCCGATCACCATCCTGTTGCTTGAAAAGCTGCCTATCAGCTCCCCCGGTTGCCCTTTTTTGCCCTTCTTGATATCTATTACCTTGGATTCGCAGACCTTGCCATCTTTCACGGACATGATCGATCCTGTGTCTAT
>JAKORJ010000150.1 GCA_029777885.1 Bacillota bacterium | reverse complement strand
AGTTCAACGAGTCCCAGGATGAACAGGGCCATCAGAATTTCCGGTCCTCCCTGCCGATCAGGGAATGCGACCACAGCTTCCATGCTGCCGCAGACGGGCAGCTCGGCGGTATAATCAAGCTGTACCGGGATTACCATATATGCGGTGACAGGCAATGGCTCCTCAGCCTGTGGCCTAGGGCAAAGCAAAGCCTGGAATACTGCATAAGTCTATGGGACAGGGACCGTACCGGCCAGCTGAAATATCCCCACCACAATACATACGATATCGAATTCTGGGGACCAAGCGGCATGACCCAGTCCATATATGTACTGGCCCTTAAGGCTATGTCCCTGCTATGCGTTGAAGTCGGCGAAGACAACGGTGAATATGAGCGCTTGTACAGGCTGGCTAAAGAATATCTGGAGTCGGAGCTGTATAACGGCGAGTATTTTTACCAGAAAGTCATGCAAGAAGAACTGGGCCTTGATTATCTCAAGCTGCACCCGGAGCTCACCCCGGAGAGCATCGAGCTTGTCAAAAAGGAAGGGCCCCATTACCAGTATGGCACAGGCTGCCTCAGTGACGGGATCATCGGTGACTGGATGGGCTTTGCTGCCGGGCTTGAAAATCAAATCGACAGCGAAAAGGTGGCCGGTCACCTGAAGAGCGTATATAGGCACAATTATAAATCCAGCCTGCTCCGCCATTCAAATACCCAGCGCTCCAGCTATGCCTTATCTAATGAAGGCGGGCTGGTACTATGCACCTGGCCTTATGGTAACAAACCAACACTTCGTATGATATATGCTGACGAAGTATGGACCGGTATCGAGTACCAGGTGGCTGCTCACATGGCATCCAAGGGTTTGACTGAAGAAGCGCTTAAGATCGTTAAAAGCGCCCGCAAGCGCTATGACGGTACTGTCAGGAATCCGTTCAACGAATATGAGTGCGGGCATTGGTACGGGCGCGCCCTCTCCTCCTATTCCCTCCTGCAGGGCTTCACAGGTATACGGTATGATGCTGTTACCGGCAAGCTGACCATAGCCCCGAGATTCGCCGGCGATTTTACATCCTTCTTATGCACCGCCTTTGGCTATGGCCTGGCCGGTGTCAAGAACGGGGAGCCTTTCTACAAGGCAGTGGCTGGAAATGTTGAGGTTAAAGAAATAGAATATATCCCCTTTAATAGTTAGTCTGCTTTAACAGTCAGTACAATTCAGCGGGCTTGATATCAGCGCATATCAAGCCTGCTTTTTCGTCCTTTTTCTGTACATCGAATATATAAAGCCAAGTCCGGCTATTAGCATTATAAGGCTGTTGACCAGCGGCCACAGGTTGTTTGGCGAAAAGAGTATGTTCATATTAATAAGCGGGTTAAACAGCGGCTGGCCGGCTGATTTCGCCCCCCAGCAGGCCGGCCAATAAAGGCACTATAATAAGTATCTGTCTTAAAGCCATCGCAATAAATGTATTCTCCGCCATAATGGAGATCTAAATGATTGCTGCATGCATTCAAAATGCGGCCAGACATCCGCAATAGGCACGCACTCCTCGTTATTGGCAGTTCTTTCATGAGTACAGGCAGATGTGGTTGCAAGAGCTATCATGAATGTTTTTTAAAAGCAGCTTTATACTTTGCCATATCATATCCAAGTCTCCATATCATATATCACCGGTCTTAATCAATATCGGTAAGGTAATCTTCTATTTTAATATAATTCAATTTACCCTGAAAAAATCTTCCTTGTCTGCGAGAATATAATGCCATTCGCTGCTACTTGATGATTGGTTCCTGGGTGTAAGGGCAATCCACAATTTATCGTTGCTATGATCTAGTATTACAAGTCCGTAGTCCTCACGATATCCCAGATCTTTAAATACCTCTTCTTCTGTATCCCAATAATAAAGTGATTCGAAGGTTGCCTGACTATCGAAATGGCGAAGCAATATCCTGTCTCCAATATTATATAGTTGAAACTCTTCCTCACAGGTAAATACCGGTTCTTCGTTTTCCATATTACTATCAAAGGTTTTAAGCACACCTTCGCTATACCAAAAGAACAATCTGTCCTTTACTGCTCCTAACAGGAGCATATTTCCAACATCTTTCACTTGGTGTTCTTCTGAAGCAAGGTTAAAAATGGATACATCGGTGCTTGCACCAAGCATCTCCTTTATTTTCTCTATACTCAATTCTGTCCAAATACCGAATCGTTTTGACGGCTCTGCATAAGGTGTATCATCCCAGCTTATGTTTTGCTTCCATACCTGGCTGTATAGAACCTGGTCAGAATAGTAAAAGCCCATTCCCATTATTGCTACATCAAAGGATTCACCTGTATCAACCAGTTTCCTGTGTTTCCCTGTATCCAAATCAGCCTCAAATAGTTCGAGTATTGCAGCATCCGTTTCCAGCCAACCATCATCAGTCGTGCTTGTCTTTGTTTCCTTTATCCAGTAATAAAGCTTGTTTTCAACACGAATAACATGCAGATGATATATTTCTTGATCAAAATCTACCCTATCTGAATCCTGTTCATAGACTATAGTATAATTGCTGCCGTCCAGTTCTGATCTGTTTAGTCTTATTCTGCCATCATATGTTTTTGAAAAATAATAAAGCTGTTTCTTATAGACAAAGGGATGGGTAAACGAATGATCTCCCCTCTTCTTGTTGGGAAAGGCAAGGCAAGAGCTGTCCTCTCCCCCCCGTATGCTGACATCCAGGCTGGTTGCATGCATAAACCTTTATGCCATTAACCAGATCTACAAAAAGAAGCCCATCGCCTGATTTGACCAAGGTGCTGTCGTACATGGATCTGTCACTACTAATATATTGTATATCAGCAGTATCCTTTGGTCCCTTATCATTTCCCCCTATAATAGAGCATCCTGATAAAAGGAACAGTAACGCCAGCAGCAAAGCTGATTGCTTTTTCATCGAAAATCCCCTGCCTATATCTTTATCCTGTTTGATCATCAGGCCAAGATACTTACTCAAGCAAGGCTTTATATTGCCTGTTTAATTCATCCAGCATCTCTTGTATACCTGCAGATTCCAGCTTTTGATTCAACTCCGCCAAGGTGGCATCCACATCCTCATAGGATCCTTCAAACAGACCCTTTACATATCGATCGATGATACTATTTACGTTATTGATTTTCTCCGATAAACCATATAGGTAAAGCTATTATAGACCCAGACCAATACTTCCTTATCAGGATAAGTCTTTTGTACATCGGATAGGGTCAACTCTGTGATATCCTTATATTTATCAACCAGAACATCTTCTGGCTCATTCGTGTTTTCCGGACACCTGGTTGGAAAGTCATCACCGATTTGCTCGTAATCTGTTGGACTTGGTTGATCATCAGCTTTTTTACTATCACAGTATTCTTAACCATGATACTTGCAAATTCTTAAGAAAAACTGAACAAATTTCTTAAAAATTTCTTACTTTTTACTTCCAGGCATTTATGTTGAAGCATTATAAGACAATAAAAAGAACCTGGGCTATTGCCCAAGCTCATATTTGAACTGATTTTAGCACCTTGTAGATGGCTCCCTGGCTCATTTTAAATCTCACTGCTCTGCTTGTGGATCAACGCTTGTTATAAATATTCTCCGCCTTATAGATAAAACCTATCATCTGCCCGTATGAAGCAGACAGTCCACCAGTGATTTTACTTTTATCCTCTGTTGGTGTACCTGTTACTTCCCCGGAAACGATTTTTTCTGCCAGGGTCCTTACATCCCTGATGTACTGCATACCGTAATTCAAATTTCTCTGGCAGTCATGGCCTGCAAACAGCCTAAGCTCACTCATGCCCTCAACATGCTTTTCAAGTTTTCTTAGCTCCTCGGCATAGGCTTCTATGGATGTACAGCAGGGCAGCTGCATCCACAAAACACCGGTGCCCAGCGCATCACTGGTAAACAGCAGCTGTCTTTCGCGGTCAAGCAGGACTACGGAGCCTGGAGTATGTCCGGGCAGCGCGATCACCTCGATTTTGTAGGTGCCGATGTCAAATACTTCGCCACCTTTGAGGTCAATTATATCCGACACTCTGACCTTGGTTCTGAACATGGAGTTCAGAATAGGTACATCCTTATGAGACATATACACCCTTTCAAACTGGCCCATACCTGCGGTATGATCCCCGTGTCCGTGAGTGATGACCAGATCCACAGGCTTGTCAGTCAGCGTGGCAATGTACCCGGCCAGGTCGGCTTTACTTTCCCCGGCGTCGATCAAGAGGGCCCTGGTGGTTCCCCCCAGCAGATACATATCTACGCCAAAAGCCGCTCCCTCCGGCTTATCCGTTATCTGCCACACTCCCGGCATAAGAAGCTGCGACGTATAAGGTGATTTCATTGAATATCATCCTTTCATACTCCTTGATCTATTCCTGGGCCCTGCTGCGTTTTCTGATATAATCCTCGACCGCAGCCCGGCATTCTCCCAGAAATGACTCCTCACCCAGTGTATTGATTTTGAAAAAGACAGCCTGGCTGCCCCCGGAGGTTATGGCAGAGATGAACAGGTCCTGACCTATCCCGAAAAGGGTGACATTAAGACTGACACGGTTGCCTCCTGCCCAGCTGTAGCGCTCATATACCCTGACAGCCAGCCTCATCTGCTCTGACCTTACATCGCTCCCGTCCTCATAGGTGGCTGAAATGCTGCCTTCAGTTATCCTTTTGTGTATCCAGTTGAGCAGCTCATCAAAGTTGCCCTTCAGCCTGCGCTCATATTTTGCCATAAAAAATATCCCTATCCGTTCAGTTATAGTTTTTGCCTTTTCAGTACGGCTATCACATATCTGCTGGCTCCCTGGGACTGGTTTGTGTCAAAGCAGCTTACCAGCTCCCAGCCTTCACTCCCATACCTGTTCAGTATCTCATTGAATGTATCGGTATCGAGTATGCCACCTGCAAAACCCCTCGTTTCAAACTTCAATGTCCTGTATTCCCACCTGGTCATATGCTCAGTCCTTTCAAAGCTTTTATCATATCCATTGTATCATTTATTGGAAGCATTTGAAAGCGATTCGTGATATAATGTATGCAAATACAGATATAATCTCGGTATATACAAACTGTTAAGGGGGTAAAATAATGGAACACCACATCAAGCGGACCAATCCGCTGCGCTATGCCTTCGGCATGTTCGGGACCTCTATACCGATCAACATGTTCAAGACCTATGCCGCAAAGTTCTATGTGGATACCCTGGGTTTGAGCACTGACAGCTATGCACTCATCCTCTTTGTATACACCTTTGTAGATGCCATTGACAATCCCGTATACGGATATTTATCCGACAGGACCAGGACGAAATGGGGCAGGCGGCGTCCCTGGTTGGTCATAGGCGCTTTGCTCCTGGGACTAAGCTTCATCGCCTTCTTCAACCCGCCCGGGTTTGTGACCGCAAGCACCCTTCTGTTCACCTACTGCTTCATCCTGTACATGATCACCGGCACCCTGGACTCCCTGGTCAATGCCAACTACGGTGCCCTGTTCCCGGACCTTTTTACGGAGGAAAGCGTCCGCGCAAAGACAAATGCCTTCAGGCAGGCCTTCCAGCTTGTCGCAATGGTCATAAGCCTTGCGCTAACCCCTATGGTCGTATCGAAGCTCAATGATATCGTCCCGGATAAGGGCTACGCAGTTACGGCTTTGATCTATGCCGTTCTCGGAGTCGGGGCCATCCTGTTTTGCACCTTCGGCTGCCATGAGAACCCAAAGTATGCGACCAGTGAAAAGCCCCGGTTCTGGAGCACCGTGCTCGCCCTTGTCACGAATAAGAAGTTCTGGATCTTCGGCCTGGCCAATGCCTTCTACAGCGCTGCCATGTCCCTTGTAATGCAGGCAGTCTCCTTCTATGTCAAATACACCCTCGGGCTGCCTGATGCTCAAACCATGTTCCTGATGGCAGCTGTTTTGCTTGCAGCCATGCTTGCGATACCCTGTTGGGTATTTCTGATCAAAAAGCTCAGGCTTCTGCCTGTATGGAGGATCGCACTGGCTGTCCTGGGCATCGGCTATATCCCGCTTTATTTCGCCGACAGCCTGATAACTGCCCTGCTGGCGAGCCTGCTGGTCGGTCTCGGCTTTGCCGGAGCCATCTCCACCTTTGACCTCATCGGTGCCCGGATAATCGACGAGGACTCCAAAAAGTACAACCTGCGCAGGGAAGGCATATTCAACAGCGCCATGGGGGTCATGAACCGCTTGAACGGCTTGTTTGTCAGCTTTGGCTTCCTGTTTGTCAACAGGTATTACGGCTTTATCAGTGGAGATGAACCAGGGGCATATCCCGGCGCGGCATCGAGATTCCTACTCACTGTATTCCCCTTCATCCTGATGATATTCAGCTTCGTGTTCGCTATTATCCTTCGGTTCCCGGATACAGCTGATGTAAATGAGCAAATCGGATCAAAAGGAGACAGCTATATTGAAAAAGCCTGATTTCAGCGGCAGAGAGCTGGCAAAGCATTTGATCATGATATCCCTGGACGCCCTGTCAGAGAGCGACTGGGAGATAGTCAAGGCTCTGCCCAATTTTCAAAGGATCATAGAAAATGGTACATATACGGCATCGTTGAAAAGCGTCTTTCCCACCCACACCTATGTGGTGCATACCTCGATAGTGACCGGTGTATATCCTGACAAGCACGGGATCATCCACAACCACCAGCTCCAGCCCTTTGTGCCGGATGAAGACCAGACCTGGTACTGGTACCGGCACGAGATAAAGGTGCCCACTTTATATGACCTGGCTAAAAAGCACCATATGGTGACTGCCGGGCTTTTATGGCCGGTCACCGGAAGGTCCTCGATCAGGTACAATATGCCTGAATTGGCCGCAGTCAAGGGCGAAAACCAGGCTTTTAAAATCATTAAGAACGGTTCTCCCCTCTACTGCATCGGCCTGGAGCTTCGGCTCGGCAGGAAAAGGGTGAGTATGTCGCAGCCCTATCTTGACGACTTTACGGCCCTTTGCGCCGCTGACACGATAAAGCGGAAGAAGCCCAACCTGATGCTTGTCCATCTGACGGACCTGGACAATACCAAGCACAGGTATCGCATCGATGCTCCTGAGGTCGGGGAGTCGCTGGAAAGGCTGGACAGGCGCACTGGTGAGATAATTAAGGCCGCCAGGGATGCAGGCATTTATGACGATACAGCTTTCATACTGCTGGGCGACCATGGGCAGATAAACGTGGATTACAACGTGCACCTGAACAATCTCCTTAAGGATGCCGGGCTTATATATGAAGAGAACGGCAGGCTTGAGTGGAAGGCATACCTTCAGACTACAGGCGGCAACGCCTACCTGCATATCAGGGACAACGACAAGGAAGTGGAACGCGAAGCGATAGCCTTGCTGAATCAGGCTATGGATACTGGGCGCTATGGGATCGAAGCCATATATGACAGGGCAGACCTTGACAGGCTGCATGCGCCAAAGGAAATAAACTATGTCATTGAAGCAAAGCCCGGCTATCACTTCCACGATGACCTCCATGACCAGACAGTAGAGAGCTATATAGAGCAGGGCAAGAAGTATGCGACCCACGGGTATTCGCCGGAGAAGCCGGGATATAAGTGCATATTCATGGCCTTCGGTCCCGGCATCAGAAAAGGCTTCGATGCCGGCCCCATAGAGATGGTGGATATTGCGCCTACTGCAGCCAGGATACTGGGCATGGATTTCTATGGTTGTGATGGCAGGGTATTGACGGAGATCATGGATATCTAGCTAGCATTGGTTCAGACTCAGCTTAATTGATAGCAAAAGTTTAGGGAAGCCGCTGACCTCCCTGTTCGATTCAGTGTTGTTCTTGGTTGTTCAAAATGGCATCAGGCCTCATACAGCCAGGCCCTGGAGGCTGTCCTGGGCCATGCAAAGCCGGGCATAGAGCCCGTTTGCCCTGAGCAGCTCGGTGTGGGTGCCCTTCTCCGCTATCCTGCAATCCTTAAGCACGATTATCTGGTCTGCATCCTGTATGGTCGAGAGCCTGTGGGCGATGACTATGGTAGTCCTGTTTTCCTTGAGCTTGTTCAAAGCCTCCTGGATCAGGAGCTCGGTATGGGTATCGACGGATGAGGTGGCCTCGTCCAGGATAAGTATGGGAGCATTTTTCAGCACGGCCCTGGCGATCGATATCCGCTGCTTCTGACCGCCGGAGAGCTTGACTCCCCTCTCTCCTACCCTGGTATCATAACCCTCGGGCAGTTCCATGATAAAGTCATGGGCATTGGCCATTTTGGCTGCCTCGATCACTTCTTCCTCAGTCGCATCCTGCCTCCCGTACAATATGTTTTCCCTTACCGTGCCGTTGAACAGGAACACATCCTGGGACACGATGCTGATATGCTTCCTCAGGCTGGCCTGGGTGACGTTTTTTATGTTTATGCCGTCGATCAGGATCTCCCCTTTCTGGGGATCGTAAAACCTGGGTATAAGGTTTGCCATGGTGGTCTTGCCGACGCCGGTAGGGCCTACCAGGGCCAGGGTCTCCCCGGGGTTCACGCAAAAGGATATATCCTCAAGGACCGGTATGCTTTCTACATACCTGAAGCTTACATTCTTAAAGGTGATCTGCCCCCTGACCTTATCAAGCTCTATGGCCTCGGGCAGGTCTTTTATTTCTGACTCCTCGTTGAGTATCTCCAGCACCCGCTCGGCACTGGCCAGGGCATGCTGCAGGCCTTCATTGATCCGGCCCAGGGCTGTGATGGGCTGGTAAAAGGAACCTATATACAGGAGGAAGGCGACCAGGTCCTCGACCGGGAGCTGGGCATTCAAGGCCAGGCTGCCGCCGAAAAAGATCACCAGGACAGTCCCGAGGCTCGATACGAACTCAACGCTCGGATAGAAGGCGTTGGAAAACTTTAAAGCCTTAAGTATCGCAATGGTGTGACCACCTACCGACTTATCCACCCTGCTGCTTTCATACTTCTCCTTGGTAAAGGATTTTATCTCCTTTATGCCTGAGAAGTTGTCCTGGAGTATGGCGCTCATCTCGCCGTTCTTCACCTGGGCTTGCTTGAACAGTGGCCTGGAGATACTGCTTGATTTCACCACCATCCAGGCAAGGATGGGTATCGGTATCAGGGTGTACAGTGCCAGCACGGAGTTCATCATAAACAGCATTACGGATACGCCTATGAGCATGAGGGCGTTGACCACTATGGTCGGTACGGCATGGGCAAGGAGCATTTCAAAGTTCCTGGTATCGTCTATGACCCGGGCCATAAGGTCACCGGTCTGCTTGTCCTGGTAATAGCGAAGGGAAAGCTTCTGCATGTGGTCATACAGGTCGCGCCTGATTTCATGCAGGATATGCCATGCGGCATAATGGGATACATACTCGGTGCCGAACTGCGCCAGTGCCCGCAGGAAATACACGCCAAGCGCAAGTAGGCCCATCGCGGCGATGCTTTTGAAAAATCCGGCATCTAACCGGCCTGCGTCATCAACTGCCCTGATCAGGCTGCGGATCATCTGGGGCGGAATCATGTTCATAATGGTCACCGTGACCATTGAGACCGTGGCCAGGGCCAGGTGGCCCTTGTAAGGTTTCATGTATCTCAGTAATGCCTTTAACTCCTTCATGTCGTCTCCCCTCTGCTATTTTTGGTATTCAATGAACAGCCTTCTCAATACCTGGGCTACCCCGGCATTTTCGGCGCTGTCAGTGACAAGGTCACATACGGCCTTGACTTCCTCCGGAGCATCCTTCATGGCAACGCTTATCCCGGCTAATTTCAGCATATCCATGTCGTTACTGCTATCGCCGATCGCAATGCAGCATTCTCTTGGGATATTCAGTGTATCAAGCAGGATCTGCATGCCGGCTGCCTTGCTGCAACCTTTGAGGCCGAACTCGAAATATTCCTCATGCTGGAATATGTTGAAGTCAGGCTCCAGCAGCTCCAAATCAGCCTGCGACGGACTGCCCCCTACGGTCGCCTTGGATATGGGGACCCCTGCCAGGATATCGGCAGGGTCCTTACCCTTTTCGATCACAGTCCTGTCCTTGTCCTTCCGGAAATTTATATAGTAAAGCCTTTCGATCCCTTCCAGGATACAAGGCCTTCCTGTAAGCAAAAAGTGCCTGGCTATCCTTATCAGCTTGTCTTCCGGTATCGTAATGTTATATACCACCTTGTCGCCCAGGGTCACAAAGGCACCGATCCCGGCCACTATCCCGTCGACTTCCACCCTGTCCAGCACGAATCCTGGTATGCACGCCAGGGACCGGCCTGTATTGATAAATACCTTATGCCCACGCCTTCGGACTTCGGCTATCATTTCAATATTGGCCCCGGGTATGGTCGCTCCGTTCATCAGCGTACCGTCTATATCTATAAATACTGCATACTTTTTGCGATCCATGTTTGCAGCCTCATTTATTTATAATAAGCAATACCCTATAAGTATACAGCATTTCCTAGTATAAAACCAAGCAAAGAGCTATGCATTTTTGTTGTTGCGCACGTGTTTTTTGAGAGACCGCAAGCCAAGGCAGGCTGCAGACCCGGTAAAGGTGCCGCTTGAGTCAATGAGCACATCCGTAAGCTGGCAGCTCCTGCCTGGTATGAATGACTGGTGGTATTCATCCAGAAATGCATATCCGGTGCTCAAAAGCACCGCTACCACCGCAGATTCTACTATCTTTCCCCGGTTGGCGTAGTTGGCGGTAAAGACCAGGATGCCCAGTACGAAGTATATGGAAAAATGAGCTGCCTTGCGTATGAAAAAGACCAGATCCATACCAGATGGATCAATGCCCAGTATCCTGAGCAAGCCTTCGATATACATCGTTATATGACCGCTGAGCTGGGCTGAGTCCCGGCCAGGCTGATGGGAAAACGCAAATATCACTCCCATCCATAGGATCGGCAGGGTCCAAAGCCATATATTCTTGTTCCTGTTCTTGTGCTTATGCATATATAGGTCCTCTCGTCTATAGTCATTCCTGGCCTGCATCCTACCTGATCCGTAGGAGTCTCAATCCTTTGGCCCGTCGGTTTCCACTTTTTCGGCATAATTATAGTCATCCAGGGTTATGAACAGGTCCTTGTACATATAATCGCCGCCCGGTCT
>JAKORJ010000149.1 GCA_029777885.1 Bacillota bacterium | reverse complement strand
TCCTGAGCCAGGATCAAACTCTCCAATTAAAATCTTATCTTTGATTCTATTGAACCAAAGCTATTTTACGGTTTGTTTGAATAGCTCTAAAACTTAGCTTAGCTTCCGCTTCGCGTTGTTCCTTGGAATTGACTTTAATTCGTCTCTACACTGTTCAGTTTTCAAGGATCAAATATCCGCCGCCATTTTTGGCGACTTTTATATAATATCAAATCCCATTCCGGCTGTCAACAACATTTTTATATTTCCCGTGTTCCTTTATCATCTCTTTTGCTGTTTTCGCCGGGAAAATTATATTAGCACAATTCCATACTAAATACAACACACTAGTTGATATGTATATTTTCCCTGGATGCAGCACGGACAAAATAAAACCAAAGCACAGGCTCGCTGCCCGCTTTGGTTTTATTCTACAGACGTGTATAACGCGTATTGCGTGTATTATATGAAGCATTTAGTTATATGCTATTGTATATTCAATGTACCTTTCAGCTTCTCTATCCCCGCCTGCATCCGGCTCAAGGATTCCTCTTTGCCCAGCAGGTAAAGGATCTCTATTGCGCCGCCGGGCGTTACGAGCTTTCCTGAGGTCGCTATCCTGACCGGCCAGAACACTAGGCTGTTTTTGACACCCAGCTCTTCGATCAGGCTGTTCAATGCATCTTTGATAACCTCCTCAGACCAGTCGTTGATGCCCTCCAGGACTTCCAGGGCTTTAAGAAGGTATTCATAGGAGCTTTCCAGGGTAGACTTGCTCTTTTTATGGACATACAAGTCCGCTTCATACTCCGGCAGGCTTACGAGGAAGTCCACCATATCTGGTATTTCATTGAGCACCTCGACCCGGCCTTTGAGCAATTCGCTGACCTTCCTCAAATCCATGCCTTCCGGCAGGCCTGCGCTGTGATAGTAGGGCAGGGCCAGCTCGTGGAATTTATCCAGGTCCATCCGCTTGATGTACTCGCTGTTCATCCAGCGCAGCTTGTTGACGTCAAATATGGCAGGGGCCTTGTTGAGCCCGCTGATATCGAAGGCCTGCTCCAGCTCCTCCAGGGTGAAGAACTCCCTGTTGTCGCCGGGGCTCCATCCCAGGAGGGCTACATAGTTGATGATCGCTTCTTTTAAATAGCCCTTGTTGTAGAAATCCTCGAAGGAAGCATCACCGTCGCGCTTGCTAAGC
>JAKORJ010000148.1 GCA_029777885.1 Bacillota bacterium | reverse complement strand
GTCGATGCATGACCATAGCAATAGGATACTAGACTGGTTTTCAGCGACAGCGGTGATTACAGCTTCTGTTGGGCTTCCGGCCGCAATTTTAGACCTGGGACCTCTTTCGCAGGCGCTGATGTATGATCGTGTAAGGCTGTTCGGGCTGATGAACGATCCCAATTATTACTCGATCATACAGGCATCGGCCTTTGCATACATCAGCAGAAAACCAGGCCTAGGTAATACCAGGCGCGCCCTTATGTTGATTTTGCTGGCTGCTTCGATATTTGCTTCAGGCTCCAAAACTGGCATAATCACCCTTCTTGTTTATGCCACGCTCAGGGTCTTCATGGTTTTTTTCAGAAGTAAGGTGAATGCAAGCCTGCTGGCTGCAGGATTATTGGCTTGTACGCTTGCGATAGTGATACCGGTGTTTGCGAAAGGCTTGATAAATATCGTGCTGAGACTGTTGTCCGAGCATATGCCTGCCTATGACCGTATCGCAATGCTTTTTACTGATTTCAGCGGCGCCGTATCCGGCATGGGCTCGGGCAGAGATCTGACCTGGAAGGTCGCGCTGAACCTTTTCAGGGAGTCCCCGGTTATAGGTATCGGCCTGGGCACCTATTCTGACATGGTATATCAGTTATTTGGCACTACGGTGATAGCCCACAACACATATCTGCAACTCATGTGCGAATGGGGGATCGTGCTCACACTGCTGCTGTTTGGCTATATCTTTATTCACATCGGAAGGGCGACTCTCGCAGGTGGGAAGATTTCTGCTGAAACCCTGACTTTGTGGGACATGATCATAATCTTCCTCATTGGTTCTCTTGCAGTATCCCTGAACAACGCAAGGATGTTTTGGCTGTTCCTGGGCATGTTCGTGGAAAACTGCAGCAAGGAGAAAAGCCCCGCAGGGTATGATTTGGGCAGTCATGGACATTTCTGAGCAGTCGGATGAATAGATATAAGAAACAAGCCCTGTACGGTAGAAGGAGCATACACATGTCAAGCGTTATCAGAGAACTTTTCGGCATCAAGAAAAAGGCTATAGATAATTTCAAAAGGCATGCTGACTATCAGCTGCCGGGCAAGGATCATATCGATAGTACGCGCACCCTGATCTACCATGAAAACGACCCCGAAGGCTATAAAAAAGCGCGGTCATTTTTATGCATAGGCAGGATGAACCTGCCGTTAAGGTACTTACTGATGATCCTAAAACTCAGCTGCTTTCGTCACTCCATCCTGGTTGAAAACAGCCCGGACCGAAATGGAAATTTGTCAGGCTTTAAGGGCACCGTATGCACCATCGGGATGGCCAGAGGCTTCGGCAGGATATTTGATTTCAGGCTGGATTATATGAATATCATATTTTTATGCTGTTCAGCCCGCTTATGGAGCAGGAGGGGCGTGGATATAAGGCTTAGGGCATATTTCTGGTACAGAAGGTTTCTGAAAAATATTAAAACCTGTACACGCAGTCCCTGCCATGGATAAAACGATCTTGCTTATTATGATCCTTAGCCTGGTTTCCAAGCTTATAGGCTTTGCCAGGGATGTAACGCTTTCATATTTCTACGGGGCGAACAGCGTCAGCGATGCCTTCCTTATTTCCCTGACCGTACCCAGTGTTATCTTCGGCTTTGTAGGCGCCGGGATCTCTTCAGGCTATATCCCCATATACAGCGAGATCGTCAAACGATATGGGTATAAACAGGGCTGCAGGTTTACAAACAGCCTTATTAATCTGCTCTTTATCCTAGCCACTGTGATAGCAGGCGTTGTTCTTTTGCTGACCAGGCCTATTGTATTGCTTTTTGCTTCCGGCTTTGAGGGCGAAACGCTGAATATGGCGGTGGAGTTTACAAAGATAACGGTATTCAGTGTCTATTTTACCGGCCTTATATACCTGTTCAACAGTTACCTTCAAGTAAGCGGAAACTATACGGTCCCGGCGCTGATAGGACTTCCGCTCAATATAATAACCATCGTCGCTATCATACTCAGCTTTTACTTAAATAAATACCTTTTGCCGGCAGGCAAGGTCATAGCTGCCATGACCCAGGCATTGATCGCTTATACATTTATGCACAGGGCGGGCTTCAGATACAGGCCGGAGCTCCATATCAGGGATCAGTACGTAAAAAAAATGATTTGGCTTGCACTCCCGGTGATACTGGGTACATCGGCGGATCAGATAAATATACTGGTAGACAAGACCATAGCATCTGCTATATCGACCGGTGGAATATCCGCCCTTGAATATGCACAAAGGCTGATCCTGTTCATAGGGGACTTGTTCATATATTCCGTTTCAACAGTCTTGTTTCCCAGGATATCCCGGCTGGCTGCCGATAACGATATCGATGGGCTGAAAAAAACAGCGATTAAAGCTGTCAATGCTATAAATCTGCTGGTGATCCCCGTTTCCATAGGCTCCGTGGTGGTAGCTGAGCCCATAGTATGGCTGTTGTTTGGCAGGGGGGCCTTTGACGAAGCGGCAGCAGCAATGACGACAGATGCGTTTATGTATTATTCGATCGGCATGTTCGCTACAGGTACAAGAGAAGTCCTGGCAAAGGTATTTTTCTCCCTGCATGATACAAAAACACCTGTCATTAATACTACTGTGTCTATGCTCATAAATATAATCCTGAACCTGATCCTGTCAAGGCTTATGGGGATAGGCGGGCTTGCACTGGCTTCCAGCATATCGGCTGTAATTTGCACTATTTTGCTTTTGATAAGCTTAAGAAAAAAGCTGGGCGGATTTGATACCAAAAGGATATATGAAGCATTTTTAAAAACCCTTCATGCTTCGCTGATCATGGGTTTAACAACACTGGTGGTTTATGTTTTGATGAGTCATATGGGGTATTCTGCTCTTGCTCTATTTGTGTCGATCACTGCCGGTGCACTGGTATATCCTGTATTTCTGCACATTATGAATGTCGCCGATTTCAAGGAGTATATGCTGGCACTGAAATATAAAATAAAGGGCCTGGTGAGCAGGCAGTAGTTACAGATTTCTGAGATAGGTGTCCTCGTTGTTAAGAAAGGCCTTGATAAAGGATATGCTTTCCATGTCCTCATATTTAGTCTCGGATATATCACCATTTCTGATTTCATAAATGCATGCGCCGGGATATGCGGTCAGGATCGGGGAGTGGGTGGATACGATGAGCTGGCAGTTTTTCTTCTCGGCCTCGGAAAACAGGTTGAGTATCACGAGCTGATTAAAGGCCGAGAGGGCAGCCTCAGGTTCATCGAGCAGGTACAGGCCGTCATTGGTTATCCTGGAGGCGAAAAACTCAATAAAGCTTTCACCATGGGATTTTTCCATGATATCTCCGTCATACAATTGCTCTATCTCGTGCAGTGTCCTTACATAAGGCATCGCAGCGAGGCCTTTTGCATATGCGGAACGACCGGCAAAGTTCACCTCTATTTCATTGAGCCCTGCCAGCGCATCCTGCTTCATTTGATGCAGGGCGTCCATATACCGGATAAAGTCTTCAGCCTGAAAGAAGAAGTTCCGCCTGGGCCTTCCCGTCATCTCAAGACGGAACGCGGATTCTGACTGCTGGATACGTTCGATTTTTGCGCCTTTTGCGGCATAATTGCCATCGATGCGGATGGCGTTGAGCTTAAGAGCCAGTATTTCCAGCAGGGTGGTTTTGCCCGAACCGTTATCCCCCGCAATAATAGTAACAGGCTTTGTGAACTCCAGGCGCTCCAAATTTCTGAATAGCGGTAAGGATAAAGGGTATGGCGACGTTGCGTCCGATTTTTCTATTTTGACGATTGCTCTTAAAAACAAGCTCGATCTTCCTTTGTGAGGACAAATGTAAAAACTATTATTTGATCCAATCACATAATATCATATTGACACG
>JAKORJ010000147.1 GCA_029777885.1 Bacillota bacterium | reverse complement strand
TATGAAGGCAATGACGGACAGAGGCGGTATGTGACCGAGGTCGTAGCCGACGAGGTCAGGTTCCTGGACAGGTCAGAAACCTTCGGCGGCAGCTCCAATACCTTCGACAGGGCAGGCGGGTATCCCGATATCCCTGTCAATGAGCCTATAGACACGGGTTTCCAGCCAATAGACGAGGATGACGACGAGCTTCCATTCTAATTCAAAGGAGGTAGGAACATGGCTGAAGCTGCAGGCAAAAAGCAGAAAAGCAGAAGGCCCAGGCGTAGAGTATGCACTTTCTGTATAGACAAGGTTGAACATATAGATTACAAAGATGTTGCCAAGCTCAGAAAGTTCATAACAGAGAGGGGCAAGATCCTTCCCAGGAGGATCTCAGGCAACTGCGCAAAGCACCAGCGCCAGCTGACCGTTGCAATAAAGCGTGCACGTCACATCGCGTTGCTGCCCTATACAGCGGACTAAGGCAAACGAACCGTTCCAATACAAGGAGCGGTTTTTTATTTGGTCGCATTGCACCAGGTCACGCGGCCTTGGATAAAACCGCATAAACACCCATATTGAGCGGTTTTCATACAGGTTTTGTTGCATTGACAAAGGTTTGCATTGATTATACAATTGAAAATACAATCATATAATGCGGCAGCTGTAGGCGCGAAAGGTGGTCTGTTCTATGCATAAGGGCAAGGAGTTTGATATTGCAAAGAACGTCCGGCTGGTAGAATGGCTGAAAAGCGAGATACTGACCTCTGTGGCCGACCTTTTCAAAATGCTCGCAGGCGGGATGAAGGAATCCCAGGAAGTGATAACGGATTGTCTTGCCAGCATAATAGTAGCATGCTATTTGCTGGGCAGGAGGCTGGGCATACAGTTTGCCGCTGTCGACCGCAAGGTTGAAGCCAAGATAAGATTGGGAATAATAGAAGAGCACGAGGTTGAAACCGACTTTGGCGATTTGTCGGAGCTTAGCCGGCATATCAAGGAAAGCAGAGAATAAACAGAGGTGTTTTGATGGACACGACCCAAAGAGCAATGATCGAGTGCCTGGTGACAGGTGTGGCTGCAGCCCTGGTCTTGATCCTGCTCTCATTTATACCTGTATTCAGTCTTGCTGTACTGCTTTTTCCCGTGCCTATGATTATCACAGGTGCGCGGAACGGCATCCTGTACGGCTTGTTGTCACTGGCAGCGTCGGCTGTCGTAATAAGTCTGGCAGTCAACCCGGAGGCCGGCATATATCTGCTGGCCTTAAACGTATTTCCTGTTTTGGGGCTTACCCTTGCCCACCAGAAAAAATTCAGTTTGCGGGAAACCGCCTTTATATCTGCAGGAGGCTTACTCCTGTCATTCGTTTTGTTTTTGCTTACGTATTCGGTATTTGCCGGACGGTCTCTCTTTGATGAGTTCTGGCAGTCGATAAGGGCGTTCATCGTTGACGGCTTTATCGACTTTAAAAGTGTACTGGAGACCTACCATTCCATGGGCTTGTTTGAAAACTTCACGACCGAGGGCCAGCTGGCGGATTTTCTTATAAATGAAATAAAGCAATACGTGCCCTATACCGTGATTGTCCTTTCCCTTACCCTGGGATTTTTGTACTTCCTAACAAGCAGATACGTGCTTAAGCGGATGGGAAGGCATGTCGCAGACATCCCACCCTTTGATGAATGGCTCCTGCCCCGTGGCATGGGATTTGGTTTCCTGGTCCTGTTGTTGGTAAGCTATCTGGGCAGCAGGCTGGGCATAGCCAGGTTCGACACGGTCCTTATAACCATTACCCTGCTCGTGAGCTTTCTCTTTTCCGTGCTGGGGCTCAGTGTAGTGTGGTTTTTCCTGAAGGCATGGAACCTGCCCGTACCCCTGCGGTTTGTGATCATTATACCGGGCGGTCTGCTGCTTTCCATGGGAATGGGGCTGGCCATAATCGGTATGGCGGATCACCTCCTGGGGCTCAGGCGGGTTTTCATGAACCGGATGAAGCCTCAGGAATAAACTGAAGGTAGGGGTGAGCTTTG
>JAKORJ010000146.1 GCA_029777885.1 Bacillota bacterium | reverse complement strand
GTGAGCATCATAGGCTTGACCGCTATGCTGGAGACCAGCCTGTTTTCCTCATCTCTGGCGATGATATGAAGCCGGGAAAAGCCTGCACGGCCATAGATTGACGGATACACCCGGCTGAAATCAATCGGCCCGGCTGTCATGGCGAATACCATATTGGAAAAATCAAGTATCTCGCGCTCTTCATGCGCACAAGCCAGCCTGTATTCTGTCATATATCCTCCCCCGAAAGTATAAATATCGCTGATAGCATATCCAAAGGAACAGAATTTGGCAAGACAAGATGTAACAAAACTGTGACTTAATTTACATTTTAACTGTTTCAGGCTATCATATGATGTACTTCATGTACAGGAAAGAGGCGTGCTGACTGAAAGATTCATTGACCCGGTGTCATCCAGGCAGATGGGCTGTTGTTTCGGCTTGCCTGCTTGTGTTTGTCCTGACAGCGGCTTATCTGGTCACGCGAAAGAGCGAAACAGCGTCTTATTCTCCGGAAAGCGCAGGAGACCGGCTCAACCGATATGAGTTCGACCTTAGTTTTGACCCTGTGGCCAATCAGCTGGCCGTTAGCATGAACCTGACGGTTACAAACCGTGATAACGCTCCCTTTGATGAACTGATCATCCGTACTTACGCGGGCGCTTTTGAGCGTGAAGATACAAGCCCGGTCAATACAGCGGAACTTCGGGATACATTCTATCCCGCAGGCTTTTCATCCGGCGGAATTGAGCTTTCTCCTGCCCACTGGAACGGTCAGACAGTATCGTCCGGATATGAAGACACAGCGCGCACTGTTTTAAGAGTAGACATCCCTTCGCTTGATCCCGGCGCAACCGGTATGCTGACAATGAAATGCGTAATATTGCTGCCTCAAAGTCCGGGGCGATTTGGCGTATGGGAGGATGTATGGCGTTTCGGCAATGCTTTGCCTGTACTGGCGCTTCGTGAAAACGGTGCCTGGAGAAAAGACCCCTACTATCCTGTCGGCGACCCCTTTGTGGCCGAGGCTGCCAACTATTTTGTCCGGATTAAGCTGCCCTCCGGCTACAGCTTGGCCGCAAGCGCGCCTTTGGACCGGGAGAACTTTGCGCTGCGCGATTTTACCCTGGTGATCATGAAAGAAAACAGCTTTTCATTGCGCACTTTCAAAGCGGATGATACACTGCTGATGGCCTGGGCAAAAGATGGTGAGCAAGCTGAGAAGCTGCTTAAAACCGCTCGGGAAGCGTATCGCTTTTTCGAAGACTGGATGGGTCCTTATCCATGGGAAACGCTGACGATCATCGAATTGCCTTTCCCGATGGGAGGCATGGAATATCAAAGCCTTGTGATGATAACGGACGCTTATGCAGCGCGAAATGACGATGCTTCCCTGGCTGTCAGCATTGCCCATGAGCTGGCTCATCAATGGTTCTACGCGCTGGTCGGATCCGATCAGGTGAATGAACCCTGGCAGGATGAAGCGCTGAGCGAATACGCGACGATTCGCTTCATAAACAAGCGGTTTGGAAATAGCGCAGCTCTTGAGCTTCGCCTGCAGAGGCGGTCACCTGAGGCACAGCTTATTTCACCTTCCGGATCCATCCTCAGGTTTCCTGGGTATATGTCTTATACCGCATCGGTGTACGGGCGCGCTGTGGAGCTCTTGTTTTCTCTGGATGAGAGGACCGGGAAGACAGATGCATTTAT
>JAKORJ010000145.1 GCA_029777885.1 Bacillota bacterium | reverse complement strand
TTGATGAGCCTGTCCTGGTATTTGCTCAGCTTGAAGAAATAGGACTCCTCCCGGACCCGCTCGACCGGGCGGCCGCAGTCAGGGCAGTTGCCGTCTGCCAGCTGGTGCTCCGTCCAGAAGGACTCGCAGGGCGTGCAGTACCAGCCCTCGTACTCGCTCTTATAGATGTCCCCCTGGTCATAGAGCTTCTGGAATATTTTCTGTACAACAGCCTCATGGCGCTTGTCCGTGGTCCTGATAAAATCGTCATAGCTTATGTCGAGCAGCTTCCAAAGCTCCTTGATGCCGGCCACGATCCGGTCTACGTACTCCTTGGGGGTCACCTTGTTTTCCCTGGCTATTTTCTCTATTTTCTGGCCATGCTCGTCGGTGCCGGTAAGGAACATCACATCATATCCGGTCAGCCTTTTGAAGCGCGCCATGGCATCAGCCGCGACCGTGGTATAGGAATGCCCGATATGAAGCTTGTCGCTGGGGTAATATATAGGCGTTGTAATATAAAAGGTCTTTTTCTCTGGCATACTGAAACTCCCTTTCTTAAGATATATAAAAAGCCCCTCACCGGACTAGGGGCGAGGGGCACGCGGTACCACCCTATTTCGTCATTCATCATGACCTCATTGCAGTGACTGTCATCACCTGATTTGCTAACGGTATCTGCCGCAGCAGCTTACTTTCATTTCGGCTGCTTCACTCCGGGGCCATGTTCAGCAAATCCCTCTGCCGCCGGCTTTCACCTGACCCGGCTCTCTTTCAGGCAGCGTCGTTTGCCTACTCTTCCCTTCATTGTGTTTATCAGTATGTTTTTAATAAATTATAATAATATATGATTGCGGTGTCAATTGATATTTGAGTCCGTCATATCAGCCGGGTCGGCCGATTCGAGCTTTTTCAGGTAGCACCTGCGCTTTTTGTGCTGGGTCGTGGGGAAGTGTTTCCACTGCCCCTGCACCTTGAAGTTGGTTTCCAGCTCCGGGTTGCAGTAAGCCGTCTTTATCCCGTTCCTCCAGCAGGCCTCCGCAAAGCTGGTCATCAGCAGGGAATTTACTCCCTTGTTCTGCATATCCGGCCTTACGGCCACCAGCAGCAGGTCGAGGCTGTCGTTTTTCTTAAGCGCCCTTAATAGCTTCAGGAATCCAAAGGGAATGAGCTTGCCCCTGGTCTCTATCAAAGCTTTCCCAAGAGAAGGGATCCCTATACCGAAGGCTGCCAGCTTGCCGTCCTTGTCAACGACCAGCTTGATGAAGTCAGGATTTATAGAGCTGAAATACTGCTTGATATAGAATTCGATCTGGGCTTCCGTCAGGGGCACCACGTTGTAAAGGTCCTTGTATGCCACGTTGAGGAGCTCGAATATCTCATGTCCATACGGCAGGATATCCTTGGCCTTCTTGAACGACAATACCCTTAAGTTCAGGCGCTGCTGGGTCTTTTCAGCAATCTTCAGTATGTTTTCCGGAAGCTTATCGGGTACCGAGATGCTGTACTCCAGCCAATCCACGTCCTTGACATATCCGTTGTTTTCAAGGTGCTTTGTGTAGTACGGATGGTTGTAAATGGTGGTGAATGAGCCTAGCTCATCGAAGCCCTCGATCAGTAGACCTTCCTTGTCCAGGTCGCAGAACCCCATGGGGCCCTGCACCCCTGTCATGCCCTCCTCCATGGCCCAATCCTCGACCTTCTTGAGCAGAGCTGCTGCTACCTCTGCGTCATTGATCAGGTCAAACCATCCGAAACGGGCATTTTTTGTGTTCCAGATCTTGTTGGCCCTGTCATTGATGATACCGGCTATTCTTCCAACCAGCTCACCGTCCTTGTAGGCCAGCCAGTACCTGGCGCGGCAGTACTCAAAGGCCGGATTCTTATCCTTCCGCAGCGTATTCATTTCATCGAACCGGAGTGGCGGCACCCAGTTCGGATGGCCTGAATACAGCTTATAGGGAAAGTTGATGAAGGCCTTGAGCTGCTTTTTTGTCTTGACTTCAACTATCCTAAGCAAAGCCTGTCCCCCCTTATTATATTGATTTTATTTTTGATCAGAATCAGCTTTCCCAGGCCTTGTCGAGCAGCCTGACAACGCCGTCCTGGTACAGACAGATTACCGGCGCCGCATTTTCTGTCAGGCAATACTCCAAGTCCCCGGTCAGACCCAATGCCGCCAGCTTTTTATAATGTACGGTATCCTTCAGCGCTTCATGGAGCCTACCGTTAGCATTATCATAAGCGTCTACAGCCACACGAGCCAGGTCATCCAGTTCCACATGAGTCTTTGCCTTTATCCGGCTGATGACCGCGCCGGCCGTGATGCAGTCGTCAAGGGAGAACTTCCCCTCTGTGCCTGCGCACACAAAGACCGTATCACAGCCCTGGGCCAGGATATATTCAGCAACGGAATCCACATTGATCATACCGCAGACCAATACCGACCTGGCATCAGAAGTCATCTTCATGGCACGGGTACCGTTCGTGGTGGTGAACAATATGGTTTTGCCTTCTACTACATCCCTTATATATTCCAAGGGCGAGTTGGACAGATGAAATCCGTCTATCGGCTGAGAATTGCGCTCGCCGCAGAGCAAATATGCATCCTTGTCATAATTCTTGGACATGTTTATGGCTTCTTCTATCTCCTTTACCGGTATGACCTCCTTACATCCGTTGTACAGGGCTGTGATCATGGTGCTGGTCGCCCTGAGCACATCGATAACAACTACTACCTGCTCCTTGAGGTCCCTTTCCATAATGCTGTCAGGAGTAGCGTATACGCTGATCCTCATAAGTTGCCTCCATCTTGTTGTTTTTTAGATTATACCACATATTATGTATAAAAGTCGACTCATGCCGGCAAGATGACTCTCACCTCCCAAAGAACAAGGCACATACAGTCAGCGAAGCCAGGATCCCGGCCGCGTCCGCCAGGAGCCCGGCCGCCAGGGTGTACCTTATATTTCTAACACCGACTGAGCCGTAATAAACAGATAGGGTATAGAATATGGTCTCGGTAGATCCCATGATCGTAGAAGCCGTCCTGCCGATATAGGAGTCCGGCCCGTAAGCCTGCAGAAGCTCTGCCAGGATCCCCGTGGATGCCGCACCGGACATGGGCCGCATGATGACCAGGGGCAGGACCTCGGGCGGCAGCCCGATGAAGTTCAGTACCGGAGACAAGACTTTTATGACAAATCCCATGGCGCCTGAAGACCGGAATATGCCGATAGCCACAAACATAGCCACCAGGTAGGGTATGATCCGAAAGGCCGTCGTCAGGCCATCCTTGGCCCCCTCCACAAAGGTTTCGTATACCGCGACCCCCCTTATGTGCCCGTATATGAGGATAAAGGCGATAAAGGCAGGTATGGTAAAAACCGACACTGTTTTAAGCACAGCCACCATTTTATATTCCCCCAGCCATATATTTAAAATTAAATAATTTTTTTGGTTATACCGGTAAAAAACTGCTTATATATATTAACAAAACTAATAGTATCTTTTTAAAATAAATACAGAAGCAATTCCCGCAAGTGTAGAGCACACAGTAGCTATGAAGGCAGTACCTATGATTTCGGTCGGGTTTGCAGAACCTGCCGCAGACCTCAAGGCTATCACGGTGGTTGGTATCAATTGAACGGAGGAGGTGTTGATGACCAGGAACATGCACATTGCGTTGGTTGCCGTCTCCTTGTCGTGACTGAGCGCCCGAAGCTCCTTCATCGCCTTGATGCCCAAAGGAGTCGCCGCATTGCCCAGGCCTAGCATGTTTGCGATTATGTTCATGGCCATAGCCCCCATCGCGGGGCTGCCAGACGGCACTTCGGGGAACAGGAACTTAAGCATCGGAGCCATCCTGTTGGATAAGGCCTTTACCAAGCCGGCCTTTTCGGCCACCCGCATGAGGCCAAGCCACAAGGCATAGATGCCGATCAGACCGAAGCTCAGCTCCACCGCATGCTTTGCACCGTCAAATGCCGACTGGGTGACAGCCTCAATGTTTCCCGCCGGAAGGGCTGCCAGGATGCCGACCAGTATCAGTAGGATCCAGACAGTATTGACCATAGGCTCACCCTTTCTTTGTCCTGGTTACATTAATATGAGTTTTCTGCCTGTAGTAGACCAAAATATAAGGGTTTATGCAATCAGCAAAGATTCTTGAAAAAAATATAATTTTTTTAATAAAAAAGGTTGACTTATATTTCAATTATTGGTAAACTATATTCCGTAGGAAGTTGTCGAAATTTGTTTAAGAGGGGGGAGAAACATGAAATCTACAGGAATCGTCCGGAAAGTTGACGAGTTAGGCAGAGTCGTTATTCCGATAGAGCTTCGGAGAACACTGGACATCGAAGAAAAGGATGCCCTGGAGATATATGTTGACGGAGAACATATAATACTCAAGAAGTACGCTCCTGCTTGCATATTCTGCGATGATGCTCGAGACGTTGTTCAGTACAAAGGCAAAAACATCTGCAAGAATTGCCTGGCCGAAATGGCCAACAAGTAAGGCCGAACCGTTGATAGTGAGGTCAAAAGCGTCCTGATTGGATGCGTAAAAAAGAACTGTCTCAAAGCAAATCATGCTTTGGGGCAGTTCTCTTTTTTTACTTTTTATTGGTTCTTATCTGTCATATCGATGCTCACGGCATAAACCTCGCTTTTAGGGAGCCCCCTGTCCCTGGCGGTCCGTTTGACCGCTTCCATCTTGGACAGGCCGGTTTCCATATATCGCCTGATGTGATCCTCTATGCTCATACCAGCATAATCGGAGTTGCCCTCCTCCAGGCCGGCCTCTGGTCTGCAGCCCTCCAGCACCAGGACAAATTCTCCCCTGGGAGTATTGTCGTCATAATAAACGGCCGCCTCCTCAAGCCCCATAGAGATTACTTCCTCATACAGCTTGGTGATCTCCCGGACGATCGAGATCCGCCGGTCCCCCAGCTGCCTGTAAAGATCCTTTAGGGTCTGCCTTATGCGATGGGGCGCCTCGTAGAGGATGATGGTGCGGTCCTCCCGCGCAAGCTGCTCAAGCCTTTTGGCCCTTTCCTTTTTGTCCCTGGGCAGAAAACCCTCAAACACGAACCTATCCGTGGGCAGGCCTGACAGCACAAGAGCTGTCAGCGATGCCGACGGTCCGGGCAAAAGGGTCGCCTGTATCCCCTCATCCCTAGCCAGCCTGATCAGTTCAGCCCCCGGGTCAGATATGCCGGGCATGCCGGCATCGGAGCAGTAGGCGACGTTTTTCCCAGCCTTGAGCAGGGCTATTATCTCCATGCTCTTTTCGCGGCGGCTATGCTCATGGTAGCTTATGAGGGGCTTTGAGATATTGTAGTGGTTGAGCAGCTTCAGCGTATGCCGGGTATCCTCAGCGGCTATATAGTCGACCTCATTCAAAACCCTCAGCACCCTGAGGGTGATATCTTCAAGGTTGCCTATTGGGGTCGTGCAAAGGTACAATATGCCGCTGCCCACTTTGTCCATCTTGATCATCCTTTGCGGTCGTAATCAGAGATCTTTCGGTTTCATATGGTATATTTCGATGAGCTCCTCCGTGTACTGTCCGTTTTCATCATATACATACAAGGGCGGCAGCCACTTGAGGTGAGACCTGCTATGCTTCATGCCCTCGATCAGGACCAGGTTCGGCGGCTTGAGAGGCCTCGGATGCACCATTTGGA
>JAKORJ010000144.1 GCA_029777885.1 Bacillota bacterium | reverse complement strand
CATTGCCTATCTATCGCAATAAGTACAAGGCTCAGCAGGAAGCAAACGCCCACCTTCTGGAAGCAAGGAAAGAACAGTACCAGGCCACAATCAACAACCTGGAGTCTGAACTTTATATGGCCGGGCACGATCTTCAGGAAGCAGCCCGGATGATACGATTGCTTGATAAGCAGGAACAGCTGGCACTCAGCGCCTACCGCCTGATGCTTACTGACTATAGTTCGGGAGCAACCCAGCTTGGGCAGCTTCTGGAGATGCAAAGGGAGCTGTTGAACTTCAGGCTTCAAAAGGCCCAGGCAACAGCTGAATACAACATCAATGCAGCCCTTATAAAGAATCTGATATCCGATTTTGAGATTAATGAATAAAAGCCATTACCATGGAAAATATAAAGAAGTTATTCAGGAATAAATATATCACATACGGCCTTTTGATACTTGTCGGATTGATACTTGGCCGTATCTTGTTTAATGCACCTAAGGCCCATGAAGGGCATCAGCATGAGCACACGGAAGAAGCAACCGTTTGGACCTGTTCGATGCACCCCCAAATACGACAGGACAAACCCGGCAAGTGTCCACTCTGTGCTATGGACCTTATCCCCCTGGTGAGCATTGGGGGATCTGCAGAAATAGATCCTGAGGCTATACAGCTTTCAGAGGAAGCTATTGCTCTAGCAGGTATTCAAACTTCAAGAGTGAGCCGTCAGCAAGCTGAAAAAGCACTTTACCTATACGGTGCTATAGCAGCTGACGAACGTAGCTCCAGATCACAGGTTGCCCATATCGGTGGCAGGATAGAGAAGCTGTTTGTTAGTTTTACCGGTGAAAGAATAAAGGAAGGGCAAGTGCTGGCTCTTATCTATTCACCTGAACTGCTAAGGGCTCAGCAGGAACTCTTAGAAGCTGTAAAGAGAGAGGCTGAGTTTCCCGAGCTGGCTGAGGCAGCAAGGGCAAAACTTAGCCTTTGGAAGCTTGACAAGAGCCAGATAGAAGCTATCGAAAGTGCCGGAAAAGCAAATCCCTACATTGAAAT
>JAKORJ010000143.1 GCA_029777885.1 Bacillota bacterium | reverse complement strand
GTTTCCCTGGATCAGGCTGAGAAGATCGAGTCTTACAACAAAGGAATAAAAAACATATTTCTAAGCAAAATATGATATAAAGAAGGGATGTGTTCTTATGAGCTTTAAGCATGTCAGAAGCTTCGTGATAGGCGGCCTGATGGGTGTAGTGGCCGGTATGCTGCTTGTGCCGCGTATTGACCCGGATCCACGAAAAAGGTTTCTGAACAAGGGTGAAGACGTACTAGACAAAGCCTCAGAAATAGTAACGGAAACAAAAATATGAACCGGCATTGGTCAATCGCAAGCAGAGGGACTGTTCGTCCCTTTTCTTTTGTGCAGGAAAAACAAAGGTGAGCATCTATGACTAAGACGAGGAAGTACGCAGCCATTGCACTGCTGTTGGCTGCCCCCTTGCTGGCCATCCTGCTCGTCATCATATACTGGTCCGAAGTAATAAGCCTGCTCAGGATAGTTGTGATAGCCGTAGTGTTTGCCTATGTGCTGACGCCACTGTGCGACCTGCTGGAAAGAAGGATGTCAAGGACGGCGGCCGTTGCCCTGATCTTTCTGTTTCTGGCCCTGGTCCTGTCCGGCTTGCTTTTGTTCGTCATACCCAGCTTTGTGAACGAGGTCAAGGTCATCTATGAAAGGCTGCCTGTTCTTTTTGAAAATGTGAGAAAATTCCTGATCAAAGCCCAGATGAGCCTGGAAAGGCTCAATATACCCGATGGGTTACGGGAGTCGATATTCGAGTATACTGACACATTCCAGGCAAAAGCCATGGATTGGATAAAAGGCATCATGGACAAGGTCGTAGGCAGTGTGGCCGGCCTGCCTTCGCTGCTTATATCCCCCGTGCTCGGCTTTTATTTTTTAAAGGACAGGGAATACTTCTCAAAGGTCCTGGCCGGCTTTGTGCCGATAAAATCCAGGAGAAAGGTCAGCCAGGTCACGGCCGAGATCAATCAGATCCTGCACAGGTTCATAAGGGGTGAGGCCTTTGTCGCTGTGGTGGTGTTCGGGCTGGCGACTCTGACTTACCTGATCATTGGCCTGCCCTATGCTCTGGTCCTGGGTTTTCTCGCAGGCATTTTCGAGTTCATTCCCTATTTCGGGCCATGGCTGGGCGCAGTACCTGCCATAGCTATAGCCTATGCC
>JAKORJ010000142.1 GCA_029777885.1 Bacillota bacterium | reverse complement strand
GGTGCTCTCCAACTGTTCCGCCCTGTCCTCGGTGATCTCGCCGTGCAAGAACTCCTTTATGATCCTGTGTATGGTCAGGTCTGGATACCGCCTTATGGGAGAGGTGAAATGGGTATAATACTTAGCAGCCAGGCCGAAATGCCCTAAAGGCTCGCTGCTGTACCTGGCCTTTTTCAGGGAGCGCAGCATAACTGCACTGATTATGTCCTCTTCCCTGGTACCTTTGATCTTGTCCAGCAGGTTCTGCAGGGATTTCGGATGGATCTCCCCACCTATGCCCTTAAGATGGTAACCGAAATTATGGATGAACTCGTTGAACTCCAGCATCTTTTCTACTGTAGGTTCCTCGTGCACGCGGTACATAAAGGGCACTTCACTCCATGTCATATGCTCCGCTATGGTCTCATTGCACACGAGCATGAACTCTTCAATGATCCTGTTGGAAACGCCCCGTTCATAGGCTTTCACATCCACAGGCTTGCCCTTTATGTCCAGGGTTATTTTGGCTTCGTCAATGTCGAAATCCAGGCTTCCCCTTCTCATCCTTTTGTTTCTCAATATTTTACTCAGGATCTCCATTTGCTGGAAATCCTCTATCAGGTGGCTGTATTTCATGATGAGCTCAGGATCGCCATCTTCCAGGATCCTGTTCACATCCTCGTAGGTCATCCGTTCTACTGAACGGATAACTGTTTCCTCTATTTTGTAGTCGACGACATCACCATTTATGTCAATTTCCATAAAGACTGACAGGGTCAGCCTGTCCTCCCTGGGATTCAGGCTGCATATACCGTTGGAAAGCTCCTTCGGAAGCATCGGGATCACCCGGTCGACCAGATATACGCTGGTCCCCCGCTTCATCGCCTCCAGGTCCAGGGGGCTCTTTTCCTTCACATAATGGCTTACGTCCGCGATATGGACACCCAGGAGGTAATTGCCGTTTTCCAGCTTTTCTATCGAAACGGCATCGTCCAGGTCCTTGGCGTCTGCTCCATCTATGGTGAATATCCTCATGCCTCTGAGATCTCTCCGCTTCCTGATCTCTTCCTCGGAGATCTCCTGCGGCACGCTTTCTGCTGCCTTTGCCACTTCAGCCGGGAACTCCTCGGGCAATTGAAACATCCTGATTATGGATAATATATCGGTCCCGACATCGTCCTTGTGGCCTAGGACCTCTATTATCCTGCCCTCGGGGTTACGGCGGTTGTCAGGCCACCTATATATCTCAGCAACGACCTTGAACCCGGGTTTCGCCCCGTTTATCTCATCCCTCGGTATGAAGATATCCTGGCTGATCCGCTTGTCGTCAGGCACCACGAAACCGAAGTACTTGTCCATCTCGAATGTGCCGACCACGGTTTTGTTGGCCCGCTGAAGTATCCGGACCACTTCCCCTTCTCCCGCCTTCGAATCCTTGCCGGCACCCTTGTATATTTTGACCAGTACCCGGTCATTGTGCATGGCACCGTTCAGGCATTCGGCCGGTACGAAGATATCATCCAGTTCATTGTTGTCCGGTATGAGGAAGCCATAGCCCTTGGGGCTTCCCTGCAGCCTGCCCGCCCTGTATCCAAAATCCTCTGGCAGGCCATATTTCTTCTTCTTTGTCAGGATAAGCCGGCCTTCCCTGAGCATATCCTCCAGCGTGGCTTTGAGGTCCTTGATTTCCTCGTCAGTTAGTTCCAGCTCATCGGCAAACTGCTCTTCATAAAGTGGCATCTTGTCCTTCTGTGCCAGCAATTCCAGTATCTTGTCCTTCAGATCCAATAGTCTTCCTCCATCTGTTTTCTTAAATCAAGCATGCACTTATATATGTTAACCACCTGGCCGGTTTATAAACAATTTATTTAGGCATAAAAAAACGACCCATAAGGCCGTTCTTTGATCGATCAGCATATTAATCCAGCAGCAGTGTCAGTATGATCGAAATGACTATGAAAGCTGCGGCGGACACCTTGGTCGCAAACTCAAGCTTTCCTTCTAAACTCTTTGCCTTGTTCTTGCCAAAGAAGGTCTCAGCGCCTCCGGCAATCGTACCTGACAGCCCCGCACTTTTCCCTGATTGGAGCAGTACTACCGCTATCAAAAACAGCTCTATCAAAACCAGAACTATTACTAGTATTATTGAAAGCGGGCCCATAGATATCCCTCCTTATGTATTTAGCAGGAATAGTTTATCATATGCGATTATTAAATGCAAGGAATAATTGCATGGAGCGGGGACATGATACCCCCGCTCCTGCAGTTAAAGCTAATGCTGTCTTATGCTTATTTATTCTTCAGGTTGAACCATGCATTGAGTCCGAGATACTGGGCGCTGTCGCCGAGCTCTTCCTCGATCCTGAGCAACTGGTTGTACTTGGCTACGCGGTCTGTCCTTGACGGAGCGCCGGTCTTGATCTGGCCTGCATTCACAGCGACAACAAGATCTGCTATGGTCGTATCCTCGGTCTCACCGGAACGATGGGAAACTACTGCTGTATAGCCTGCGCGGTTGGCCATCTGGATCGCATCCAGGGTCTCGGTCAGAGTACCGATCTGGTTGACCTTGATCAGGATCGAGTTGGCTGTACCGAGCTCAATGCCCTTGGCGAGCCTTTCAGTGTTGGTAACAAACAGGTCGTCGCCAACGAGCTGGATCTTTCCGCCCAGTCTTTCGGTCAACAGCTTCCAGCCTTCCCAGTCTTCCTCAGCAACGCCGTCTTCAATGGATATGATGGGATACTTGCTGCACATTTCTTCCCAGAAAGTAACCATTTCTTCTTTGGTCATCCATTTGTCAGTCTTCCACCAGTAGTACATGCCTTCTTTGCCCTTGGCCTTTGCTTCTTCATACATTTCGGTGGAAGCGGCGTCAATAGCAATGCGGAACTGTTCACCGGGCTTGAATCCAGCCTTCTCAACAGCTTCCAGAATAACCTGGATAGCTTCCTCGTCGGACTTGAGGTTGGGAGCAAAACCGCCCTCGTCTCCTACAGCAGTGGAGTAACCTTTGCTCTTTAATACGTTTTTTAGGTTATGGAATACTTCTGCACACCATTGGAGAGCTTCCCTGAAGCTCTTAGCGCCAACAGGCATGATCATGAATTCCTGAACGGTTACGGAGTTGTCTGCATGCTTACCGCCGTTGATGATGTTCATCATGGGCACGGGCAGGGTCTTTGCATTCACGCCGCCGATATACTTGTAAAGGGGCATACCCAGCTGCTCTGCTGCAGCCTTGGCAACGGCCAGCGAAACGCCCAGGATCGCGTTGGCTCCGAGCTTGCCCTTGTTTTTGGTCCCGTCCAGGGCTATCATCAGGTTATCTATTTCTACCTGGTTCAAGGCGTCCATGCCGATGATCTCTTCGGCGATAATGTTGTTTACGTTGTCAACGGCCTTCTCAACGCCTTTGCCTAGGTATCTGCCCTTGTCTCCGTCACGAAGCTCAACAGCTTCGAATGCGCCTGTCGATGCGCCGGAGGGTACGGCTGCGCGCCCTACGGCACCGCCTTCCAGATAAACCTCGACTTCAACAGTCGGGTTGCCTCTGGAGTCAAGTATTTCTCTTGCATATACGTCGGTAATGGTCGTCATTTATATATTCTCCTTTCATTTGATAATCAGGCTTTTGCCTGACATTTCAGCCGGTTTTTCAATGCTCATAAGATCAAGCATGGTAGGAGCCAGATCTGCAAGCCGTCCGTCAGCCCGCAGCTTGACAGCCTTTAAGCTGTTGTCGGCCAGTATCAGGGGAACCGGATTGGAAGTATGGGCTGTATGGGGCTGGCCTGTCACGTAATCGACCATTTGCTCCGCATTGCCATGGTCAGCGGTTATTAGCACAGTGCCCCCTGCGTTCAGGATCGCATCCACGACCCTGCCCAGGCACCTGTCCACGGTCTCGACCGCTTCGACAGCGGCCTTGAAGTCCCCAGTGTGGCCTACCATGTCGCAGTTGGCATAATTGAGTATGATCACGTCATATACGCCGGAGTCTATCCTTCTGAGCACCTCTTCCGTCACCTCGGGAGCGCTCATGGACGGCTGCATGTCATAGGTAGGCACCTTGGGCGATGGTATCAGGACCCTGTCTTCGCCCGGATTGGGCACTTCGACACCGCCGTTGAAGAAGAAGGTGACATGGGCGTATTTTTCAGTTTCTGCGATCCTAAGCTGCCTTATACCCTTGCTGCTCAAATACTCGCCCAGGGTATTGGTCAGGGACTCCGGGCCGTAGGCGACTGAAAGGTTTGTAAAGGTCTCATCGTATTGGGTCATTGAAACATATTTGACCGGGAAATAACCCTTTGCCCTTTCAAACTCCTTGAAGTCCGGTTCTATGAAGCTTCTTGTCAGCTCCCTGGCCCTGTCAGGCCTGAAGTTGAAGAATATGATCGCATCGTTTCTGTCTATTGTGGCTACGGGCTTACCATTTTCCAGGATCACCGTGGGTTTTACGAACTCATCGGTATCGCCAGCGTCATAGGACTGCTGCATGGCTTCGACTGAGCCGGATGCATACTGGCCTTCGCCCAGCACCAGGGCATTATAGGCTTTTTGTACGCGGTCCCACCGCTTGTCCCTATCCATGGCATAATACCTGCCGGAAACGGTAGCGATCTTGCCAAAGCCCATTTCTTCAAGCCGGGTTTCGACCGTTTCCAGGGTGGCTTTGCCGCTTGCCGGCGGAACGTCCCTGCCGTCCATGAAGGCATGTATGTATACCTGCGGCAAGCCCTGCCGCTTTGCCAGCTCTACCAGTGCATACATGTGTTCAACATGGCTGTGTACTCCGCCTTCCGATACAAGGCCCATCAGGTGCAGCTTGGTTTTGTTGCGCTTTACATGGTCAATAGCATCCAGAAAGACAGGGTTTTCGAAAAAGTCCCCGTCCTTTATGGCTTTGCTGATCCGGGTAAAATCCTGGTATACTATCCTGCCGGCGCCGATGTTCAAGTGCCCGACTTCCGAGTTGCCCATCTGTCCTTCTGGCAACCCTACATCAAGGCCACTTGCTCCGATCGTCGTATGGGGGTACTCAGACCACAGCCTGTCGAAGTTGGGTGTATCAGCTGCTGCTATGGCGTTGGCTTCATTGCTGCTGCTAAGCCCGAAACCATCCATTATTATCAGGGCTGTTAGTTTTTTTGCCATTAAATGTCCTCCTGGTTTTCGCATTAAGATTCAGTAGTTGACGATCCTTGCAAAATCCGCTGCCTTCAGGCTGGCGCCCCCTACAAGGCCCCCGTCTATCTCAGGCATAGCCATGAGCTCTGCGGCATTTTCGGGCTTCATGCTGCCGCCGTACTGGATGCGGATCGCTTCAGCAGCTTCAGTCCCGTGAGTCCGGGCAATGGTTTTGCGGATATATCCGATCACTTCGTTGGCATCCTCGCTGGTTGCGGTTTTGCCGGTACCTATGGCCCATATCGGTTCATAGGCTATGACGCATTTCTTTACGTTCTCAGGCGATACGCCTTTGAATGCAGCTTCCGTCTGTTTTTCAACGAGCTCCCTGGTTATACCCTGCTCCCGCTGGGCCAGGGTCTCGCCTACGCAGACGATCGGTACCAGGCCGTGGTCAAGGGCTGAAATCACCTTTTTGTTGACAGTTTCGTCGGTCTCGGCAAAGTATTCCCTTCTCTCAGAATGGCCGATTATGACATACTCTACTCCGAGGGCTTTCAGCATGACGGGGGATACCTCACCGGTGTATGCGCCCTTCTCCTCCCAGTGCATGTTTTGGGCGCCGACCTTTATATTGGTCCCGGCGGCTGCTTCCTTTACAGCCTGGATCGATACGAAAGGAGCGCAGATCACCACTTCAGCGCCGGCATCCTTAACGAGGGGTGCCAGCTCTTTTACCATGGCCGCTGCTTCGTCGGGTGTTTTGTTCATTTTCCAGTTACCAGCTATAATTGGTCTTCTCATAGTCGATCTCCCTTGTGTTTTGTATTGGAATATGCTTACTTGTCATTCAAAGCGGCTACTCCGGGCAGATCGATGCCCTCGAGGAACTCCAGGGAAGCACCTCCGCCTGTTGAGATATGGGTCATCTTATCAGCATAACCAAGCTTGGTAACTGCTGCTGCAGAATCCCCGCCGCCTATGATGGTAGTGCCGCTGCATTTGCTCATGTAATCCGCAATAGCCTCCGTGCCTTTTGCGAAGGCAGGCATCTCGAATACGCCCATGGGTCCGTTCCAGACGACCAGTTTGGCCTTCAGGATCTCCTCACCAAAGAGCTTCCTGGACTCGGGTCCTATGTCAAGGCCTTCCCAATCCTTGGGCATTGCGTCGCTTGGTACCACCTTATGCTCTGCATCGGGCTTGAACTCTTTTGCGACTACGTTGTCAACGGGCAGCATGAACTTGACGCCCTTGTCCTTAGCTTTCTGCATAAGCTCTTTCGCCAGCTCGACCTTATCCTCTTCCAGGAGTGAATTCCCTATTTCATAGCCCATGGCCTTGAAGAAGGTATAAGCCATGCCGCCGCCGATAATGAGGGTGTCGACCTTGTCGATCAGGTTGTTTATGACGCCGATCTTGTCAGATACCTTGGCGCCACCGAGGATGGCAACAAAGGGATGGTCCGGATTCGTTATGGCTTTGCCGAGGATCTCGATCTCCCTCTGAAGCAGGAAGCCTGCCACGGCCGGCAGATAATGGGCTACGCCTTCTGTTGATGCGTGGGCCCTGTGAGCTGTACCAAAGGCGTCGTTTACATATATTTCACCGAAGTTTGCCAGGGCTCTGGCGAAATCAGGATTGTTCTTGGTTTCCTCCTTGTGGAAGCGAAGGTTTTCAAGCAGGACTACCTCGCCGTCCTTAAGGCCGTTGACAAGCGCTGTCGCACTGTCGCCTATGACATCCGTAGCCATGGCAACGTCCTTGCCGAGCAGCTCGCTTAGGCGCTTTGCAACAGGGGCCATGCTGTAATCCTCTTCAAATCCTGTTCCCTTGGGCCTGCCGAGGTGTGACATCAATACAACCTTTGCATTGTTTTCAATCAGATACTGTATGGTCGGAAGGGCAGCACGGATCCTGGTATCGTCGGTTATATTGCGTTCCTTGTCAAGGGGAACGTTGAAGTCAACTCTTACGATAACCCTTTTGCCGTTTACTGAAACATCCTTCAAAGTTTTTTTGTTCATAAAATTCACTCCTTCTATATATTTTATTATTATTTCAAGCGGCTGTCTTAGAGCCGCAGGCTGACTGGATCAGGCATTTATATTGGCAGACCGGCTCAGTATCTCCCTGGCGGCTGATTCATCGGTGACCAGGGTGCAGTTTTTCCATCCGGTGAGCACTGCTGATATGGCCTGGGCCTTTTGCCTGCCGCCTGCTATGCCTACTACCCTGGGTATGGACTTAAGGTCCTTTATATCAAGGCCGATCGTACTCGTAGCCAGTATTATCTCGCCCTTGCTGTCAAAGTAGTACCCAAAGGCTTCGGCAACGGCACCTTCCCTCTTGAGCGCTTCTATCTGTTCACCTGAAAGGTTGCGTTTCAGGGCCATATCCTCCGCTATGCCTATGCCGCATATCAGTATGTCCGCTTTTTTCACATCATCGATGACGCTGCGGGTATAGGAATCATTGAGCAGGGATTCGGCGGCTTCGATTGTAAGTTGATCGGGCAGGTGCAGTAGCCTATACTGGCCGCCCAGCTTTTTGGCAAACACGGCTGCCAGGGTGTTGGACTGGTGCTCAACTTCCCTGCCAATACCGCCCCTGGCAGGCAGGACCAAAATGCCATTGTATGTCCTGTGCCTTGTCATTGCATTGGCCGCCGCCGCTACGCTTGAGCCTCCTGTAACGGCAATCTTTGTGCCATCGGTCAGCATGGTCTCCAGCAGGACTGCTGCTGCTTTGCCCATAGCGCCCAGCACACTCGGGTCCGAATCTAGCTCGCCCGGGACCACGATGACCCTGCTGATGCCGAGGATTTCCCTTAGCTTGAGCTCAAGCTCGTTGAGACCTCCAAGGGCGCTCGCGTATTCACGCAGCTTATCCAGCAGCTCTTCGCCCTCCTTGGTTAAAAACATACCTGCTGGCCTTATATCGATGAGGCCTGTCTCCTTGAGCACTGCCGTATCGCTGCGGATGATCCGTTCGCCGATGCCGAGAATTCCTGACAGGGTCCTCCTGCCGACAGGCTGATTGGCATATATCACTCGGAGTATATTATATCTCTTTTCGAACAAACCTTTCATTTCCGGGATAACTCTGCCAATGAGAGTCTGTATATCATCCATATATTAACCCCTTGGACCTTATTTGTCCCGCTGTACAATATATGTCCCGCATGACACAAAAAAATATGTATAACCCTTGTATATTTTATAACATCGATATTGGAAATACAATACTAAAAGTAAAAATGAAGCCCTAGTAGCGGGTGAGCTCGCCTTCGAACTTCAGCCCGGGAAAGCCAAGCTGCCTTAAGGCTTCGTACAGGACTATGGCCGCTGCGTTGGAAAGGTTCAAGGACCTGGTTTCAGCCTTCATGGGGATCCGGATGCACCTGTCATAGTTGGCTGCAAGCAGCGGCTCGGGCAGCCCCTTGGTTTCCTTGCCGAACAGGATGAAGCTGTCCGGTGAATACCTCACTTCATCATATCTGTGCTTGCCCTTTGTGGAGGTAAAATAGCAATCGCTTGCCGGGTACCTGGAAAAAAACTCATCGAGGGATTCATAGTACCGGATATCAACGAATTTCCAGTAATCCAGCCCTGCCCGCTTTAGGTAACGGTCCTCAACGGAAAAGCCCAATGGCTTCACCAGGTGCAAAACAGTGCCTGTTGCCGCACAGGTCCTCGCTATATTGCCTGTATTCTGTGGTATCTCAGGTTCAACCAATACAATGTTCAACGGCATGTCCGCTCCTGCTTTCATTGGTAAAATTGCTTGCGACTTAAATCATCCGTGCTTTATGATGTGGAGGTACTCATCTGGTCTGCGCAGCGTCAGGTATGGGCTTTTTTTACGCTTTTCCCTGACATAGTCTATATCTATCTCCGCTACGACCAACTCGCTTTGGTCCGAGCCCCTCACTATTATTTTCCCGTCGGGGCCGGCTAGGATACTTCCTCCCATATGCCGTACGCCGTCCTCGAATCCCACACGGTTGCACATCCCTACATAAACGCAGTTCTGATAAGCGATTGTCCTTATCTCAGCCTCGTAAATATCCAGATCGTCTCCGGCATAGAGGTAGCCTGGGATCAGGATGATATCAGCATCATGTATTGCCAGGGCTCTGGCAGCTTCGGGATAATGCCGGTCGAAGGAAATAAGGACCCCTACCCGACAGTACTGCGTCTCATATACATGGAAGTCTCCGCAGCCGGGCATGAAGTAGCTTTGGGCATAATAACCCTCGACCTGGGGGACATGCACCATCCGGGACACGCCCAGGATCTTGCCTGTGCTGTCAATGACCGGCGAGGCGTTGTAAAAATCATGGATAAAGATCTCTGTATAGTTGAGTATCACCGCTATGTTAAGCTCTCTGGCCAGCCTTTGGAACCTTTCAACGGTCGGACCGGGTATCCCCTCGGCCTGCTGAAAGGGATAAGAGCTGGCCATTTTGTGCAAAAAGAAGTCGGAAAGGTGCATCTCGGGGAAGCAAACCAGGTTGAGGCCAAGCTTGCCTGCAAGATATATAAAGTCTATGGATTGCTCCATATACTCCTCGTAACTACTGCAGCTTTTTATCTGCGCAAAACCCAGTTTCATCCTGCTCACGCCCCTTTTTAAATACCTATGTGCCCATTGGTAAAAAAATGACGCGGCAGGATTTTGTCAGGCTGTCAGGCAAGCCTATTATTTTTCAATGTACAAAATGCCTATCGTGCCAGGGCCGCAGTGGCTGGAGATAACCGTGCCTGCTTCCGTGATCAGGATCTCCTTTATGTTCAGCTCCTTCTCCATGCGCTGCTTGAAGTACTCAGCGGTCTCCTGGTTTTTTGAATGGGTGATGAATACCCGCTCGGGATCGATCTGTGAGCCATCCCCCACCGTGACCTCATAGTAGTTGTCCAGGCAGTTCTTCCACTTTCCGCGGAACTTGGCGCCCACTATCATCGCGCCGTCCTTTACGATGATCTGGGGATGGATCTTCAGCACATTGCTCGCCAGAAGCTGGATAGCGCTGCATCTGCCACCCATGTGCAGATACTTGAGGGTATCTATAATAAAGCTCGCCCTGACCCTGGGCGTTATTTCTGATACGATCCCGGCTATGGTTTTTGAATCCAAACCGGCCTTTGCCAATTCTGCGGCTTTTACCACCTGCAAGGCAGTACCGGTCGAAAGGCTCAGGGAATCTACCAGGGTCACCCTTCCTTCATCAAACTCCCTGGCTGCCAGTGCCGCTGTCTGATATGTTGATGACAGCTTGGATGAGACTCCCATAAAAATGATATCATAACCGTCGTTTATCCACGGTGTAAAGGCGTCAACGAAATCCGTAACAGGTGCGGTCGATGTCTTGGGCAGCGTCTGCTTTTCATCAACTATCCTGTAAAGGTCCGCAGTCGTTATCTCGATCCCGTCAAGGTAGCTTGCATCTTCGATATTTACGTATAAGGGCACGACTCCTATTTCGTACTTCTCAACCAGATCCTTTGTCAGGTCCACTGTGCTGTCAGTAAAGATCTTAACCTTGTTCATAAGTAACCCCCTAATGATACATATATTATTGCATATTGATTATACTATATATTTACATATGATTACAAAAAAAATATAGCCTTTACTGTTTTATGTCGTTTTTTTGCAGCAACGAGGCAGGCTTCAGTACGGACCGACCATGCTTGTGCCTGATCTTGTCGGCAGTCCTTTCAAGGATCTCCTCCCTGTCATCCCTGTAACCAGCCAGGTCCTCAAAAATGGAGATCTGGGCGCCTGCCTCAAAACCGCTCAGGCCTATACCCAGAAGACGGACAGGGAGACGTTTGTCCCAGTTGGCTTCAAGCAGCCTCCTGCCTGCTTCATATATATCCCTTGTCAGGCAGGTGGGAGCTACTTTCATCTGGCGGGTAATGGTCTTGAAATCGGAATATTTTAAAGTGATATGGACCGTATTCCCCTTTTTGTCGTGCCTCCGGGCTGCCATACCTACCTCGTCCGCCAGGCTGAGCAGGACCCGCTTTGCGTATTCTATATCTGTTATGTCCTCGCTCAAAGTAGTCGAACGGCTTATGGACTTTATTTCAGTTTCCCCATGGGGCCTGACAGGGGAGTCATCGATGCCGTTCGCCAGCCTGTGCATCTCCAGGCCGTATTTCCCGAACCTTTCAACCAGCAGGCTTTCGCTGAAGTGCGCCAGCTGCCCTATGGTTTCAATGCCCAGCCCGTTGAGCTTCACGGTGGTCTGCCGGCCGATGCCGTACATCTTGTCGACCGGCATGGGCCACAGCTTGTGGGGGATGTCGATTTTCCACAATTCTGTGATGCCCATGGGCTTCTTCATTTCTGAGGCCATCTTTGCCAGAAACTTGTTTTCCGAGATCCCTATCGAGCACATCAGGCCATAGTTGCCATATAGGTCATCCATGATCCTGCGCGCTGCCTCAAGGGGTTTCCCGAAAAGGGGTTCGCATCCGGTCATGTCCAGCCAGGCCTCGTCGATGCTGTTTTGCTCCATCACCGGCGTGTAGGATGACAGTACCTTCATAATCTTATTCGAGACCTGTTCGTAATATTCATGATCCGGAGGTACAAGCCTAAGACCTGGGCATAATCTCAAGGCCTCATATATAGTCATGGTCGTCCTGACTCCGAAGCTGCGCGCTTCATAGTTGGCTGCAAGTATTATCCCCGACCGGTTTTTGGGGTCACCGGCGACTGCGGCAGGTATCCCTTTGAGAGACGGGTCTCTGACCGTTTCACAGCCAATAAAAAAGGCGTTCATGTCTACGAGAAAGATCACCCGCTCCACTTCTTTTCACCACCTTCCGACATTGTGTTATTCTACATGCGCGAAAAGAATCCTTTATTGATACCTGCTCGCAGCTTTCTAAACGGTTTTCATTTCATGGAAATCGGATGGTCATATGCCGCTGTGGTGAATTTGGTAATGGCTTCTTCCAAGGACAAGCCCTTGAGCTGTATTTTTTGTATGTCGGCCACACCCACCCCGGCCTTCATAAGACGGTAGAGATAGTTTATGGCCTGGGGGTAGTAGCCGAGCAGCCTTGCACCGACCGTATCTACGCTGACAGGATCGGTCCCGGCTATGACCATGCCTGCGGAGACCGGCTTGCCTCCGGAAGGGCCAAAACCCACCATAGCCTTGTCCGCGCTGAGGATTGCCAGATCAACCGGTATTTTTTCAGCCATGGCATATATAAATCCATGCAGGTCTTCATGGATGCCCAGGTTCTTTTTGGGAAAACCATGGATCTCCGCAGGAGGCCAACCGAGGGCAATATTCTTGATAGTCATGGAAGCGGTGGCCTCCGAGTGGACCTTCAACTGACTAAATGAGATCAGCACCGTCAGCTCTTCTATCAGCTTGTTTATCTTGGTTTTGGACGGGTAAGCATGATTAAGCTCGATTTCAACATAAGGACCGTAGTTCAGATCGACAAATTCAACGCCCTCATCCTGTATGACCCTGTCAAAGCCGTTATATTTCATCACCTCAGGCGTGGGCCGGCCGCCGGATCCTGTGGCCACAACTGTCCTACTAGGACCAAAGCCCTTGACGAACCTGACAAGCTGCCTTAAGGTATCAGGACCGACTACAGTCCCTTGCTCCGGCAGTTCGCTTGTTACCCAGTTTGGGGTTATGACGACTACGTCATTAGCTGAAATGATCCTGTCCACAGGCAGCATGGAAAGGGCTGCCAGGAGCGCATTGCCCTCAGTGCCTCCCTTTTCCGATATGGCGACGATCGATTCCTTGACCTTTCTTTCCGTACGCATATTTCACTCTCCTGTCTGCTCATTTTTATATATGGTTCCCAGGAAGAGTGCCTGTTACGCCGGATCAGCCGTTGAAAAAGGGACCCTTTAAGGTCCCGCGCTTATAGCTTATTCGTCCAACAACGGATTCAGGTGCAGTGTCCCATAGGGCCTGATGCCAAGCACTGTGGTCGCTCTGTCACCGAATATCCTGTTTATGACTGAAACATATTCATTCACATCTTCGTGCCTGATGTAAGCCTGGATCGTCCCGGCAAACCCGCCCCCGTGGACCCTGCATGCACCTGCGCCTTTTTGCCTGATAAATCTCTCGGTTATGGCAAGAGCCAGGGTGACGCCCTGCTCGGCAGGGTTCTGGTTAGTATATACGTTCTGCAACAGACGCCATGAGCTGCTGCCCGACTCATTCACCAGCTCAAGGAAAGCGTAGAAGTCCCCTGCTTTAAGGGCTTCGGCCTGGGCGGCGGCCCGCTCGTTATCCGAGAAAAAGTGCAGCGCCCTGAGTATGGCCCTGTCACCGACCTTCTGCCTGAGAGCCGGGATATCAGCCAGCACTTTGTCCACTGACAGGTCGCGCAGCACGGTTTTTCCGAAAGCGGCAGCCACGCTTTTCATCTCCCGCGGCACATCAGCATAATCCCTGGTAAGGTCCGCATGGTTGCCACCGGTATCGACCACCAGCAGGCTATAACCGGCTTTGGCCAGGTCGAATTCTATCTTGTTCACGACCGGGTTTTCGGTATCCTTGAAATCTATGGCAACAAAGCCGCCTACCGCGCACGCTATCTGGTCCATCAGGCCGCAGGGCTTGTTGAAATATACGTTTTCCGCGTACTGGCCGATCTTTGCCAGTTCCTTGGGGTCTACACAGCCCTCATTGTACAGGGCGCTCATGATGGTCCCCACCAGCACTTCTATTGAGGCGGAGGAACTCAGGCCCGAGCCTTTCAGGACGTCGCTTGCGATATATGCGTTGAAACCGCCTATATTGTAGCCCAATTGCCTGAACCTCGATGCGATGCCCCTTATAAGGGCTGTTGTTGTTTCCTGTTCCTCTTCCCTTGGCTCCAGGCTGTCAAGCTCGACCCTGAATACGCCTGAAAAGCCTCGGGAGTAAAGCACTATGGTATTAGTGTCATTCTTCTCTGCGGCGGCTATGGAGTCAAGATTCACTGCGGCTGCCAGTACCCGGCCGTGATTGTGGTCTGTGTGGTTGCCTCCTATCTCAGTCCGCCCCGAGGTGCTGAACAGGTGGACATCTCCCCTGGTTTCAGGGAACTTGAGCATAAAATCCTTTATAAGACCTGTGTACCTGCTTATCTGGGCCTCAACTACAGCGGTATCGCTGCCATAAAGCTTTGCAAACAGCTCCTTTGCGGCCTTACCGCTTAGCAGACTCTGCAGCTTGTTTTCGTTCGACATCTGTATCTCTCCCTGTGTATTTAGTAATTAACGAAGAACACCTTAATATGAAATCCTAATCAATTATACCTGTATTCCGACTTTATTACAATTATCTCATATGAATGGAGCAAGCTTTGCAAAATCTCATGCATATGCCGCAATATTGAATTGATTTTCAGCCCTGTGCTAATATAATGGAATAGACAACTTGTGAAGGAAGTGTTTTCTATGGACAAAAGCATCGACCGTGGTCCTGCACTTATAAATGAGCTGATCGGCTACGCCCTTTATAACGGGCTTATTGATAAACTGGATATCGATTATACGCGCAACCGGCTCATGGAGCTGCTGGCCATAAATGATCCGGGCGAGAATACTGAAATCACGGCATGCCCTGATGATATGCCTGAGTACGCCGCGCCCATACTGGAGAAGCTCCTTGATTATTGCCTGGAGAAAGGCATTTTGACTGAAAACACCCTCACCCACAGGGATCTGCTCGACACCCGCATAATGGGGGTTTTCATGTCCAAGCCTTCGGAGATAGAAAAAAGCTTCAGATCCATATGGAAGGAAAAGGGGATCGAAGCAGCAACCGATTATTTTTATCACCTGTGCATCAAATCCAACTATATCCGCATGGACCGGATAAACAGGAACATCAAATGGAACTCGGACAGCCCCTTTGGGAGCCTTGAGATAACCATCAATCTAACCAAGCCGGAAAAGGATCCAAAGGAGATCGCGGCTCTGAAAAATGCGCCCCAGTCAGGCTATCCGAAATGCATGCTCTGTGTGGAGAATACCGGGTATGCGGGCAGGATAAACTTCCCTGCGCGTCATACCCTTCGGACCCTGCCCCTTGAGCTGTGCGGCGAAGTATGGCATTTCCAATACTCCCCCTATGTATACTACAATGAACATTGCATAGTGCTGAGCGAGCGGCACATGCCCATGAAGCTGACAAGGGAGACCTTTGACAGGCTGTTTCAATTCATCGACCTGTTCCCCCACTATTTTATAGGTTCCAATGCTGACCTGCCCATCGTAGGCGGGTCCATACTGAACCATGACCATTTCCAGGGCGGCCGCTATGTATTCCCCATGGAAAAGGCCGGAGCGGAATACGCTCTTGAATACAAGGATAACCCTGGGATCGAGGCTGAAGTCGTCAAGTGGCCTATGTCAGTCTTAAGGCTTCGGAGCAGGTCAAAGGCGCTCCTGGCTGAGCTTGCCTATGACATCCTCTGCAAATGGAGGGAGTATTCCGACAGCTCATGTGGTATTGCCGCCTACACCAAAAGCAGCGACGGCAGCATGACTCCCCATAACACGCTAACGCCGATCGCCCGTAGGAAAAAGGACGGCAGGTACGAGCTGGACCTTGTGCTCAGGAACAACCGAACCAGCGATGAGCATCCCCTGGGCATTTTCCATCCCCATGCAGACCTCCATCATATAAAGAAGGAGAACATTGGGCTCATAGAGGTCATGGGGCTCTTCATACTGCCCGGCCGGCTCAGGAATGAGCTGGAGGAGCTTATGCATTACCTGACGGGAGAGAAATCAGACCCGGACAGCCTATCCAATGATGGCCATCCCCTGAACCACCATTTCATCTGGCTCAGGCAGCTTATTGATAAATATGGCAGCTCCAACAGCCCGGACCGGGCCAAAGCGATATTGAGGGATGAGGTAGGCGCCAAGTGCCTGCGGGTACTGCAGGACGCCGGGGTTTATAAGACCGATCCGCAAGGCCGGAGGGCATTCAACCGCTTCCTGGCTGCCTGCGGCTTTAGCGTGCCTTCTATCTGAATACCCTGAACAGCCAGTTTTGCTTGATCACTATGGTCTTTTTAGGGCACAGCTCCTGGCAGCAGTAGCACCTTATGCACTTTTCCAGGTCTACATTAGGCCTGTTGTTCACTATTTCGATCGCCTTAGGCGGGCAGTTGCGCTCACAATCGCGGCAGCCTATGCAGCCGGAATGGATAAATACCGGCCTGGGGCCGAACCTGGACCTGACAAAACGGGCTATCCTGCTGTTTCCGCTGACATACCTTTCTATAGGGTTTTTTTCCTTGTGTTTCGGGATCTTGAAATCCTTGATATACAGCTCATCGAAGCTGTCACCCAGCAACTCGATATCAGAGAGCTTGTCCGAGCAGAGGCCCCTCTCCTTAGCCCTTTGGATCGTCCACACCCTGCCGGTATCAATGCCTATCATTGAGGCAGCCACGACATCAAGGGCATAGGGACTGGCGCTGGCAAGGATAGCGCCTACTTTACGAGGCGTCCCCGCAGAGGGCCCGTCCCCTTCCATGCCGACGACTGCGTCCATGACGGAAAGCACCGGTTTCACATAGGTCGTAATATCGACCAGCATATCGGAGAAGTCCTCGATCCTCTTCATCCTCAGGTGGTACTCGGCCTTTGCGGTGCCGGGTATCACTCCGAAAAGGTTCTTTACCGCCCCGGTGAACAGGGCCAGGCTGTGGGTCTTCAGCTTGCACACGGATATGACTGCATCAACTTCCTCCAGGAGCTTTATGACTGTCAGGTGCTTGACGATTTTGCCTTCCGGGTGGCATACATCGAGCGTCTCCACGTTATAATTGAGCTCAATATCGTCCCTGCCGGACACCTCTTCCATCCCACATGCCCTGTACACTCCTTTGAGGGCTGACGTGGTGTACAAGCCCCCCGGGCTGTCAGCTATAATGGGGTAGGCTCCAGCTTCCTTGACTGCCCGTGCCAGGGCGGCCGCCACCTCCGGGTGGGTCGTCGCTGCTTCCTCGGGCCTTTTTTTCATCAAAAGGTTGCATTTGAGCAGCACCTTCATGCCCGGCTTTATGTATTTTTCTATTCCTCCCAGCAATTCCAGGCTCTTTGATAATGAAGCATATACAGTTTGGGGATCGTAATCTGCACATTTCACTATTGCGACTTTGGACATAGGCTCAACTCCATGATCAATTATTTAAAATATCTGGAAATATCTTAGGATTGAAACAATACCTGATCGATCCGGCTAAAGCACATTGGGTATATACACCCTGTATTTAAGGCGGCCGTAATACAAGCCAGCAGCAAACAGGGCAATTATCAGCAACCAGAAGAGCAGCCTCTTTATACCAGAGTCCCTCTCCTTGTACAAGCCTGTTGCGTTGCCGACCAGGTAGCCGCCCACCAGCCCGCCGATATGGCCCCAGTTGTCTATCCCCGGCTGTACAAACCCATAAAAAAGGTTTATGGCGATGATTATCATAAGGCGGGGGCCGAATACCCTTTGATAAATGTCCTTCCTGCGCCGGCGAAAATAAAGGAGGGATCCCATAAGCCCGAATATGGCGCCTGAGGCCCCAGCTGCCGGATAAGGGCTGAATACGTAGCTGAACAAACTGCCCGTTAGGCCGGAAACAAGGTATACCAAGGCAAATTTGAGCTTTCCGTAAAGCTTCTCAACCGTCGGACCATATGCGAAAAGGGCGTAGGAGTTGAAAAACAGGTGCATGATCCCTATATGTAAAAACATGGCAGTCAATAGCCTCCAGTATTGACCATAGGCAATCAATTCGTTGACCTTCGCGCCGAATATGATCAGCTGTTTTGTCTGGTTAAGCCCAAAGAGCAGGCCAGTCCCGGTCATTATAAGGTAGGCGGCTATATTCAGTCCAAGCAGCAGGTATGTCACATAGGGCGGATATGGATCGGTCTCAAAATAGCCGCCCCTGTACCTGTAATCATAATGGTCATATGGATCCTGGTAGTCCCTTTCTTCCAGTACCTCATATTCACCCTCTATGAATTTCCTGTAATCTTCCCTATCAGTCATTACCTTCTCCTTTACAGCAGTATCGCCTGCTATTTATATACACCCATGAAAGTACATCAATCAAGCAATCCCGCTATCTTCTTAAGGTCGTTACGGCTGAATCCCTTTGCCAACAAGGGCTTTATTATGTTTTCGGCCTTGTCAGGGACATAAGCCCGTATGACTATACAACTGCCTTCTATATCGAATTCACTCATCACTGCCGGCACCAGGCAAGAGCTCCCCGGCTCCAGCCTTGCTCTCCCATCCCTATAAATGATCTCCCCGCTACCCTCTATGCAGGTCAGGGTCTGGAAGCGCCTGCCGTCCATATGAAGGGACAGCCTGCCGCTCACCATTAGCTTTTCCATTGCAAAATAATCGCAGGCCGTGTATATTGTCCTTGTGCCTCCCTCTTCCCGGAGCTCTAGGCCTTTCAGCTTGCCCCGCGAGTACCTGTTGCCATAATCTATGACATCCAAGGCCTTTTTCAGATGAAGCTCACGCGGCTGCCCGTTTGCATCGACCCTGTCCCAGTCATACACACGATAGGTGGTATCGGAATTCTGCTGGATCTCGCAGATGAGTATGCCTTCACCAATGGCATGGACCATGCCCGCCGGTATGTAGACAACATCCCCGGCTTTGACCTCAAGCTCGTTGAGGCAGTCCTTGAGCCTGCCCGCATTTATGGCGCTTTCAAAGGCAACTGCATCAACGCCCGGCTTAAGGCCATATACGAGCCGAGCCCCGGGCTTTGCATCAATGACATACCACATCTCAGTTTTGCCCAGCTCACCGCCCTCATTTTCCATCGCATATTTGTCATCAGGATGGACCTGTACGGACAGTACGTCTGCCGCATCCAATATCTTAATAAGCAGCGGGAATTTCCTGTACCTTTCATTATATATGCTCAAGCCCAGCAAATCTTTCCCGTACCTGCTGATCGCGTCCGGCAGGCTCAGCCCTTTGAGCGGACCGCTTTTGATAACACTGGTCCCGTGTTCATGGCAGGATACCTCCCAGCTCTCGCCGATCCGCCGGCCGGCCAGATCCCTGTTGTACTTGTCTGCAAGCGCAGTACCGCCCCAGATCCTTTCCTTGTGTACGGGTTCAAAAAATAAAGGATATAGCATTATGTCACCCCTATATAGATTTTTCCTGTTCGTTATACAACATTGTACTGCAAAATATCCGCTAATGCCATATCCCTGTATCAGCATCCATCTGTACATAATATCGGGACAAGCATAATTAAGAAAGGACCTGCAGCAACTATAGCCTGCAAGTCCTTTTTGATATAAGCTTTATCATTTATTATTCAGTCGAGGCTTTCCCTGATGCGGAATGACAATGTAAACAGGCTGTCGCTCAAATGCACGTTTTCAGCAATAACGCCCCGGGGAACCGCTACATCTACGGCGGCAAAGTTCCATATGCCCCTGATGCCGTTTGCCGTGAGCCTGTCGGCTACTTCCTGCGCTTTATCCTTTGGCGTAGATATGACAGCTATATCGATCGGATTCTTTTCAAGGAAATCTTCAAGGCTGTCCAGGTCATATATCATGATATCCCTGATAGACATGCCGATAAGCTTTGGATTGATATCAAACAGCGCTTTGATAAAAAACCCTTCTTTTTCAAAGCCAGTGTAGTTGGCCAGGGCCTGGCCTATATTGCCGGCTCCAACGATGATCACATTGTATGTCCTGTCCAAGCCCAGGATCTTCATGATCTCCCGCTTCAGGTCCGAAACATTGTAACCGTAACCCTGCTGGCCAAAACCGCCGAAGCAGTTGAAGTCCTGTCTGATTTGTGAGGCGGTCAATCCCATGCGTTGGCTGAGCTCTTTGGAGGAAACCCTTTCTACCCCGCTCTTTTCCAGGTCCTCCAGGTACCTGTAGTATTTCGGCATGCGACGTATGACTGCTTCCGACACATAACTGCCATTCTTCGCCATTTGGAAACCTCCCTCAATATGACAATCTTTTAACAAAATTATACTATTCATATACAATGCCTGTCAACAGCATGTGATAACGGGCAAAGCCGTTGCGCTTTTCATTCCCGGGGGTTTTTGCTATTATTATATAGTAATAATAATGAAACACAAGGAGAATTCAATGATCATACTGGCTTGCGATGGCATCAGCAAATCATTTGGCATAGACCTGGTATTGGACGGGATCACGTTTTCAGTGACGGAAGGAGCCCGCATGGGGGTGGTAGGCCCGAACGGCTCCGGCAAAACGACCCTTTTCAGGATAATAACAGGCTCGATAGCTCCTGACAGCGGCAGCGTATACAAGGCCAAAGGGGCGGTTATCGGCTATCTGGAGCAAAACAGCTCGGTCGAGTCGGACCTTGCGGTCTGGGATGAACTGCTTAAGGTCTTTGAGCCTGTTTTGGATATGGAAAAGAGGATCAGAGACCTGGAAATAGATATTTCCAGGTATGAAGACACCGGCAGCCCTGAGTATAAAAAGTTGGCAGATGAGTACGCTGGGCTGCTGGAAGAATTCGAAGCGAAAAACGGCTACAGGTATGAAAGCCTGATTCGCGGTGTCCTGACCGGGCTGGGCTTCTCTCAGGAAGAATATATAAAGCCAGTCAGCCACTTAAGCGGCGGCCAGAAGGCCAGGGTCGCAATGGCCAGGCTCCTCCTGCAAAAGCCTGAGATCCTACTGCTGGATGAGCCGACCAACTACCTGGACCTGGATGCAATGCAGTGGCTGGAGGATTTTCTGAAAGGCTACTCCGGTACTGTGATGATCATTTCCCACGACCGTTATTTCCTTGACAAGGTCTGTGATTCCATATTGGAGATCGAGAACCGCAAGGGCCAGGTCTTTACCGGCAATTATTCGGAATATCATAAAAAGAAACGGCTGCAGGTCGAGCTTCAGGAGAAGGAATACAAGCTCCAGCAAAAGGAGATTGAACGGCAGGAAGCCATAATCCGCAGGTACAGGTCCTATAACCGGGAAAAAAGCATCAGGGCTGCAGAAAGCCGTGAGAAGGCTTTGGCTAAGATGACCCTGGTTGAAAAACCGGTATACACCGAGGAAATCCGCATGTCCTTCAAGGCAAAAAACCATTGCGGCCGCGATGTGCTTTCAGTCGAAGGGCTCAGCATGGCCTTTGGCAATAACCGCCTGTTCGAAAACGTATCCTTCAGGATGGAGAAGGGCGACAGGGTCGGCATAATCGGGGCAAACGGCACGGGCAAGACGACCCTGTTCAGGCTGCTCTTGGGCAGGCTTGCTCCGCTTAAGGGAGAAATACGCTTTGGCACTGGAGTGGATATTGGCTATTATGACCAGGAGCAGACCAGCCTGGATCCGACAAACACCCTGATGGACGAGCTGATCGGAGCTTTTCCCCACCTGACTACCGGGGAGATCAGAAATGCCCTGGCCTTATTTTTATTCAGGGGAGACGATGTTTTCAAGACGATCAGTTCCTTAAGCGGCGGTGAGCGGGGGCGGGTCATCCTCGCCAAGCTGATGCTAGCCCAGAACAATTTCCTGCTCCTGGACGAGCCCACGAACCATCTCGATATGGCTTCAAAGGAAGTGCTGGAGAATGCTCTCAGCGAATATGACGGCTCGATCCTGGTCATATCTCATGACAGATATTTTTTAAACAAGATCGCAAACCGCATCCTGGTGCTGGAAAATATGTCAGTAACGGAGTACCAGGGCAACTATGACGATTATATCGCAAAAAAGGCTTACCTTGAGGAACTGAAGCACCTGGAAGCCGAAAAAGAGCCTGCAATGACCAAGACCGCGCTGAAGGAGCAAAGAAAAAAGGAGCAGCTTGAAAGGCAGAAAAAGAAAGCCTTCAAACAGCTCCTATTGGACCTGGAGGAATCAATAAGGTCTCTTGAACAGGAATTAAAGTCCCGTGAAGCGGAAATGTGCAGTCCGGACCTGTATAACAACGTAGACCGGATGCTCGAGATACAGCAATTATACAACAACACCAAATCTGACCTGGATGACAAATATAACGAATGGCTCATGCTGCAGGAGGATCAGGCATAGATCCCAATGATCTATGCCTGATCCCTTTCCTTAGCCTGATCTCTTTTCTCACTGACCTTTCTCTGCTCCATAAGATTCACCAGGGCATTTTTTATGTGCATGGTCATGAGGTCGCGGGCTTTTTCTGCGCTGCCCTCCAGCACCGCCTCGAGGATCGCCCTATGCTCCTCAAGGGCCTGCTCCGCCCGCTCAGTCACCCTGAATGACCCGATCCTGGCATGCTCAACATAACGCATCAGCATACGCAGGATATGCCTGAGCACCTTGCTTTGGCAGGAATCAAAGAGCAGGTTATGGAACCTGGCATCGTATTTAGCGAGCTGCTGGTAGTCCTTTTTCCTTGTATAAAAGCACATCAGCTCGAAGGTCTCTTCCAAATCGCGACGCTGCTGCTCACTAATGCGCTCTGCCGCCCATTTCACCGCCAGGCCTTCAACCAATTCCCTGATAGCATATATTTCCTCGATGTCAGTTTCCGAAATGCCGTTAACGATGACCCCTTTGTTCGGTATGGACGACACAAGTCCCTCATATTCAAGCTGCCTCAGGGCTTCCCGTATCGGAGTCCTGCTGACGCCGAGCTCCTCAGCCAGCTTGAGCTCGATCAGGGGTTCACCGGGCTTGAATCTGCCGCTCAATACCGCTTCCAGGATGTGATTGAAAACCTGCTGGCGCAGGGACGATTCATCGGAATGAGAGGGAGCTTTCAACCTGAAATCCACTTTATTACCTCCTGAACAGCCTTTTTTCGCATAAGCCTATTCTATTGCAGCTTTCCGTGTAAGATTGAGCAGCCCGCCTGCGAGTATGATCTCCTTCTCCCTGGGCGAGAGCCTTAGTACAGCCTTTATAGTTACACCCTTGGTCAGATTTTTGATTTCTATCACTTCACCGGCTTTGACCTGGGAATCAGCATCCTCGATCACCAGGTCGTCCCCCTGGTTGAGCTTGTCATAATCCGCCTCATCGCTGAATACAAGCGGCAATATGCCGGAATTTATCAGGTTTGACCTGTGTATACGGGCAAAGGACTTGGCTATCACGCCTTTGATGCCCAGGTAAAGAGGTACCAGGGCAGCATGCTCGCGGCTCGAGCCCTGGCCGTAATTGTGTCCGGCTACCAGGAAACCGCCGCCCTTTTCCTTTGCATGTTTCGGGAACTCGCTGTCCACCGGCGTCAGGCAGTAATCCGAAAGGTAAGGTATATTGGACCTGAATGGCAGTAGCTTCGCATTAGACGGCATTATATGGTCCGTGGTGATGTTGTCCTCCATTTTCAGGAGCACTGTCCCTTTAACTTCACCAGGCAGCTCCTTGTTTATGGGGAACGGCTTGATGTTTGGTCCCCTTACCACCTCAACGCTGTCCGGATCCTCTGCAGGCGGGATTATGCCGTTGTCATTTATCAGGAAGTATTCAGGAAGGTCGATCATTGGCGGCTCGCCAAACTCCCTGGGATCAGTCAGGACACCGGTCAAGGCTGAAACCGCAGCCACTTCCGGGCTCACAAGGTATACATGAGCACTCAGGGTCCCACTTCTGCCATAGAAGTTGCGGTTGAAGGTCCTCAAAGACACAGCCCCTGACGCCGGCGCCTGACCCATGCCTATGCACGGGCCGCAGGCTGACTCCAGGATCCTGGCCCCTGCTTCTATCAAATCAGCAAGAGCGCCGTTCTTTGCAAGCATAGTATAAACCTGCTTGGAACCCGGAGCGATCACCAGGCTCACATCCGGGTGCACGGTCCTGCCCTTGAGTATCCTGGCTGTCTTCATCAGGTCCAGGTATGACGAGTTGGTACAGCTGCCGATCGCTACCTGGTCGATCTTAAGGTTCTTTACTTCACTGACAGGCACTACATTGTCCGGGCTGTGGGGCCTAGCAACCATGGGTTCCAGCTCGCTTAAGTCAAGCTCGATCTCTTCATCATATACCGCATCCGGATCCGCTGCCAGCGGCATCCATTCTTCCTCCCTGCCCTGGGCCTTCATAAAAAGCCTGGTCTGCTCATCGCTGGGGAAGATCGACGTCGTCGCGCCAAGCTCTGCACCCATGTTGGTGATCGTGGACCTCTCAGGCACAGTCAGGGATGCCACGCCGGGGCCGGCATACTCCAGTACCTTTCCTACCCCGCCCTTTACGCTGAGCAGCATCAATATCCTCAGTATTATGTCCTTGGCCGATACCCAGGGCTGTAGCTTACCCTTGAGCGTAACCTTGCATACCTTTGGCATGGCCAGATGATAAGGCCCTCCTGCCATGGCAACGGCAACATCAAGGCCGCCTGCGCCTATGGCCAGCATGCCTATGCCTCCTGCGGTCGGTGTATGGCTGTCGGAGCCCAGGAGCGTCCAGCCCGGCCTACCGAACCTCTCCAGGTGGACCTGGTGGCAGATCCCGTTGCCTGGCCTGGAAAAGTATACCCCGTGCTTTGAAGCTACTGTCTGTATATATTTATGGTCGTCTGCATTCTCAAAGCCCTGCTGCAGGGTATTATGGTCTATATAAGCCACCGACTTCTTTGTCCTTACCCTCGACACGCCCATTGCTTCAAACTGTAGATATGCCATCGTCCCAGTGGAATCCTGGGTCAAGGTCTGGTCAATGGCTATTGCGATCTCGCTGCCCGGGACCATCGAACCGGATACCAGATGACTCTTGATTATTTTCTGCGTTATGTTGTATCCCATAGTAAACCTCCTGCCTTATATGTTCATACAGATATTGATATGCATTTATATACGGTATAATTGTATACAATTATACAACATGCGTCAATCATACATAATTATTTATTTTCCGTCAAAACGCTTTACTAAATAATTTGAAAAATGCTATAATTTACACAGAATCTTACTGGAGGTTATGTTATGAATAAATCGCTGTTAGACAAGCTTCTTATGGTATTTCTCAAAAAACCGTTTTTATTCGTATCGATTTTCGGTATAACGCTAATATTGATCCTGTGGCAGATAATCGGACCTGAATGGAAGGTGACCGGACCGCAATTCATAATGCTTTTGATTTTCATGCTGGGCTCACTATTAGGTGTTACTGCCTTATTGGTAAATGCCTCCAACCGCAGGATGAGATCGACCAGCTATATTATGGACAGGATCAGGGCCAAGGACCTGAATGAAAAGGTATTGGATCTTTCCGAGCTTGAGGGGCTGGAGGATGTGGCCACCAGCTTCAAGGCTATGATCGATGACCTGCGCAATATAATGACGACCTTCAACGACCTGTCCAGGCAGTTGCTGGAGACCTCTAATATGTTCAGCAACAACTATGAAAAAGTAAACTCTTCAATCGATGATATATCAATGACGATGAACGAGATAGCCAGAGGGGCTTCCGAGCAGGCATCCGAGGCGGAAAAGGGCGTTAACCTGATCATGGGCTTGTCCGAGCAGATCAACAGGGTTGCCGAGCACTCATTCAATGTTGCCGAGGCCTCCAAGGATATGATCGCGCTCAATAAAAAGGGTATCGACGCCATCAATTCACTTAAACAGGCCAATGAGGAAAGCACGAGCACGACCGGAAAGGTTTCCGAGTTCATTACCTCATTTATAGACAAATCAAAAGAAATAGGCCAGTTTGTCACAACGATAAACACGATAGCCACCCAGACCAACCTGCTCGCCTTGAATGCGGCTATCGAGGCTGCCAGGGCCGGCGAAGCAGGCCTCGGTTTTGCAGTTGTCGCGGATGAGGTCAGGAAGCTCGCTGACAACAGCAAGAGGGCGACCGACCAGATTGAAAGTATCATGGAAGGCATCATAAAGGAAGCCGACCACGCCTCTGAGATCCTGGAACATACCCACAGCGTCATGACAATGCAGTCCCAGGCTGTTGACAATACGATCCTCACATTCCAGCAGATAGCAGACGGTATGAATACTATATCGGAAAAGATAGACCAGGTCGTTGAAGCAGCCAGAGTCATGGAGCAGAGCAAGAATGACGCCATCAACGCCATCCAGAACATATCTGCAGTATCTGAGGAAGCAGCCGCTTCCAGCCAACAGGTAGCAGCAAGCACCCAGGAGCAGAAGGAGATCATCAACTCCATGACCAATTCAGCTAAAGAGTTGAATGTGCTGGCTCAAAGGCTCAGGAAGTATGTTGAGATATACAAGTTCTAAGGCATCCATGCAGTTATAATCCAAAAAGCAAGCCGCCTGAAAGGCGGCTTCACTATTTTAAATTTCTATCATAATTAACAGCTATTATTATTTAATATAGCTCTGGTTTAACTTAGTTGATCGCAGCTTGGCTATCAATCATGATTTTAGTTTTGTTTTCAAGTAATATCCTGGCTTTCCGGCGGGACCAGGATGATCTTGTTATTGTCCAGCTCCACCTTGATCTTGTTCTTGCCCAGCAACCCCAGGGCTTCCAGGTACTCCTTTGGTATCTGGACCCGTCCGGCCTTATCGATCACCGCGAGTTCCTCGTGGGTATCTTCTTCCACAGCTGCCATGTCATTCAGGCCAGCTTGTACCTCGGCCGGCTCCTCCGAGTTGTTCCGCTTGCGGATGAATTCACTGCTGGTCCTTCCATCCCGTATGGCGACGACCCGGTCGACCTTCCTGGACAGCTTGCGGTCATGGGTAACAATGACAATGGTGATGCCGTATGTTTTATTGAACTCGCGGAACACGTCCAGGATCTGGTCAGCTGTCCTGGTATCCACCGCGCCTGTCGGTTCGTCCGCCAGCAGCAGCTTGGGCTTATTGGCAAGGGCAATGGCGATCGCGACCCTCTGCTGCTCCCCGCCGGACAACTGGCTCAGCTTGCTGTTGCGCCGATGGGACAGCCCCACCATGTCCAACAGCTCCAAAGCCCTGTCGCGTTTGGCTTTGCCGCTTATTATCATGGGGAGCTCGACATTTTCCAGCGCAGTCAGGTATGGGATCAGGTTGCGAGCATTGTTCTGCCATACAAAGCCGACTGTCTCCCTTTTATACTTCACCAGCTGCTGGTCCGTCAGCTTGAGCAGGTCCTTGTTGTCCACCATGACAGTACCGGCCGACGGCCTGTCCAGGCCGCCCAGGATATTTAGCAGGGTAGATTTCCCGCTCCCGCTGTTGCCTATTATAGCCATCACCTCTCCGTCCTCCACGGACAGGTCAAGTCCCTGAAGGGCGATGACCTCCAGCTCGGCCGTCTTATAGATCTTGACCAGGTTTTCGCAACGTATCAAGGCTCATATCCTCCGCTTATTCCTTTATTATCATACCGTCCTCTAAGGTATAAACGCAATCCGCCAGTTCCAGCAGGTCGGGGTCATGGGTCGTGAGGACCACCGTCAGGCCTTCCCTTTCCGTCAGGCTTTTCAACAGCTTTATGACCTGGCGGCCCATACCGGTATCAAGCTCAGCCGTAGGCTCGTCGGCAAAAACGACCTTGGGCCTGTGAGCTATTGCCCGGGCTATAGCTACGCGTTGCTGTTCCCCACCGGACAGCTCCTGGGGCCTGTGATGCATCCTCCCGGTGAGGTTCACTATCGACAGGCATTCCTCGACTCTGGCCTTCATTCTGCTTTTGTTGTAGCCTGCTATCCTAAGCGCAAACTCCACGTTTTCGTATGCAGACATGAGGGGCATCAGGGCTATGGACTGAAACACAAAGCCCATCTTGTTCCTACGAAGCAGGTCCCTTTTAGCCTCAGGCAGCTGGGTGATCTCCTCCCCGTCGAAATAGACGTAACCCCTTGTAGGCTTATCCAGGGCGCCTAGCAGGTTGATCAGCGTGGTCTTGCCTGAACCGGACCTTCCCCTGAGCATCGTGAGGGTCCCTTCCCGGATCTCAATACTAACGTCCTTCAAGGCATCAACAGTTTCATTTCCTGATTTGAATTGACGGGATAGATCCACTGTTTTGATAATGCACGACACTTGAATGCCCCCTATATGCATGTAAATAATTGAACCAATTGACAGATACACACTTGTATAGATTATTATATTACAAAATTCTGCAATAATAAAGCGCTTTGGTGCAAGCATTCAAAAATACGGAAACTGCCAGGCTTATCGGCTGTCAGCCTGAATTATTGGATTGGCGACGGGAATAATATTTCAGAGGTGATCTGCATGAATCGACGGCCATGCATGGTAATAAGATGCATTGCTTTGATGATATTGTCCTGTGTACTTCTTTCAGGCTGCACCCTTTTCAAACGGCCTAAGCAAAAAAGCGCCCAAACCGACGGGAAAAAGGACCCGCCAAAAGCCCTTACCCTTATGGAACAGGAAACGGAAAAAATAATCAAATCCATCGAGGATATAAGGAAAGAAAGAGAAAAGCTACAGCGTGAACAAATGAAGCCTTCAAAAGCCGAAGGTGTAGAAAAACAAGGCGGTCTAGTCCGGCAAAATGAACAGCAAGGTCAGAATGAGCAAGACCAGAAGCAGCAAGGCCAGGGGCAGCAGAGTCAAAATCAGCAAGGTGAAAAAGGCCAGCAGCAGGGGCAGCAGGCAGAGCAGCCCAAAATGCCTGTGCTTGACTGGAACCAGATAGAAAAGTCCGTCGAGGCTATTCATACCGCCTGGAACAACTTCGAACCGGACGCGGAAGTGGAAGGGATTTCCCCGGAAGATATCTCCGGCTTTGAGGATAGGCTCAATACCCTGACGGAGCATATAATGTCACGCGCCGAAGAAGAGACCCTGTCTGTTGCCAATGAGCTTTACTCCTACTACCCGGAATTTATGAACCTGTACAAGCACAAGCAGCCGCCGGAGGTCAAGAAAATGAAATTCCTGGCCAGGCAGATGCTTTTATACGGGCAGCAAGATAAATGGCCCGAGGCCAAGGCCCTGATAGCGGATATGAGAAGAGCCTGGCAGACTGCCAAGGCCCGTATGCAGAAAAAGGATGAAGCTTTGAACAAGAAAATCGATGCGGCTATTCAGGATTTTGCATACATGATCGACAAGGAGAAAATCAACCTTGCCCAGCTAAAAGGCCAGATCCTCCTCAAAAACCTGGAACAGATCAAATGACCTGTCATTGGTAACGCTTAGGGTTGTCTGAAGCTGATACAGCTTTCGACAGCCCTTTTCCAGCCCTCCAGCTTTTTCATCCGCACATCATTAGGCATTTCTGGCTTGAAGACCCTGTCCGCCTTCCAGATGCTTCGTACATCATCCTTGTCCTTCCAGAACCCTGTTTCCAGCCCGGCAAGAAAAGCCGCTCCCATGGATGTCGTTTCGATGTTTTCAGGCCGAATGACTTCTGTATCGAGTATATCGGATTGGAATTGCATCAGGAAGTTGTTGGCGGACGCGCCGCCATCCACCTTAAGCTGCATGAAACTGATGCCTGAGTCCTTCTCCATAACGCTCAGCACGTCCCTGCTCTGATAAGCAATGGACTCAAGTGCCGCCCTTATCAGGTGGCACCGGTTCGTGCCCCGGGTCAGACCGAAAAACGCCCCTTGGGCATACATATCCCAATGAGGCGCGCCCAGGCCGACAAAGGCGGGCACCATGTACACTCCATTGGTATCGCCAACCGACAGGGCAGCTGTTTCAGTTTCAGCAGCGGTCCTGACAAGCTTGAGCTCATCCCTCAGCCATTGGACCGCTGCCCCGGCGACAAAGACGCTGCCTTCAAGGGCGTACTCTACCGTACCGCCAAGGCCCCATGCTATCGTGGTGAGCAGGCCATGGGAGGAATACACGATATCTCCGCCCGTATTCATGAGCAAAAAGCAGCCTGTGCCGTATGTATTTTTTACATCGCCCCTATTGAAGCAGACCTGACCGAATAGGGCGGCCTGCTGGTCGCCCGCGGTACCGGTGATTGGGATCTCTACCCCCAGGATGCTCGGATCCAGTACGCCCAGCAAGCAGCTGGAGGGCTTTACCTGGGGCAGGATGGCCGCCGGGATATCGAGTATGCGAAGCAGGTCTTCATCCCAGCATAGGTCCCTTATATTGTACAGCATCGTTCTCGATGCGTTGGAATAGTCAGTAACATGGCTTGTGCCGCCTGTCAGGTTCCAGATGAGCCATGTATCGATGGTGCCTGCCAGGATCTCTCCATTATAGGCCCTTTGTCTCAATCCAGGGCTCTCATCAAGTATCCATTTGAGCTTTGTGCCTGAGAAGTAAGCATCTATGACAAGGCCTGTCTTTTTATGTATCATATCAGCCAGGCCCCGCTGCTTGAGCTCTTCACAAATCGATGCAGTCCTGCGGCACTGCCATACGATGGCATTGGTCACAGGCCTGCCCGTGGCTTTTTCCCAAACAACTACCGTTTCCCTCTGGTTGGTTATACCGACAGCCTCTATCTGCTCAGCGGAAATGCTTTTCTCCTTCAGCAGGTCGCGCATAACGCCCAGCTGGCATTCCCATATCTCCACCGGGTCATGCTCGACCCAGCCGGGCTTTGGGTAAACTTGCCTGAACTCCTTAGCCCTGGAGCCTGCTATTTGGCCCTGCCGGTCGTATAAGACAGCCCGGCAGCTAGTAGTACCCTGATCCAACGCGAGAATATACTTCTCCAAGATGGCACCCCCCAAACCATTATTCGCATACGCTTCTGTGGTCAGATCCTCTACAGGCCCATCTTCTTGAGATATTGCCTGCTCATGGCCAGGCTTTCGAAGGGGTCCCGCTTGCAGACATCCTGCTCCACCGCTGCCCATTTGACACCTGTCTCTTTGCAGGCTTCGATGATGCCTTGCCAGTTCAGGTTGCCTTCCCCTACTTCAGCCATGGCCTGAGCTACCCAGATGTCAGCCTTTTCTACGACCATATCCTTAAAATGCACTACATCCATGCGGCCCTTGACCTTCCTGATCCACTGGATCGGATCAGCGCCGCCGTGCTGGACCCAGTAGGTGTCTATTTCAAAGCCTACCTCGGGAGCGCACTCATTGAGCAGGATGTCCATGCCGCATACTCCGTCGAACCTGACGAATTCGAAGCTGTGGTTGTGGTATATGAACTTGAGGCCTGACTCATTGAGAGCTTTAGCGATTTGGGATGCTTCCCTGGCAAAGGTTTTGAAGCCCTCAGCGCTGTCCTTGTACTTGAAGGGCATGGCCCCTAGCCCTACATACTTGCAGTTCCAAAGCTTGTGCTGGGCTATAACGGCATCCAGCCTGTCCTTCAAATCGTCATATCCTACATGTGTCGCACATATCGTAAGTCCCAGCTCGTCAGTCATAGCTTTCAGCTCATGGTCATCGATCGGCCCAAGCCCTGATGTTTGTACCGCGTCATAGCCCGCCTGCTTGATTTTTTTCAGGCTTTCATAAATGCCCTCAAGGGTTTTGGTGAACTCGCGCACGGTATACATTTGGGCAGCAATTCTAAGGTTATCCATTTTGCAACCTCCTCGCTCATTAAATTATTATCAGCACTCTTTCAGAATGTGTCTTCCACGTTCAAGGTACCGGAAGCATCAGGCTTCCTGAATGTAGAGGTCTTTATCCTCTCCTGGAGCAGCTCATAGAAAAGGTCCTCATCTATGGGCAGGTCTACCCAGGAATCCGTCCAGGCTGACAGGTGCATGGCATTAGAGATCTCCAAGCCTTTTATGCCTTCGTATCCGGGTGCCAGCAGCGGTGTACCTTTGAGGATCGCCTGCACCCAGTTGGTGGTAATGCCCCTGTGCTCGGTATAGGTGCCGTGTACCGGGATCTCGCACTTCCAGCATTCCGGCTCGCCAAACCCGCCCTTATACTCGGCATTGAACTGGCGCTCGGGGACACGCAGGCGCCAGAAGGTCAGCTTTCCGTCCTCAACAACGAGCTTGCCCCTGTCGGCTGAGATCTCAAACCTGTTCGTACCCGGGGATTCACCGGTGGATGTGACGAACAGGCCTGTGGCGCCGTTCTCATATTCCACGTAAGCCGTCACGTCATCTTCGACCTCGATGTTGTGATACTTGCCGAATGCACAAAAGGCACGGACCCTCTTAGGCATGCCACACATCCACTGCCACAGGTCAAGCTGATGGGGATCCTGGTTCAGGAGCACCCCGCCGCCTTCTCCGGCCCAGGTAGCTCTCCAGCCGCCCGAATCATAGTAGCTCTGGGACCTGTACCAGTTGGTTATGATCCAGATGGTCCGCTTCATCTCACCCAGCTCTCCGGATTTGACCAGGTCTCTCACCTTTTGATACAAGGGATTGGTGCGCTGGTTGAACATTATCCCGAAAACCTTGCCGCTTTTGGCTGCTGCCTCGTTCATCTCCCTGACCTGCTTGGTATATACGCCTGCCGGTTTTTCTGTGAGCACATGGTAGCCTGACTTGAAGGCATCGATGGCCAGCGGCGGATGGAAATAATGAGGAGTCGCGATCATGACTGCGTCCATGGCATGTGAGTCGAAAAACGCCTTGCTGTCGTCAAACAGCTTAACCTTGTCTCCCAGGGCTGCTTTGGCCCATTTGAGCCTTTCGGGATTTATGTCGCACACGGCTGTGAGCTCGGCATTCGGTATGTCGCCCTTTGATATGTAGGTTGCATGCATGCTGCCCATGCTGCCGATGCCGATAATCCCGATCCTTACCTTATCCATATTCAAACCTCCATCACCCTTATTGCTTATATTTTACACTTATTTAAAAAGACAGTCAAACTAGACTGTCGTAACCACCATATTCAGGAGCTCCTTCCTGGCTTGTTCCACTATCTCCGCCTCATTGAAATAAAAGACTTCATCGCCTATGATCTGCCTGCGTTCATGCCCTTTGCCCGTGATAAGGATCGTATCGTTTTCCCGGCTGTTCAGGATCGCGTATCTTATCGCCTCTGCCCTGTCCAGGATCTCAATATATTTTGCTCCATGAGGGATCCCCCGCTTGATCTCCTCGATTATCTCGCCCGGGTCTTCCAGGCGGCAGTTGTCCGTTGTCAGTATGCATAAATCGCAATACTCAGCTGCTATCCTGCCCATCACGCTTCGCTTGCTCCTGTCCCTCTCACCGACGCAGCCGAACACTATGATGATCCTGCCTTTCGCAAAGCTCCTCACCGTCTGGAGGAGCTGGACGAAACCATCGGGCGTATGGGCATAGTCGATGATGACATTTATGTTGTCCCTGATATTGATCCTTTCAAACCTGCCCGGGACTCCCCTGACAGACTCCAGCCCCTGTTTGACCGTTTCCAGGCCGGCACCCAGCTTCAAGCAGCAGGCGGCTGCTGCCAGGCTGTTGTAGATATTGTACCTACCCGGGAGGTATGAAGCTATCTCAATGGCACCTTCATAAGACACGAGGGTAAAGCTGGTGGCGCCTTCCTTCAGGACAATGTCCCTGGCATATACATCTGCTTTATTGGAGATGCCATAGGTCACGACAGACTGTTTTGCCTCCGACAGCTCATCAGCCAGTTGCCGCCCATACTGATCGTCTATATTTATGATGTTGGTTTCCCTCGTTATGAAAAACAGCTTCCTTTTCACTTCATAGTAGTGCTCCATGGTTTTATGGAAGTCCAGGTGCTCATGGGTCAGGTTTGTAAATATGCCTATATCGAAATCGCAGTCATTGATCCGTCCTAACTCGATCGAATGGGACGAGACCTCCATAACGCAGGCTTTGACGCCGATGTCAGCCATTCTCCTGAACATTTGCTGCAGCTCCAGTGATTCAGGGGTCGTATGGGTCGTGCTTTCAAAATGATCCACTATATACAGGCCCAACGAGCCTATTAGCCCGGTTTTATGATTTGAACGGTCGAGGATTGATTTCACCAGGTATGTTGTGGTTGTTTTGCCATTGGTGCCTGTAACGCCAATGAGCTCAAAGCTTTTTGACGGAAAGCCGTAAAAGCAGGCAGAAAGCCTGCTCAAAGCAAGCCTCGTATCGGCTACCCAGATCACCGTCGCGCCATCAGGCAGTCTATCCGGCTCCTTGCTGACCACTACAGCACAGGCACCCCTGCCCAGGGCATCGTCTATATACTTATGGCCGTCATGCTTCAGGCCTTCAATGGCAACAAAGATATAGTCTTTCCCGGTAAGCTTTGAATTATAGGATATCCCCCTGATCTCTCTGTCCAGTGTACCGTAGATCTTGACTGCATCCAGGCAGGTCGCTAAGTCTGCAAGTCTCACACCAGGATTTCCCTTCTGTAGTCAGGTTAGATAGCAATATTTTTTCATATTAAGTATTTTGAAGCATAATAAAAAAAATATCCACAAAACCTTAACAGTCTTGTGGATATAATGGCACTCCCAAGGGGATTCGAACCCCTGTTACCGCCGTGAGAGGGCGGTGTCTTGACCACTTGACCATGGGAGCATTATGGCTGCGGAACTAGGATTCGAACCCAGACACTGTGAGTCAGAGTCACATGTGCTACCGTTACACCATTCCGCATCATTTTTGCGACGAATATTATTATAACATTTTTGGTATGATTGTCAACCGTAAATTTTCAGGTTGCTTTAAATTGTTCATTTGTCTTATAATAAGCCCTCAATGCACTATTGAGGGCTTATTATCCCATGATGCCGTCCACCTATGATTTTAATACCCGCCTCTCAGCAGGTGGGATTCCT